>JAQBZB010000007.1 GCA_027622275.1 Planctomycetota bacterium | reverse complement strand
CGGGGAAAGGCTCGGCGGGAGCCTCGCCCTCCCAAATCGCCCTCCCAAATCGCCGTCCAGGAGTTAGTTCGTCCACAGTTTCTAAACCGACAAATTCGTCACCGAGCAGGCACCGAGAGATGATGGCGAACAGAATCCCCAGTGGCAGCGTCGCGAAGTTGCTTTCATGGGTGGGCGGGCCCGTTAATCGCCGCGTTGCACACTGGAGCAAGATGCTCGACCAAGTCAATGCACTCGAGTCGACGGTCCAGCACGACAACGACCAGCAGCTGCGAAAACGGAGCCTCTCGGTTCGTTATCGCATCAAGAGCGGCGACCGGATCGAGCAGGTTATGCCCGAGGCTTTTGCGCTAGTCCGCGAGGCCGGACGCCGCACGCTGCAGATGCGTCACTTCGACGTGCAAATCCTTGGTGGTGTTGCTTTAGTGAAAGGTTCCATCGCCGAGATGCAGACAGGAGAAGGAAAGACCCTGACAGCAACGCTGCCACTTTATCTGCATGCACTCGCCGGCAAGGGAGCGCATCTCGCGACCGTGAATGACTACCTGGCGGCCCGCGACGCCGAGTGGATGCGTCCGCTGTACGAGTTGCTCGGCTTGTCAGTCGGTGTGATTCAGACGAAGGACACGCCAGACCAACGCCGCGAGGCCTATGCGTGTGACATCACGTATGGCACGGCGAAGGAATTCGGTTTTGATTTCTTACGCGATCGACTGTTGCTGCGGCGACTTGGTTTTCGCCAGGAAGATTTTGTCGTCGGGATGAGCGAGCATCGCTTGGAGGGCGAGGGCGATAAGCCGGTTCAACGCTCGTCCTATTTCTGTCTGGTTGACGAAGCGGACAGCATCTTGATCGACGAGGCGCGAACGCCGTTGATCATCGGTTCGTTGGGAGACCAGATCCGCGAGCAGGTCGAAGCGACCTACAAGTGGGCCGCGGAGCACTCGCCTCGCTTCGAGGAGGACGTGCATCACGAGGTCGACGATGACACGAAGAAAGTGGAACTGACCGCGGAGGGCCGCCAGCTCGTTCGTGCCTTGCCCCAACCCGACATTCTGCGTTCCGTTGGCTTGATTGATCTGTATCAATACATCGAACGGGCGATCAAAGTGAACCGCGACTTTCATCTTGATCGGCAGTATGTCGTGCAGGAAGGCGAGATTGTGATCGTTGACGAATTCACGGGGCGGTTGGCCGAAGGGCGCAAGTGGCGCGACGGGATTCACCAAGCACTGGAAGCAAAAGAAAAGATCGAAGTTACGGTGCCGACGGGCCAGGCCGCACGGATCACCGTGCAGGATCTGTTCTTGCGATACCAGAACCTGGCTGGCATGACGGGAACCGCTCGTAGTTCGGCTCGCGAAGTGCTGAAGATCTACAGAACACGTGTCATCCCGATGCCAACAAACCGGCCACCCCAGCGGAAGGTGCTGCCGGATCGTGTCTTTCGTAACACGGACGAGAAGTTTCGCGCGATCGTTGACGAAGTCAAGGAGATCAATGCCGCGGGGCGCCCGGTGCTGATCGGAACACGCTCCATCGACAAGTCGGAACTACTCTCGTCGCTGCTCACGGAGGCAGGGCTGGAACATCAGGTCCTCAACGCGAACGAAGTCGAGCGTGAAGCAGAGATCGTAGCGCTGGCCGGTCAGCACGGCAAGATTACGGTCGCCACGAACATGGCAGGACGCGGAACGGATATCAAACTCGGCGAAGGCGTTGCCGAAAAGGGTGGTTTGCTCGTTATCTGTACGGAGCTTCACGATTCCGCCCGTATCGATCGGCAGCTGGTCGGCCGCTGCGGCCGCCAGGGCGATCCGGGTACCGTACGCCAGTATCTCGCGCTAGACGACGATATCCTGCTCAGTGGGCTCGGGCCTGATCAAGCCAAGAAAATAAAGCAACTTGGCGAAGCCGGCGGCGATCTCCACCAACATGCCCGACTGCCCCGAAAAGCGCAACGGAAGGTCGAGAAGAAACACTTCCGAGACCGCATGATTCTCTTGCACCACGAGAAAGAGCGCAAGAAGGTGCAGCGTGAAATGGGGCAAGATCCTTATCTTGATACGCCGGATTGAGGCAGGGGTCAGAAGGCAGAGGTCAGAAGGCAGAGGTCAGAGGTCAGAAGTCAGAACAATCCTGACCTCTGACCTCTCTTCCCTACACAGATCTCCGTCGAGGCGGTTTAGCGACGAGCTTTACAGCCGGGAACGTCGACGGTCCGCCGTGAAAGGTGCGACCGGTTTCGAGATAGTGGTCGTACAAGAACACCCCGGTTTTTGAATTACCGGCCGACTGGCAGCGCAAGATCGACGGGGCGCCACATTCGGCACAGGCGATTCGCAGGCCGTTCTCCTCAAGCAACTCGTGGACACTCCGCATGAAGGTCTGGTTGTTCCGCAGCGAGCCAAAACTCATGCCGGCGTAGCTGTTCAACGTCACTTCCAGCGATCGGCGGATGGCTTCCTTGTAGCCTTCAATCTCGGCTTTCGCAGCGAACAGGTTGACCAACGCGGGTTGCAGCGGCGCGGAGCTGCCGAGAAACCGCAACTCGACCCCTTGGCAAAGGTAACGGACCAGGTGATCGAGCCACATCGCGTAGTGATTGCGTTCTGAGTTCGTTTTGCCTCGCCGAGGCGTCGGTCCCAGGAACAGCTCGACAATTCCAAGTTGCTTCCCGCCGTGTTCGATGGGGGCCACGACCACGAAAGAATCCGTCGGGTTGCCGACATCCGTGTCCCGTGCGGGAGCCGAATAGGGTTTGACCACGAACGCCTTGTTCTGCGACATGGCGTATCGAAGGAGTTCGAGGTGATCGTGTTCGTGTCCGTTGTCCAACCCCAGCCGCTCGAAGCCAACTGACGACTTCATCGAAAGCGGGCCGCCATTGGGGCCTCGGAACCAGATCGCTCCCGCGGTAGCTGCATACAGTCGATGGCAGTGATCGAGAAAGTCGTCCAAAAACTCCTGGAGGTCAGTCGGAGCCCCAGGTAACTGGCGAATTGCTTCGTAATCACGACGAAACGCCTGGCGATGCGACGGCGCGATCCCGTCCAGTATTTCGTTGAGTATTGCGGTGCCTGCCATAGGTTTCACTATAATTCGGTTCCGTCATCGTAGAAGCCAAGAACAAAGAAACCGTTCGCTCCACCTGCGACTAAGCCCATCATCTCGTCCGCAGCTGCGCACTGAGCGATCGTTGGAAGTGTCGCGGGACGATGTGCTTGCTCGCCGCCGGTCGTGTTTTCGGCGATGAACCGCAAGATCTGATCAGTTTCGTGTCGGTAGTCGCTGAGTTGAGGCGAGTGAGTTACTTGGGAGCTGGTTGAAACTTCGACCAACTCCGTGTTGGCATCGCCTCCCGAAAAGACCAGCAGAATAGAACTGGGAGCAGCCTTCGACTCGAGCTGTTCGAAGGCGAGTGGCCGATGGCGGTGGTTGCTTTTCATGCGTTGATCCCTACGTCGCATTGAACCGGGATTCGGCCGATCCGTCTAGCAATTGGCGATTCCGGCAATGGTCTTGACGTTCAGAAGCAAATTGCTTGACGTGAATGATGTTTATACTTAAAGTATGAATTAACGGTTATACGTAAAGTATGAACAGGATCGATTGACATGGCAAGTCCGTTCGAGGGCCAAGATGTGGATGCTCGAATAATCGACATAGACGCTAAATTCTCAGCGACTTTCCAAGAATCGTTGCGGCGAGTCCTGGTAAATCGTTGTGTCGCGAAGCGGCATAAATACAGTGGAATTCATGAGGGGTGGGGCTCATCTTTTTCTCCGCTCCGATTTACGTCATCGCTGTATCTCTTTCTCTTCTCTCTGGCAGGATCACGGTAGCCATGTCTTCTGAACAGTCGTCCGTCAATGCCGAAACGATCGAACAGACCAAGCAACAGATCCGCAGCTTGGTGAGCGAGATCTCGCAGCTCTCCAAGAGCGACCTCGGTGCCGAACAATACTACGCGGCCTTTTTGCAACGGGTTGTCTCGGCACTCGCGGCCGTGGGCGGAGCCGTCTGGTTGGTCGAGGAAGGCCGCCGGCTTCAGTTGGCTTACCAAATCAATCTCAGCCAAACGCTGCTCGATTCGTCGTCTGAAGACGCCGGCCGGCACTTGCGTCTGCTGAACCAAGTCATCACCAGTGCCGAAGGCAACTTGTTCCCGCCGCTGTCCGGGTCGGTCGACGAGAACTCCGGCGGCAACCCAACACGTTACTTGATCGTTCTGTCGCCTCTTCGCAACGACGGCAAAGTCGAAGGGATCATCGAAATCTTCCAACGCCCGGATTCGCCGCCGGCGACGCAACGCGGCTACCTTCGGTTCATGGAGCAGATGTCCGAGTTGGCAGGCGAATGGCTCAAGACACAAAAGCTTCGTCAGTTCAGTGACAAGACTTCGCTGTGGGCCCAGGCTGATCAATTTTCACGCCAGATCCATGAGAGCTTGAACCTTCGCGAAACGGCTTACGCAGTGGCGAACGAAGGCCGGCGCTTGATTGGCTGTGATCGAGTGAGCGTCGCGATCAATCGTGGGCGCAAGTGTTACATCGAAGCGGTCAGCGGCCAAGACACAATGGAGAACCGTTCGAACATCGTAGCGGCGCTGGGCAACTTGGCGACGAAAGTTGTCGCAACCGGCGAGCCGCTGTGGTACGAGGGTTCGACCGAGGATCTGCCACCGCAGATCGAAGAGGCGATCGAGCGGTACGTTGACGAATCGTACGCCAAGTCGATGACCGTCTTGCCATTGCGTCGGCCGGCAACCGTCGATTCCGTTCATCAGGCCTCGACCGGGCACGTCGAACGCGATACAGACCATCTGGGCGAGGTGATTGGAGCGTTAATCATCGAGCAAATCGAAACGGAACTTCCTCGCAACCTTGTGGCTCCACGCATGGATCTTGTCTACGAGCACAGCGCCCGCGCGTTGGCGAACTCGATGGATCACAGCAACCTGTTCCTCATGCCCGTGTGGCGGACCCTCGGGAGAGCGGCCTGGATCGTGCGGGCTCGGACGCTGCCAAAGACGTTGACGATTGCCGGCCTCGTGCTGCTTGCACTCTGCATTCTGACGTTCGTCAAGAAGGACTTCTATCTGAAGGCCAAGGGCTCGCTGGAACCCACCGTCAAGCAAGATGTCTTTGTGGCGGTGTCTGGAATCGTGACCAAGGTCCACGTCGAGGATCAGAAGATCGTCCAAGCGGGTGATTTGTTAGTGACACTGCAGAACACGGACTTAGAGGTACAACTTCAAGAAGTCCTCGGCCAGCTTCTGACGACCCAGGAGCAGTTGCTTTCGGCCAAGAACGCACAGCGCCGCAGCGGAACTTCGAATCTAACCGAAGACGAAAAGGTTCGCTTGGGCGGGCAAGAACTTGAATTGAAAGCTCGGATCGAAAGCCTTGAACTCCAGCGTGGGTTGCTGCTCAAGAAGAAGGAACTGCTCAAGATTACGGCACCAATCAGCGGCCAAGTGATGCTCTCCTGGGACGTCGAAGAGTCGTTGGCGAATCGAACGGTCGAACCGGGGCAGGTCTTGATGACGATCGCCGATCCGTCGGGCGGCTGGGAGCTAGAGCTGTACATGAAAGAAACGCGAGCCGGAAAAGTGGACATCGCTCG
Organism: Planctomycetota bacterium; assembly: GCA_027622275.1. Taxonomy (GTDB): domain Bacteria; phylum Planctomycetota; class Planctomycetia; order Pirellulales; family Pirellulaceae. The sequence goes on along the minus strand of JAQBZB010000007.1, from coordinate 74,058 downwards.
TCATCAGATCAAGCCCGACCTCGAAGTTAAGTATGTTTTGGCTTCCGATCCGGGAGCCGAGCGAGACGGCACGGTCGAGGATGTTGAAGACATCACGCAGATGCACGATGAAGAAGGCCACACCGTCCGAATTCGCGTTGAGATCGATCCATCAGATATCGACGATCCTCGCCCAGGGACGACGGTGCGAGGCAAAGTGCTCTGCGGACGTGCCGCGATTGGCTATACGTGGTTCCACGAGGCCTTCGAATGGGTCCAGGCAAACATTCTCTTCTAGTTCACGGATTCTTTTCCCATCAAGCCAACCGCAACCGCGGGATTGACAGGAGTCGACAACAATGCAGACGAAACTCAACGTATTCATCGCTGTGCTACTCGTTGCCCAAGCAGCGGCTGCCCAAACAAAGAGTGATCGCTTGCCGACATCCAGCGGCGGGCTGACGCTCTCGGATTGCCTTGTTTTGGCCAAAGATCACATTCAACTGCCGGCTCAACAGGCCGGAGTCATTCTCGTCATGGAGACCGAGGATGGGCTGTCCGTTGAGGAGGGTTTTATCGTGCGTGCCGGTCAACTGATTGGCAAGCTCGATGACGAGGATCCGGCCGCCAGACTCGTCGCGGCCGTTCTCGATCATCAGGTTTCCATTACCGAGCATCTCAAGGCCCAATCGAGCGTTCAAGCCGCGATTGCCACCGTGGGTGTGGCCGAGGCAGAGTTGGACGAATCGCTGGACATCAATCTCCGCTCGCCAAAGGCGATTCCCGATACGCAAGTTCGCCGTCAAGAACTAACGGTCACGCGATCCGCGATGGAGAAGGAAGTCGCTGAATTCGATGTTCAAGTTGCCGGACGAACGACGGATTTGAAGCAGGCACAAGTGACACTCGCCGAAATCAATCTGAAGAAGCATCGCATCGTTTCGCCGCTGGACGGAATTGTCGTTCAGCTTTATCGCAAGCCGGGCGAGTGGGTCAGTCCTGGCGACCCGGTTGCGCGAATCGTTCGCATGGACACGCTTCGGGTCGAAGGTTTTGTCGATGCGAGTCGCTACTTGCCAGAAGACATCGAAGGCCGCGCGGTGAAAGTGATCATTCGTCGCCCGGGTCGCGAGGATGAAGAGTTCAAAAGCACGATCAGCTTCGCGAGCCCAATCGTCGAAGCCAACGGCGATTATCGAGTTTGGGCCGAGGTCGAAAATCGCAACTCCAAAGGGAAGCATTGGGTTCTTCGCCCAGGTATGGAAGCCGAGATGCAGATCGACGTCCCGTAGGAGGCAAATTCCAAATCTCAAAATCCAAATTCCAAGATTTAGAACTCGACACTAGCCACTCGACACTTCCTTATGGCCACACTCGCAGAAAGTTTGATCAGCAGCACGTCACGTCCCTTGACGTTGCGGATGCGCCCCGACTTGACGTCGAAGCAACAACGCTATCACGGCCGGTCATACTGGGTGGTGAAGGAACCGGTGGGGCTGAATTACTTCCGCTTCCACGAAGAAGAATACGCCATTCTTGGCATGCTCGACGGCCAATCGAGTCTGGAAGATATCAAGGAACGATTCGAAGCGGAGTTCACGCCACAGAAGATCACGTTTCAAGATCTCCAACAGTTCATTGGGATGTTGCATCGCAGCGGCCTGGTCATTTCGGAAGCGATGGGCCAAGGGAAGCAGTTGAAGAAGCGACGCGACGAGAAAAAGAAAAAGGAGTTGTTGGGGAAGTTCTCCAACGTCTTAGCGATCCGTTTTCGCGGCATCGATCCCGAGTGGTTCCTGGCGAAGGCCTATCCCTATGTGGCTTGGTTCTTTCGTCCGCTAACGATGATGTTTTGCCTGATGTTGGGACTGACGGCACTGAGTCTGGTGGCCGTCGAGTTCGAGACGTTTCGCGCTCGGCTGCCAACGTTCCACGAGTTCTTCGGGCCGCACAACTGGATCTACCTCGGCGCGACAATGGGCGCGGTCAAGATCCTGCACGAGTTTGGACACGCCTTTTCGTGTAAGCACTTCGGTGGTGAATGCCACGAGATCGGCGCGATGCTATTAGTGTTTACGCCTTGTCTGTACGCGAATGTGTCAGACTCGTGGATGCTTCCCAATAAGTACCACCGGGCTTTCATCGGCTTCGCCGGAATTTACGTGGAAGCGATTCTCGCGTCGATCGCGACCTTCATCTGGTGGTTCAGCGAGCCTGGCCTGCTCAATTATCTGTCCCTGAGCGTGATGTTCATTTGCTCGGTCAGCACGGTCTTGTTTAACGGAAATCCGCTGCTCCGCTTCGATGGCTACTACATCCTGATGGACTTGTTGGAGATCCCGAACCTCCGCCAAAAGTCGACGGAAGTGATGAAGCGTTTCATGCTTGAAACGTGCTTGGGGATCGAACAGCAAGAGAACCCGTTCTTACCGCAAGAGCGACGCTGGATGTTTGGAATGTTCACTATCGCGTCCGTCCTGTACCGCTGGATCGTGGTCTTCTCGATCATGTATTTCCTGAACAAGATTCTCGAACCGTATGGTTTGCAGGTGCTGGGCCGGGCAGTTGCCGTCGCTGGATTGTTCGGCTTGCTCGTGCAGCCGATGTGGAAGTTAGGAAAGTTTTTTCTCGCACCTGGGAGTATGAGCAAGGTGAAAAAGCCACGTTTAATCGCGACCATCGCCGTGATCGCCGCCGTCATCATCACCGTGCTTGGAGTTCCGCTGCCATTCCATGTGAATTGCACCTTCGAAGTCTCGCCGCTGGGAGCCGAATCGGTCTTTCCCGGGGTCGCGGGTCGATTGATTGATGTCGCTGTGGAACCCGGTCAGGTCGTTATCAAAGACGAACTCTTGGCGCAGCTGGACAACATCGACTTGCGGGTTCAGGACGAAAAGCTGAAGGGCGAATTGGCCGAGCTGGAACAGCAGCGAGCGAATTTGAATCGACAACGTTTCTCCGATACTCGCGTCGCGATGCAGATCCCGGCGGTTGACGCCATGATCAATACGATCAGAAAGCAACTCGCCGACGAGACGGTGAAACTCGAACGCCTCAAGGTCCGCGCGCCGGTCGCCGGCACGGTCTTTCCGCCGCCGGTGAAGCCCCGTCGAGACTCGCACGATGGTCGTTTGCCGGGCTGGTCCGGCTCGCCATTTCACGCGAAGAATCGCGGCGCGGTGATGCAAGAGGCGGATCAGTTCTGCCAGATTGGCGATGCCGAGCAGTTCGAGGCTGTACTCGTCATCGATCAATCCGACATCGACTTGATCCGCCAATACACGGAGCAGAAAAGTGGCTTTCCACTCGTCGAGATGAAACTCGACGCCTATCGCTGGACGACCAGCGAAGGGCAGATCGTGAAAGTGGCGTCCGCTCCGATGGAAGTGACGCCCTTCAGTCTGGCCAGTCAAGGCGGCGGCGAATTGAGCGCCAAGACCGATGCGAATGGCATGTTGCGTCCGATCAGTACGTCGTATCAAGCCCGTGTACCGATGGGAAACAGCGATGACCTGCTCCGGGTGGGCTTGACCGGTCAAGCCAGAATTTACACCGGATGGCAACCGCTTGGTCGCCGCATGTACCGCTACCTCGCTCGAACATTCCGTTTCGATTGGTAGTTCGAATTTCGAAGTAAGCAGTTAGGAAAGGGTTGAAACGATTCAGGTTGACAAGCCGTCCTGACGTCCGTTGTCACCGGAATTGATCACATTTTTCGTGGCGAACTCCGTGTCGGAGCCGCCGTTTTTACGACTTTAGTTTCCACTGATTGGGAGACACGACTGATGGCAAAAGCAGCAGAAAAGACAGCCGAGAAGGAAGCACCGCAGGTTGAGGAGCAAGCCGCGGCTCAAGCACCAGCCGCGCAACCGCAGCAAACGGTCCAGGTTCAAGTCGAAGACAAGGGCGCAATCGCCCTGTATGCGAACTTCTGTCGCGTCACCGGCTCGCCCGAAGAGCTGATCATCGACTTTGGCCTCAACCCGCAACCGGTGGGTATTCCCAAGGATCCGATCGAGGTGAAACAGCGGATCATCGTCAACTACTACACCGCGAAGCGTTTGTTGGCGGCGTTGAATATGTCGGTCCAGCGCCACGAAGCGGTCTTCGGTGTTCTTGAAACGGATATTCAGAAGCGGCTCAAGAATCGTCCGAACTAGTTTCTCTTCGGGTTAGTGGTGTCCTTTTGACACCAGTTTTTCAACCGGCTGCGTTCCGACCGGCGAATTTGCTTCGCCGTCAGGGACGCAACCGGTTTTCTTTTCGCACGGTCACAAAATCGTCATCGTTCTGATGTACAGGTGTGCGCTGGCCGGCGAGTGGAGCTCGCTTGGTACAGGGAACTCTCGCGACCTTCGTGCGTCCAAGCAGTGCTTCAGGAGCTGTAAAGTCCAACTGCAATTGGTGTAGGTCGCCTAAGACATATAGGTCGCATAGGTCATCTATCTAGTATTTCCCCCTAATTAAGGCTTGTTAATTTGGGGAGACTGTCGGCGCATATCCCGGTGGATTCCCATTTTCTTGCAATGGGTTCAGCGCCAACTATAATCGATGGAATCTACGGAAACTGTGTACTATGACCGGATTTAGCGCAATTGAGAGCCCTGAAAGGGACTCTCCTGGCGGCAGTATTGTCTAGTTAATACATCTGTTTTTACTGAACTCTGCCAATCAAGCGCGCTCTTGTAGCGCTCCCCTAATCTGAGGGTTTGTTCATGTCGATTGGACGTTCTCACGAAACGCTGTTTGGCTCGAAACGCACACGCTTAAAGCGAAGGGCGGAGTACGAGCGAACGTCGCAGCGCCGACTTCTTTTAGAGACGTTGGAAGACCGCCGGCTGCTAGCCGCTGGTCCGCGCTTAGCTGGCATTCAGCCGAACAACAGCGTTTTGTTTTCGTTCGAAGATCCGACTGCCAACGTCCGCAGTGTTGCGCCGCGCGAGTTAAATATTCGCTTCGACGAAGACCAGCGGATCGACGCGACCACGCTCAACGCAATTCGAATCACACGCAGCGGTTTCGATGGAATCTTTGGCAACTCCAATGACCAAGTCATCACACCGGGGTTTATTGGCGTGACCGCCGCACCCGACGAGAATGAGATTGTTGTTCGCTTTGCAGAGACGCTGCCCGACGATGTGTATCGGATTGAGATCATCGGTGCCGGATCGGCGAACCCTCTGAAGAACCTTCGAGCCGAGAACTTCGTTGCGACGTTGAATGACAGTGACGGTGATCTAACAAAGGACACGGTCGAATTCACGCTGGACCTTGGTGCTCGAGTCGTCGCGGTTGTGCCGCAACCGGTGACTCGCTTGGCGACGGGAGCCATCTCGCAAGCGCGGAATCAGATCGAGGTTTACTTTAACGACGATGACTTATTCGTCGAAAACGACGATCTTGGGAATCCAACGCCGCGGTCCGCCGAAAACCCGGACTTTTATCAGCTGATCTTCACGGCAAATACGGTTCGCAACACGGACGACATCATCGTGAAGCCGACCGACGTGACGTACGATGCAGCGACCGATCGAGCTGTTCTGACGTTTGCACAGAACCTTGATATATTGCAAGATCCGAACACCGGAGCCGTGATCGGCCCGGGTACCTTTCGGTTGCGTATCGGGAATACCGAGGCGGCTCCGCTCGAGCCCCTGCACCTTGCGCCAACGGTGACGGTGGCGTCTGACTTCAATTCGAACGACGAAGTCGTTTTGCAATTCACCGCCGTGCGACCCGATGAGCAAGACATCGACGTCATCGTCTCAAGGACGGCACTCGGTGATCGCAGTACCGGGGCACCAGCGTTGCGAGTCAATGTTGTCGCGGACAAGGTCTTCCTCGATCTGAATTCGCAATTCGGGCAAGAGACGACCGCCCAGGAGATCATCGACGCGATCAATTCACATCCCGTCGCGAGCCAGTTAATTGTTGCGGCCATCAACGATGGCGATCCCCTGGCGAAGCTTGGTGATCGAACGATCAATTACTCGCCCCTGCGACTGACAGGAGTTGGCAGCAGCTTTGACACGGCGGCTGATTTATCCGACGACACCGATTTGGGCGCGGCGTTGGTAGTGACGGGCAGCGGCACGGCTTTCGAAGATGGCAGCTTCTTTCATATCACGGACGTGACGGGGCAGACCCGCAAGTTCGAGTTTGACTCTAACGAGCCTCCCGTTGTGAACGACTCGGCTTCGATTCGAATTCCGTTTGCAGCGTCGCTCTCGCAAGCCGAGATGACGAATGCAGTCGCCAGCGCGATCAATTCCGCCAGTTTCGCCACTTCGGCCTCGATCGCGGGGAACCAGGTGCGGTTAGAAGGCGACGGCTACGTCACCCTGGGGGCGGGAGTGTCTGGTTTACGAGAACAATTCCAGAACCACTTTGACGACGGTCAGATTGTCGAAGTGGTGCTCGGGGGCAATGGGTTCCGTGGCGACGTTGGCGCGGCGGATACTTTTACGATCGTCGATCAGGCCGGCGCGAGCCACTTGTTTGAGTTCGATTCAGGTTTCTCGCTCACGGTGCCTCAATCCGGTGCCGGTATTGCCGATGGCGAGCAGTTCAAGATTCGTTTCAATGATGCGACAACTGTTGAGGTCGTTTTCGAGTTTGAGAACGTGGGTAATCCGAATGGTCTCGTGGGTGGCGTTGGGACCGTTCAGATCAACTACGCGGCCACGAACAGTCAAGCGACATTGACCGCGGCGATCGTCGCGGCGATTCAAGGGAAGATCAACGACGGCACGCTGAAGGGCATCCAGCCGCTCGCCCTTGGTAACGGTCAAATTCACTTGGGCGGAAGCAACTTACACGAGGTGTTCACGCGATTTGTGTACAACGTCCCGACGGTCGGGACGGCGATCTCCGACGGCGATACGTTTGAAATCCGCTTCGACGATCAAGTGAACCCGCCGACGATTGTAACCTTCGAGTTCGACGACGTCGCGGTCAATGACGGCGTCAGCCCGGGTAATGTGGAAATCTCATTTGCTCAGTCCAACGATCAGGGGACGCTCTCGAATGCGATTGCTGGCGCAATTCAGAACGAGATTGATGCCGTCAATACACGACTTCCCGGCGTCACTCTGCAATTCAGTGCTAGTCGAATCGTCGTCAACGGCACTTCGTTTCACTCCGTCATTCAGCCGGGACCAGTGGGCGTCGGTTCGACGGGTGCGCCCGGTGCGCAGATTCCTGGTGCCTTCGCGATTCCGCTGATTCCCGATGTCTCCTTCACGGCGACAAGTCTGGCGCGGGTGATTGCGCAGACGGTCAACGAAAATTCATCGAGTGTGACGGCCACGGCACGCGGCAACCGAATCAGTTTTAGCGGCGATCGATCGATCGAAGGGCTGGGGCAAGTTGCCGGTCTGCAAGAGGCAATCCAAGCCAGATTTGACTCCGGTCCGGTGATGGTCGTCACGACCGCCAACGCCAACTCGTTGCCGGATGGTTCGAAGATCGTGATTCGGGACGATCGAGGCACGTCGCGCGTCTTTGAAATCGATCGCAGCGCCACCACGGACTTGACCGATCCGACGGCCAGCCGCATCGCTCTGAACGCGGGTGACGACGTCGAACAGATCGCACAGAAGATCGTCAATGCGATCAACAGTGCCGGATTCCGTGTGCAGGCGACTGCCTTGCGGGATCGAATCTATCTGACAAACGATCGCGACGTGCAGATCGACAGACAAGCGACGGCCCTCAAAGCGACCTCACAAGGTTTGGTTCTCTCTTCCGAGATAAGTGCTCGTCCCTACCTGCTCGATCTGCCGGGCGGCAGCGACGAGCCCGGTCACCGCGACTTTCCCGCCGAGGTCGGCCAGGGGATCGAACAACACATCAACACCGAGTTCGGCAACAACGGACACGATGAGACGCCCGGCGTCACCACGGTGCTCTACAACTTCCAGCAGGTTTATGGGCTTGATGCACAGAATCAGCCGCTTGACAACGCGATCACCGGCCAGCAGAAGCTGCGGGCGCGTGAGGCGTTTCAGCTGTGGCGCAGCTACTTGGGCGTCCAGTTTTTGGAAACGGCGAGTGATGGACTCACGATCGTTACGGGTGACTTGAGTGTCCTCGATCCGGCCCTGTCCCAGGTCCTTGATTTTATGGCGAACGACTTCCGTGTGCGGATCGATCCTCTGTTCGCGGATGGGATGCTGGTCATGGACAGTGCCATCCAGTGGAACGAGGATCTTGGTGGCGATTGGTTCCTCAACACGATGGTTGGCATCGGCAGCATGATGGGGCTCGATCTGGCCAACGACCTGCCGACGACCGAGTTGATGGCGCGATTCACGGCCCCGGTCGATCCGCTCACGGGAGAGAACACGCCCTACTTCAACGCTCCAGATCCGGAACCGATATTCCCCGGCAACGCCGATATTTTGCATGGCCAGCAGTTGTATCGACCTGACGGCGTGGATGTCGATCTGTATCGCTTCCAAGTCGATCTCGATCCCGGCTTGCTCGGACTGGTCACTGCGGAGACATTCGCGGAACGGCTCCCAAATTCGAGTTTGCTGAACACGGTACTGTCGTTGTACCGCGAAAACCCGGATGGCACTCGCGAGCTGATCGCACGCAACGACGACTACTATAGCCGCGATTCGTACATCGAATTGGAACTGGGAGCCGGTGTCTACTACATCGGCGTCTCGGCCAGTGGTAATACCGGATTCGATCCAACGATCGACGACACCGGGTTCGGCGGGACTTCGCAAGGGAAGTACGACTTGCGGCTGAATTTCCGCTCACAAGTGGATGCGGAAAACGCGATCCGCGATCGGCTACCGGATGACACACCGGACGATATTTCGGACGACATCCCGCGCACCCGCTTGGATGGTGATGCCGACGGGGCACCCGGCGGCGTCTACAATTTTTGGTTCCAAACGCAACCTTTGAATCGTGTTATCACGATGACAGGAACGGGAGCTGACTTGGCCGACGGGCAGGTCTTGACGCTCACGAACAATCAAGGCCTGGTACGCAACTTTGAGTTTGATAGTTCTCCGGACAGCAATCCCACGGTCAAGCCGGGGAATGTGCGAATCAAGTTCACGCCGACAACCACGAGCACAGCGCTGGCGGGCTCCATCGCACAAAAGATTAACGACTCGGTCAATGGTTTCGGGGCGACCATGCTTGCCACACCGCTAGGGAATCAGGTCATCTTGGGTAGCGCCGACGGGCAAGCGGCCAGCGAAAGAACGGTCTCGTTGAGTAACGGCTTCATTGGTGCCGAGATCCGGGGCCGGACGATTTTCGTCGACAAGCTGGCGGGGCCCAATGCCGATGGTTCGTTGGCGAGGCCGTTCAACAGTATCGCCAAAACCAGTGTGCCGAACGCCTTTGCCGCCGCCAAGCCGAACGATATCGTTCGGATTGTCGGCAACGGGGGCACGGACGGCAATCTCGACTCGATCGGCGACAACTTCGCGTACGAGATCGGTGCGGGCGCGCTCGCGGGACAACTGCTCGAAGATGGTACGGAGATGTCGGTTCCGCGGGGCGTCACGGTGATGATTGAGCCGGGATCAATCTTCAAGATGCGCCGCTCGCGGATCGGTGTTGGCAGTTCGTCGTTGACCGTCGATCGTAGTGGCGGTTCGCTGCAGGTATTGGGTACGCCGAACCGAAACGTCATCTTCACTTCCTGGTTCGACGAAACGATTGGCCGCGACACGCACCCGCCTCGTACGACGCCTAGTCGTGGGGACTGGGGTGGAATCGCCATCCGCTCGGACGTGGATCGTTCCGAGTCGCGTTCGAATCTCGAGGATCAGGGCATCTTCTTGAATTACATCAATCACGCGGACATCCGATACGGCGGTGGTGGCGGGGTCGTGATTGACGGCATTCAGCAAGTGGTGCGGCCGATTCAAATCATTCAGACTCGTCCGACGATCACGTTCAACCGCATCACGCAGAGCGCTGACTCCGCGATCTCGGCGACGCCGAACAGCTTCGAAGAGACCAATTTCCACTCGCCACGATTCCAGTCGGCGGGCGAGTTTACTTCGGACTATGACCGGGTCGGACCGGAGTTTTCGTTCAATACCTTGCTGAACAACTCGACCAACGGGCTGTTCATTCAGCTCGACACGCCCGCCGTCGACACGTTACGAACGCTCAAGGTATCGATGCGATTTGACGACACGGACATCGTCCATGTCTTGTCCGAGAACTTTTTCATTGAAGGCAGTCTGGGTGATCCGTTCCTTGATCTTGAGCGGCCCGCCGTCGATCTGATCACGTTCACGCCGCGGACTGGCGGGGCGCTATCGCCGAGGACCTATCAATACAAGATCACGTTCGTTGATATCAATGGTTTCGAGGGACGTCCCTCGCGGACCAGTTCGAGTGTCACGTTAACGGCACCGAATACGGCGTTTCAACTGAACCAGATACCGCCGGCCACGGGCGATTTCGTCAAACGTCGAATTTACCGGACGGATAGTACCAAGGACGGCGTCTATAATCTCGTCGCCGAGTTGAATGCCTCCGATACCGTGTTTGTTGACCGAGGGATCACCCAGTCGACCGTCCTTCAGCGTGATCCGCCGAACGTCGATGCCACCACATCGATGCCTGAAGTTCGCGGCTCACTGGCGCTGGGCACGTACAACTATTCTGTTCTCTTCGTCGATGCGCAGGGCCGTGAGGGAGCTGCTTCCGATCCGACCGCGGATGTGGCGATCAAGGGAACGCCGGTCGAAGGCGGAGTTGCGCTGTCCGGCCTTCCAGCGGTGAATGGCGAGTTTGTTTCACGAAGGCTCTATCGCAGCACCGTCGGAGGGATTAGTCCGTACACGCTGGTTGCCGAGTTGGATGCGTCGTCGACGACTTACACGGATGATGGTTTCACGTTAGGCGGAACGCTCGATCCAGGTGGCCAGGGAGTCATTCGCGCCCGGCCGCATGCACGTCTCGCCATCGATCCCGGCAGCGTTGTGAAACTCGAAGGCGCGCGTCTCGAGGCGGACTTTGGCGCACAATTGATCGCCGAGGGGACCGATGGTCTCCCCGTGATCTTTACGTCACGCTTGGATGATACTTACGGTGCCGGCGGTACTTTCGACACGAATGATGATGACGGTCAAGCGAACGGCGAAGCGACGCCCGGTCCCGGAAACTGGGGCGGACTGTTCTTTGGCCCCTTGTCCAGCGGCAGCATCGATCATTCCGTGATCTCGTATGGTGGCGGCATTACGCGTGTCGAAGGGACATTTGCCGGCTTCAATGTGATCGAAGTCCATCAAGCCGATCTGCGCTTGACGAACAGCATTATCGAAAACAACGCGGAAGGCGTTGGCGGTCAGGGGCCAATTGATCGGTTCGGACGCGGTTACAACCTGCCGGCCACGATCTTTGTTCGCGGCGCGCAACCGGTGATCGTCGATAACGTGATCCGCGACAACAACACGTTGTACGATCCGGCGAAGTCCGCCGCCAACCTGCAAATGCCGGTGATCACGATCAATGCGAATTCGCTGATCCACAACAACCTTCTCGACATTGGAAGATCGAGGGGCGAAATCGATCGCATCACTCGATACGGCGACAACGCTGGTCCGCTCGTGCGTGGAAACCAACTCGACAACAACGCCTTGAACGCACTGGTGATTCGAGGCGAAATCCTGACCACGCAAAGTATCTGGGACGACACGGACATCGTGCATGTGCTGACGAACCAGTTCGATCAACAGAACCAGCGCAACGGCTTCCGCAAGTGGGCGTTTGACGAAATCGTCATCCCCGAATATCACACCTACGGCGGACTCCGGCTGCAGAGTAGCCCCAGCGAGAGCCTGGTCGTCAAGCTGCTCGGCGCAGGTCAACTCAACAATAACTTCAACACGATAGCTGACGGCTCCATCACCAACAGCAACCGCTATAATGGTGCGGGATTTACGGCGACGGGGAACCCGATCGGCATCGACGATCGCATAGGCGGTTCGATCCATGTCATCGGTCAGCCGGGCTTCCCGGTTGTGATTACCTCGCTGCGCGATGACACCGTCGGGGCGGGTGTGCAGCCGGACGATACGCCGCAGACAGACACGAATAACGACGGCATTAACACGATCCCGCGTCCGAACGACTGGCGAAGTGTGCTGCTCGATCAATTCAGCAACGACCGCAACGTCGAGATCTTCACCGAGTTCGAGTCCCCGGACGCTGTCGCACCGGGTGTGAATGCCACGACCGATACGTCACAGATCGTTGGTGATCTGGCTCCGAATGAACAGAGCGGCGACGACAATCTCCGCATGGGCTTCGAGATTCATGGTTTCATCAACGAACCAGGGGACATTGACGTCTATGGCTTCAACGCGGCCGCCGGGACGGAATTGTGGTTGGATATTGACGAAACCGCGTTCACGCTCGATACGATTATCGAGGTTCTTGACTCCAACGGGAACGTGTTAGCTCGGTCGGATAACACCTTGGACGAGACGGACGGTGTGGATTTCATTTCGCCGCTGTTGCAACCGAACCTCGTCAGTCCGTTACAGAAGTCACCTGAACCGTACATCCCGAAGCATGCGTCGGGCTTGACGAAAGACTATTACAGCTGGAATCCGCGGGATGCCGGCTTGCGCTTCGCCTTGCCCGGCAACTCAGGCAGCCGCAGCACGTACCACGTGCGGATTCGCAGCAACGACGGTCTGACGAGCGGCATCTATCAATTTCAGATTCGGACCCAAGAGCAGGACGAGTTCCCCGGCTCGACGGTTCGCTTCGCCGACATTCGCTATGCGAACAACGGGATCGAGGTCATCGGACTGCCCGCCCATTCGCCGTTGATTGGCGAGGCTGCGGAGGACGAGTTGCTCAGCGTCGGCCCGGCTAGTAATGATAGTTTTGTTTTTAATTCGACGATTCCGGGGCAGCGTCCGCAGACACTCGGCAATCTGCTGAATTCTGACCGAGCCGCGATTGGCGTTTCGGGAGCGATTCAGGACCAAAATGATATTGATTTTTATAACTTTGACGTTCGCTACGACCAGACGAGCAATACCACAGGGATCGAACACGCCGCGGTCGTCTTTGATGTGGACTACGCCGATGCACTGGTCCGCTTCAATACCAGCATGTATGTCTACGACGCGCTGGGACGACTGATTCTGATTGGACGCGAGTCGAATCTCGCCGACGATCGCTCCGGCCCTCTAAACGGGGCTGATTTGAGCGACCTCGCTCGCGGCAGTGTCGGCCCGAACGACCCCTTCATAGGGCCCGTCGAATTGCCCGAAGGGAGTTACTTCACAGCCCTCTCATCCAACCGGCGATTGCCGCAGGAGTTGGAGCAGTTTTTCGTCGCCAATCCGGTTAACCCGTTGGTACGGCTGGAACCGGTCAATACGGTTCAACGGGTCGCGGAAGACCACATCGACGACCGCTTTCGTTCCACGTTTTTAGAGCCCGTGGTGCCAGTGCTGTTCGATCCGACCTTCGTCGGCGCCGGAACGAATCTCTGGCATGTGACCAACAATCGAGAAGGCGACGCCGGGCACGGCGTCAACCCCGTCTTCGACTTAAGTCGTGGGGGCGTGGGCGGAATTGGTGGCGGCGGAATTGGTGGCGGCGGGTTGGGCACGCTGCTGGAGACCGAACCGAACAACAGCATCGCCGGCGCGCAGAATATCGACAACGGGCCTTTTAATGTAGCCGCCAATCCGAATATCGGCGACACGACACAGAACACGTCCACGACGATTCCGCATATCACGATTCAAGGGTCCGGCGACGGCACGTTCGATTACTACTCGTTTAACATTACGGGCGCTTCGGTAGCGTCGCCCGTGCGCGGCATTTTTGATATCGATTTTGGATTCGATCCGTCCGCCTCGACCGGCAGCATTGATACGGAGATTTTTCTTTTCGATGCGGCGGGAAATCTGTTGCAAATCTGTTCTGTGTTTGGCACGATTTGCGCCAACGATGATTCGTCGACCAGTTTTGGGCAAAGCGGCAGTGTCCATCAGTTCGACTCGTACCTGGAAGCGCAGTTTACGGCCGATGGTGAGTACATTGTTGGCGTGGGGGAGTTCTCTTCCTCGTCGAGTGGCGGACAGATTACGGGCAACGTGCCGGACTTGGGCGACTTGTATACGCTGCAGATTTCGCTGGGAAACCAAACACCGGGCAGCGGTGCAAGCGAAAACCCCAGTTTCTACTTTGGCTCCGAGATGTCTGGTAACACGGTCCCGGCCGGTGCCCTGGGCAAGCTGACGTCGAACGCCTTCAGCCTGCGGGGGTATTCGGCGTCGGACCTGCCGGTCATGTACTTTAACTATTTCGTTGAGAACAACCTCTCGGCAGATGCCTTGCGGTTGCGCGTGGTGGACGCGACAGGCAACGCCACGCTGGTGGCCTCCAGCAATAGTGCCGACACAGCCGATCCCGCGGTCACGCAGTTGTTTCAGACCAGCACCGAGTGGCGACAAGCGCGAATCAGCTTGGGCGCGTTTGCCGGCCTGGACAATTTGCGATTGGAATTCGAATACGAACAGGCGGCGTCCGGCGGCAGCGAGGGAGCGTACGTGGACGACATCATCATTGGATTCGCCGAGCGCGGGGAGATGGTGACGGCCTCGAACCAGACACCGAATTTCATCGCGAATCCCAATGCCGGCACCGGTGACTTGTCCACTGGTGTTTACCAGTTTGAAATCCGCAAGGCCAGTGAATTTGGGCGTTCGGTGGACAACGCCAACGTGGGGCTGATTCTGGATCGGACCATCGACACCAACGATCGCTTGGCGCAAGAGACCACGTTGGTGGTGCCCGCTGGGTCGCAGGTCATCGACGGGCAGACGTTTGCCATTAGCGATGGCGTGAACGAGGCGGTCTTCGAGTACGAAGATCCCGCGTTGGCCAACGGTGTGACCGCGGGGAATGTCGAGATTCGTTACAAGTCGTTCAACGCAACGCTTGGAATGTTTGTCGCAGACCTGGATTACATCATCGCGCGCCGCATCCGTGATGCCGTCAACAGTCAACAAGTCCAGACTCGCTTGGAAATCACGGCGGCAACTTCGGACGGCGAAGAGAGCGGGACATTGAGCACTTCGAATCGCGTTGACCTCTTCGGTGGCGCGATCGTCGATCAACCGGATCCATTCTCGATCACGGAAGTCACCAACGATGCGAATCGCCTGCGGGATACCATCGCGGGAAATGGAATTGCGCTAGAAGGGGCTCCCAGGTTTACCGGCGGCGCGATGTCGGCCGGCGTGTTCCAGGGCGGGTTGCCGATCTTGGGGATGGAACGCGGGATCATCCTGTCGACGGGCGATGCCCGCTCGGCGGATGGGCCGAATTCGACCGATACGCTGGTCGGACGCGCGTCGTTAGCGGGCGATGCGGATCTTGACGCCGAGTTCGGACTCGACCCGCTGACCGGTCCCGTCACGGAAGACGCGACGTCGTTGGAGTTCGATTTCCGCATCGTGGATGGGATCGGTCTGGACGTTAACGGCACGTTGAACCTGAATTTCGTCTTCGCCTCGGAAGAGTACAACGAGCAAGTTGGCACCGATTTCTCCGACGTCCTGGCGATCTTTGTCGATGGCGTCAACGTCGCGCTCGTGCCCGGCACGAATGATCAGATTTCCGTGGGAACCGTGAATTCCGGCAACCCCTTCGATCCGAGCGGTGCGACGGGACAGAATGCATCGTTCTTTGTCAATAACGATCCTCAGGACGGTGGTCTGTTCCTCAACGAACTCGGCTACGACGGACTTACGCAAAAGATTACCGCGTCCCTGCCGCTGACCGCGGGAAGGCACACGATTAAGATCGTGATCTCGGATGTCGGCGATGCCGGTGGTGATAGCGCGGTCTTCATCGAGGCACGCAGTCTGGCCGATGCGCCGTTTACGTTACCGCCGGATGGGATTCCGAACATTCGCCACACGGGCTTCGGTGATAAGAACCTGTTCCGCCCGCAAGGCCAAGTGAAGATTCACTCCAACACGATCACGCAGGCCAAGTCGGTGGGGATCGTAGCCGACGCCGGATTGCGGGTTTGGGACGGCCAGCGGGCGTTGACCCCGGATGTCGGTGCGGGAGCGTTTCTCTCGCCGATTCGATTGCAACAGCCAACTCCTGGCCCGGTTAGAAATCTTGTGGCCCTCAATAATGTCCCCCTGCTCGGCGGCTTTACGCCGGGCGTATCGATTGTCAACAACACCATCGACTCGGCGGGCGTGGTCGGCATTCACATCAGCGGCGATACCGTTCCCTTTGAAATGACGACGCTGGAAGGCGATCAAGTTTGCGATGGCACGCAGTTCCAGGTCACCGCATTTGGGCGAAGTGTCACGTTCGAATTTGAAGACATCAATGGGACTCCGCCATGCGGAGCCGGCGTTGAAGGAGGCAACGGTTGGAGCGATGGGACGATCCCCGTCTTTTACATGCGAACGGACAGCGACCCCTGGGCGTTCTTTCATCCGATCATCAATCCGAATTCAGCGCCCAGGAGCCTTGGGTACGACGAGCTGGAGATGGCCATCGCCGTCAAGGATGCGATTGACGCCAGCGTCCTCGTTTCCAACGACAGCACGGTCGTGGCGCAGGCCATCGTCGGTACCAGCCGAATCACGGATGCGACTTTGGGAGGCCTGTTCGGCTTCGCTCCCGCAGTCTTTGTGGAACATGCAGCATCCGTGGGCGGACAAGGCTTCGCCAGCATCCGCTCCTCGGCGATTGGATATGCCCCGCAACCATTTTCCAAGGTCATCAATAATACGGTCTACGGGAGCGGCGGAAGGGCGTCCTCATTCCCAGAGGCCAACACCGAACCCAACGATACCCTGTTCAACGCCATCGATACGCGGCAGGGCGTGCAGCACACGCCGGCATCGTATGTTGCGACGACGCAGCTCGGCGACAGCATCAACTTCCGCTCCGCGCCGGAACAAGATGTCGACTTCTATCAGTTTGAATTGAACATTGGTGATCGGGTTACCATTGATGTGGACACCGGTATTGCAAGTTCTCTCGACGCAACGTTGAGACTGTTCGATTCGGTTGGCGAAGAACTCAGAATTAACCTAATGGCAGCGGCACCGGGCGAAGCCGGAACCGGCAACGATCCTTATCTCGAGTTCACCGCGACCGCCAATGGCACGTACTATGTCGCCGTCAGCAACTCGCTGAATGACCGGTACAGTCCACTCAGCCTGGCCGATCGGACTCCGCTGGGCAGCACGGGGACGTACACGATCGAGGTCAATGTTCACGCGCCGCGTGATTTCGTTGTCGAGTTGCTGCACAATGGTGCCGGCGTCGCCGCCACCAGCGGCCAGCTGGAAATCGAGGACGTGTTTGGGAGAATCGCCACCGTGTCGGTTGGCGGCGGGCCTCGTCATCCGCCAGACGCCGTCAACTTGGCCAGCGCGGTCAACGGCGCGGGCGGCGTATTGTCGAATCGCGAGAACCTCCCCAACGGTGCCTTCGGCCTTGCAAATCCGGTCAATCGCGTCTCGGCCGAGGCTTTCGGATCGGTTGCGCAAAATCGTATCAGCACGGATCGTGTCCCCGGCGCTCCACTCACCTCGGCGGAGCGATTTGTCATCATTCGGAACGCCGCTCGTGTGACTCCCCTCGGAGCAGTCGGCTTCCGAGTTGTGGCTCCGACGACGAATGCGTTTAACAACGTGGATCAATTGCTGGCCGAGCGGGGCATCCTGGTCTCCGAGCAAGCGACACCCACGCTGTTGAACAATATCTTGTCGAATGTCCAGATTGGCATCGAGCAGGCTAGTTTCATTTTCAACAGTCCTGGACCGGCGGACAACGTGGGCGCGGTTGGTGGTCTCGTGGTTGGTGGAACGATCTATCAGCATACCGAGACACGCGACAGCAACCTCCCACTGACGGTACAAGACTTCAACGAATCGCTTGCGAATAATGCTCCTCTGTTTGTCAACGCGGCGGCCGGTAACTTCTACCCCGCTCCGTTCTCGTTCGCGATTGATAGCGCCGTCGACTCGCTGGTCGAACGCGACGAGTTCGAGTCGATCAAGGATGCGATCGGCTTGGCGTTGTCGCCCGTCTTGGCTCCCGACACGGATGGCAGGGGACAGCTGCGAGTTGACGATCCCCGCTTCTCCACCCCGCAAGGATTTGGCGGCCAGGTGTTCAAAGATCGTGGTGCGCTGGATCGAGCGGATTTCGTCGGGCCTGCCGTGAAGCTCGTGAACCCCCAGGATAATGACTCGGCAGGAATTGACGTCGATCCATCCCTTTCGATCGTGCAGTTGGAATCGGGTGTCTACTCGAATTTTCAGTTGCAAATCGTGGATGGTTTCGAAGCAGCCGACCCGTTCCCGGGAATTGGCGTCAATAACGAAACGCTCACTGGACGCAGTGTGCGGATTGGCGAGGAGGGCTTGCTGCTGGACGTCAAGGGACCGGTTGTCACCCTGTTCCAAAATGGTGTCTTCCTCCGGGAGGGGATCGATTACACCTATCGATACAACACGACGAGCAACACCATCGTCTTGACGCCTTTGTCGGGCATTTGGCCTGACGACAGCGTGTATCAAATCAACGTCAACAACCGCGACCGCTTTGTGATCGATGCCCAGGGGGGGCGTGACGTCGATGACACGACCTCGTTCAAGATTACGAACGACGTGGGCGATACCGCCACGTTCGAGTTCGACAAGGGATTTAGCCTGACCGTGGCGCGGACGCTGGGGTTGCAAGTGCCCGTCACGGGCGCCAGTATCAATGGAATCGTGGACGGTCAGCAATTCACGATCAATGACGGCACGCTGAATATCAACAGCCCCGTCATTTTCGAGTTCGACCAGAACAACAACTGGTCCGGCAACGCTCGTCGCATCCCCTTTCCAGCCGGTGGTACCGCCGATCAAATCGCCGACGCGATCGTGAGCGCGCTGGCGACCGCCCACTTGCCCGCGGTGAATGCTCAAGGTCAACCACTCGCCGTGCAACCGGCGCGGCTGGCGATTCCGCTCACCCCGCGAAACCTCGGCGGCGGGTTGGTCCACGTGGGGGCGACGGATGCGCACCGAGTGAACGTCGGCACGTCCGCGTTAACATCGACGGTCGCAATAACCGTGCTGCGAGTTCCGCCAGGACCTGCCGTGGGTGTTCCCGCGATCCAGGATGCCGACACGTTCTTCGTCACTCATAACGGACAAATCTCCGTGTTCGAGTACGAGCAGGCGTCCCAAATATCGGGATTCGTTGCAGCGACGGACGTGTTTATCACCGTCCTCGATCAAACCGCGTTCCCAGCGAATACGCCGTTTGACATTCAAATCGAGGGCGAGCAGTTGCGCGTCTCTGCGATTTTCCCGGCCGGTGTGGGCACGGTGGCTACCTTTCAGGTGCAACGCGGCGTGAACGGAACGACGGCAGCCGCACATCTCGATTTGACTCGTGTCACGAACGTGATCGTTCCGCCCAATGCGATCTTCTTTACAACGTCCGACACCCCGGCGACGATCGCCGTGGCGACTGCGACGGCGTTGTCGACGCCTTTGTCAAACGGTGTCGACCTCGGGTTGACCGCATCTCATGTCGGCAGCGGGATTATCGAGTTGAGCGGAGTCACGGACCACACGTTTAACGTGGCCGGTTCTGGGCTGGTTGCTAACATCGGTCAAGTGCCGATCGGAATCACCGTGCCCGAATCGGGCGGTGCCGCGATTGCGGACAACGAAACATTCACGGTCAGCAACGGCTCGCAAACGTTTATCTTTGAATTGAGCAATAATGGCATCCTGTCGACGGTTCCCGGCAGCGTCGTGATTCCCTTTGGACCGACGGATTCCGCGGATGCGATCGCAAACACCATCGCCGGCTTCCTGAATGCAACCGCCGATCCCAACGGCAACACGCTGGCGATCGGCGCGACTGCCGTCGGACGGGGTGTGATTCAACTCGATGCACTGCCAAATCATACGGTGGATGTCAGCAACACCGTGCTGACGCGACAAGTGATCATCGGTGGCGTTCGCGACGGCGAACTCATCAAGCTCCGGGAAAATGCGACAGCGACGACCATTGAATTTGATAGCGATGGCGTGTTTGGCACCACTTCGCGAAACTTTGTAGTGAACTTTTCGACACTCGACACGCATCTCGACTTGGCGCAAAAGATCACCGACGCGATCACCACTGCCAACATCGGCTTGACGCCACAGAATGCCGGTAACGGCGAGATCAATCTCGGCGGTGTGTCGGGCGTCCATCAGTTGCAGACTTCGCAACCGTCAAGCTTCACGATCGAAGGCGAGCCCGGCGTGAGTCCTTCGACGACGTTGATTCTGCCTTCGCTCCCTGGAATTCAAGTTCGGCCGGAAGGCGCGGTTGCCTTTGCCGACCGCGACACGTTCACGATCTCGAACGGATTTGTGACGGCGGTGTTCGAGATCGACAAGGACGGCGTGTTTGACGACTTCAATGGCGACATGCTGCCCGATAACTTCGTCGTGGCGTTGAACCCTGGCGACACACAGGATGCCGTCGTGGCTGCGGTTTTGACGGCCTTGAACAACGCCAATAATGCTTTTAGTCTCGGGATGATGCCGGTTGACCGAGGCAGCGGCGTGATCGCGCTCAACGCGACCGTCGACGTCGTCTTGTTCACCAATGGCTTGAGTTCGCAGAACCTGCTGACGGGCCTTACGGACGGCGAGACGTTTACCGTCAACGACGGCACGAGAACGGTCACTTTCGAGTTTGAGGATCTCGCTCCCGTCATGGGGACGCCCAACGGCGTGGGCGGCGCGAATATTGCGATTACGTTCGTCGACGGTTCGTTCGTCGAGTCCGTCTCCAATGCGATGCTCGTGGCCCTGGCCGGCGCGAATCTCGGTCTCAACCCAACGCTGCCTAACCCCGGCAGCGGCCGTGTGGAACTCGGCGATTCGACCCGGCATCTCACCGATGTTACGAACAGCAGCCTGACCGTCGAAGGTTTCCCCGGCGGTGCCAGTGCCATCGAAGTCCGAACGACGTTCACGGAAGCTGAAGTTGCCGGGGCGATCATCGCGGGCATCAACTCGGCGTCGAGTCGGATTGGCGGTGTGGCGGCGCGATTGCGAGGCGGCTCCACCGTCTTCGTCGACATCTCGGATGTTACCGGCGAGCCCGCGGATTTTGCAGGCGGTTTTGCCTCAATCAACGGGATCGACAACTTCTATCTCAGCGCGGTCAAGGACGTGGCTGAAAACTCGCTGATCGGGAATCAATCCACGGACGAAACCGTCTTTACGATTCTTCTGCCCGGGGTCGGACTCGACTTTGGTGACGCGCCCGATCCGTTCGCCGGTACGGGGAATTATCCGACGCTCTTCGACAGCAACGGTGCCCGCCATGTGGTCGGCGATCAATTTCTGCACCTGGGCAGCGGTGTTGACGCAGAACGAGACGGGCAGCAGACACTGGCAGCGGACGGTGACGACTCGGATCATTCGATTCAGCTGTTGAATTCCAATATCAGTTTGCTCGGCTCACCGCCGTTCTCGGTTCAGGTTCCCGCGGCAGGTGGTGCCGCACTGACGCCGGGCGAGACTTTTACGATCGTCCGTGGCGGCCGGACGTCGGTGACATTTACATTCGTCCTCGGTGCCGGCAGTAGCCCGCAGATCGGATATGCGGTCACGGATACGGCCGACGATATTGCCGGCAAGATCGTCGCGGCCATTGCGTCGCAGACGACACTTGCCTTGCGCCCATCGAACCTTGGCAAGGGCCTCGTTTCGATTGGCGGAACGGCCGGTCTGACGTTCGGCGTTGCCAACAGCAGCTTGACGCTGACCGGCGAACCGCTGCGGCAATTGATCCTCCCGCTGCGTCTGGTTGTCAGCGACGCCGCATCGATCATGGATAATGACCAATTCGTGGTGTCGGACGGTTTGGGCAACACAACAACTTTCGAATTTGACAAGAACGGCATCGTTGCCCCGGGAACGGGATTTGTCCCGATCATTCTGAACGGCACCGAGAACGCCGACGCGGTTGCCGCTAAAGTAATCACGGCGGTGACGGAATTGTCGGGTGTGGCCGATGCTGGTGTAATCACGTTCTCCGGAATCGCACCGGGTCACACTATCGACGTCACGAATGCCTCGACCTTGGCCGTTGATCGGTCGCTTGCTTCCGGTGAGTCGTTCGTGATCAACGACGGCCTCAATCCGACCGTGGTCTTCGAGATCAGCGTGGATGGGGCCGCGGTTGCGGCGGGACACGTGGTGATCAACATCCCGAGCGGCGCGACGGATGCCGAGGTGACGGAATTAATTCGTTCGACCGTGCAGGGGCAGCAATCGCGTTTAAGAGGATTGACGCCGCTGGCACCAAATGATCACACGATCACTCTGGCATTCCATCGCAGCGACACGCTCGATCTGTCGCTGAGTTCGCTGACGCATGCAAATCTCGCTCCGGCCACGTTATTGACGACGGCGGCGGGGTTGGCAATCGAGATTCCGTCGGTCGCGAAGCTGCAGTTGCCTGTGGACGATGCTGCCTTGGCCGGCACCAAGATCAACGACGGCGATTTCTTCACGATCAGTGATGGGATCCATCCGACACTGCGATTTGAGTTTGCCGATGATGGCTCGTTCAATGGAATCCTCTTGAATTTTAACACCTCGTTTTCGTCCCAGAATCTGGTCGATCTCGTGCTCACGACGATCCAAAACGAAGTCACGGCGGGGCGTTTGAATGGGATTACGCCCGTTGATCTCGGCAACGGATTAATCGACCTTCAGCCCCTGTCGCGCGTTCGCGTCGATACAACGGGAACCAATGGCAGGATGAACCAAGTGACCCCCGTCAGTGACGGAGATGCTTTCCAGATCGACGATAAAGTGCATGCCCCGGTCACGTTCGAGTTTGATTTCAGCGGCACCGCGGCTCCCGCCGTGGGCGTGCGGCCGATCATGGTGAGCCTGGGTGATAGCGCCAATGACATCGCCAAGAAGCTTGAGGCCGCGATCAAGAACGCCACGCTGCTGCCCAACGTCCTCGGCACCCTGGCCAAGCCGGTGGTGCCGGTGAGCATCGGCAACGGGATCGTTGATTTGTCAACGGCCGACGATGCACAAGTCGTCACGCTGGGGACACCGCGGTTCGAGATCACGGGAGCCGCCGGTGGAATTGCGGATGGTCAGCGGTTCACCATGAGCGATGGTAATCGGACGTGGATGTTCGAGTTCGATCGAAACGGCAAGTTTGTCGAAGGTCGGGTCCAGATTCCTTACGCATCAGGAGACGGTGCCAATGCTGTGGGTGCCGTACTCGCCGGGAAGATTAACGCGACGGTTCCAACCCTCACCGCATCGGACCTGGGCGGCGGTCTCGTACTGCTGCAAGTCAATGACGAAAACGGAGTGCGATTCGACGGCATTTTGGTGCCGGGGCGATCGACGCCGATCACGGTCACGGCTTCCGGAACAGGCTTCCTCGATGCCTGGTTCGACTTCAATCATGACGGCGATTGGAACGACCCCGGTGAGCAAGTCTTGCAAAACGCTGTCGTTCAAGCTGGGGAAAACTCGTTGTCGGTCACGGTTCCGCAGGTGCTGCCGAGCAACTCGCCGCTGGGTGATACGTACGCTCGCTTCCGCATCAGCCGGGCCGGCAGCTTGCTCCCAACGGGACTGGCGGTCGATGGCGAAGTGGAAGACTACAAAGTCCGCGTTCTTAACAACTCCGCTCCGATCGCGAACCCGAACGTCCTGGTCGACTTTACCACGGCGGAAGACGGCACCGATACGGTGATCGATCTGTTCAACCCGTCCGCCTTCGTCGACACGAACCTGACCGATGGCAACGGAGACTTCCTCACCTTCTCGGTCGGCACACGAGTCCTGTCCCTTGAGCAAGATGGTTCGATCCTGCGGGATGGTGACACGATCACCATCTTCGCGGCCGATGAAGTCGACTCGCGAACCTTCGAGTTCGATAACGACGGGATCGTCACGAGTGGAAATGTGGCCGTTGGGTTCACGATTGCCGCGACGGCTGCCCAGATCGCGGCCTCCCTGGCGAGTCAGATCGAAGCGCAAGACTACGGGCTGGAAACTAGCCTTGGCGGCGCGAGCATTCTGCTCCTCGGCGAGGGTTCCATCGTGCTGGGGCCTGTCTTCTCGGGCATCACGGTCGGCACCGGTCTCTCGGTAGAGATTCTGCAAGATGGTGCGACCTTCGAAGATGGCGGAACAGTCACGCTTGTGGCGACGAATAACCTCGCGTCGCGGACGTTCGAGTTCGATAACGATGGATTGGCCGCGGCGGGGAATGTCGCGGTGCCATTCGATTCGTCAGCGACACGAGCGGCCTTGGCGGCGGCCTTGGTTGCCGCGATTAATCGGATTGCGAATGACCCGGCCGAAAACTACGGCATCGGTGCCGCTGTCGCAAACGCCAATGACGTGGTTGTCCGTTTGGGAGGTCAGGGCACGATCTCCTTTGGCTCGGTCTTTGACGGCGTCGTTGAAACTAGCGACACGACGTTGCGAGTTCTGCAAAACGGTTTTAACTTTACCGAAGCTGGAACCGTGACGATTACGTCGACGCCAGGTGTTCCGCAGACGTATGAGTTCACAACGGACGGTAACACCTTGTTCGGCAATATTCCGGTGGTGTATGACACGACCCGGACACCCGAACAGATTGCTGGTCTTCTCGCCCAGGCGATCACGCTCGCTTTGTCCGGTGTTGTTGCCACGGTCGATCCGCTGCAGCCGACCCTGATTCGGCTGAGCGGCAGCAACAATGTTGTACTGGGAAATAACTTTAACGATCTTCTAATCGGAACCGGCGACGGGCTGCTGCTGCGCGAAGATGGCAGCACCTTGACGGATGACGCGACGGTGACGATCTCGACCGCCAACGGCCTCGCGTCGCGGACGTTCGAGTTCGACTCGAACGGATCGGTTCTGCCAGGCCACCTGCCGGTCGTGTTCGATGGCAGTTCCACGACGGTCGAAATTATGGACCGCCTGGCGGCGCAGATCGCGGCGACGAACTTTGGGGTCGTGGCGACGAGCGACCCGTTGAACGGTGCGATTCTGCGGCTGAGCGGTTCCGGTGCCGTGACGTTTGACTTTGACTTCGCGGATTTGCGGCTTGTGAGCGACGAGCCGATTCTGATCCCTTCCATCGATATCGACGGCCAGACGTTGCGGTTGGACTATCAGCCCGACCAGAACGGTATCGTCAACGTGACGGTGCGAGCGACGGATCAGGGAGGTCTGTTCGCGGAACGCACGTTCCAAGCCGAGGTCACGCCGGGTAACGACGTGCCGATCGCGACCGGAGTCGTGGATGCCGCGATCGTAACGTCGGCCGGTACATGCCAGGTGACGTTCAGCGACGTGAATCCAGTCGACGGTTTCGCCGAAACGATTGATTTCTGCGAGGACCATGCGATTACGGTGACGCTGCGCGGGAGTGACAGCGATCCGTTGCCCTTGGAGAGGCAGCAATTGACGTTCGAGAACTTCGACCAAAGCAATGCCAACGGCCAGATCACGAGCATTACGTCCAATACGGGAGATTTCGAAACCGGGCGGTTCACGTTCACTCCGGATGTGAATTTCAACGGAACCGGAGTGATCGTCTTTACGGTTCGCGACGACGGCTCGGCGGGAGCACCCTTCCAGCAGTCCAGCACTCCCTTCACGTTGACGTTGAATGTGGCTTCCGTGAATGATCCGCCGACCGGTACGAATCAGACCGTCGCCGGTGGTAATGCCGTCGCCGCGACCGAAGACACGGCGGTTATGATCACACTTGCCGGTGACGACGACGGAAACATGACGACGAGCGAAGGGCAGAACTTGACCTTCACCATCGCCAGTTTCCCGGCGCACGGAACTTTCACGAGTGGCGTGGACGTCGACGGCTCCATAACGGGCGTGATTGGCCGCGTTACTTCCGCCAACAGCGTGGTCGAATATCTGCCCGACCCCAACTTCAACAATAACGCGAATATGCCGGTCGGACCGGATAGCTTGACGTTCAACGTCACGGATGACGGAGCGATTCCGGAGACGAGCGTTGCGCCGGCGACCGTCCAGATCAATGTCTCCGCGGTCAACGACACTCCGATCCCACAAGTCGTGCTTGCCACGACGACGACCTCGACGATTTGTCAGCCGTTGCCCGGCGTCTTGATGTTGGGAGCCGACCTGACACAGAATGTGAACACCTGTGAAGATCATGTCACGACGTTGACCCTGGGCGGCAGCACCGGGGATGACGAGTCTTCGCAGACGCTGGTATTTGAGCTGGTGAGTGGTCCGAGCCAAGGAACATTGGACGTGACCGCCGGCAGTACGATCCCGGCGGCGATGCTCGTCTATACGCCGCCCACGGGCTTCAATGGCACAACGACCTTCGTCGTACGAGCGACAGATAATGGCCAGACCAACGCAGTGGCAGATCCGCTCGAGGATGAACTCACGGTGACACTCACGGTTCAACCCGTCAATGCCGCGCCGATCGCGAACGATCAAGTCGGTTTGAATACCGTCCAGGCGACGGAAGACTTTGCCAGGTCGATTACGCTGACCGCCGACGACGGCGACCTGGGTGTCGTCCAGGTCCTGCGGTACTTCATTGTGCCGGTTCAGGGTCGATCGGTCACACGGACTGAAAATGGCACGTTGAGCGGAATCAACGCCTCGACGGGTGATGTGATCGGACAATTGATCTATACCCCAGACCCGAATTTCAACGGGACGGATTTTTTCACGTTCCAGGTGCAAGATGATAATCAGCCAGCGGCCGGGAACCCGCCGAATCGCTTCAGCAACGTCGCGACCGTCAGCATCAACGTCGCGGCCGTCAATGACGCGCCAACTGCAGATGCACAATCCGTCACGACGAATGAAGACGCGTTGGTGATCATTCAGTTGACCGGAACGGACATCGATCCGGCGGATATCGCTGGATTGACGTTCTCGATCGCGGCAACTCCGACAAACGTCGTTGCCACGGGACTTGATTTGTCCGACATCGCCAACGGCAGGGTTGGGTACAAGCCGCGGCCCGATTTCAATGGCACGGATTCGTTTACCTTCCGCGCGCGTGATCCCGGTGGCCTGTTCAGTTCACCGACGACGGTAGCGATCACGGTCAATCCGTTAAACGATCCACCACAGTTTACCATCGGCCAGCCGGTTACCGTCTTGGAGGACAGTGGGTCGCAAACCGTGATCGCCTGGGCGAGCGGGATTCGCCCCGGACCGATATCCGCCGGTGACGAAGCAGGACAGATCGTTTCGTTTACGACGACAAACAATAATCCGTCGCTCTTTCTGGCATCCGGTCAACCGACCGTTTCCAGCAGTGGGACGTTGACCTTCACACCCGCCGCGAATGCAAATGGCCAGGCTGTTTTGAAGATCGTGGCCAGGGACACCGGACTTAGCTCCGGCGATAACGAGAATGTGTCCGCGGAACAGACCGTGACCTTGACGGTCCAGGCCGTCAATGATGCCCCGCAGTTCACCAAAGGACCGAATCTATCGGCGAATGAAGACGACGGTCTGATCACCGTGCCGTGGGCCACAAGTATTGCCGCGGGACCGACGGACGAGTCGACTCAGGGACTCAGATTCGACGTCAACTTCGTCCCGACAGGCAACTTGGCATTCGTACCTGGATTCGAGCCGCAGATCAGCACATCGCCGGGCACACTCGGCCAATTGAGCTACCGCGCCAAGGCCGATACGAATGGCACCGCAATCGTCACCGTGACGCTGTACGATATCCCGAACGCCGGCGACGCCGACCAAACGCCGAAAGCTTCGCCGACCGAGACCTTCTCGATCACGGTGAATCCGATTAATGATGCCCCCGAGTTCACCGTGCCGGGGTATCTGCCCGCTAACGTTAGCGCGACGACAAACAGCATCACACTGCCTGCTGGCAATCTGTTGTCGGATGGGGCGACGGTGACGATCCACAGCGCCCTCGGAACGTCCGCGCGGACGTTCGAGTTTGACAGTAACGGCAGTGTCACCAGCAGCAACACCGCCGTTGCTTTTACATCGGCTTCGGACGCATCGGCGGTCGCGACGGCGCTCGTCTCAGCCATCAACGGTGCCGGTTACGGCGTCAACGCGGTGTTGAATGCGGCGAATGGCAATATCGTCTTGCTCAGCGGCCACGGATTGTTCGCGTTCGGAATCGCATCTTCACCTGCTGCGGGAGCGGTTGATAGTACTGGCAATGTCTTGGCGAATGAGGACGCGGGACTCGTGCGAGTCGTGGATTGGGCGACGAACGTCCGTCCGGGACCGGCGGGAGCGACCGATGAAAACTCGCAAGCGTTGACGTTTATCGCCAATACGATCGGCTTTACCGGCGGTTTGACGTTCACGACGGCACCGCTGGTCGATCCGTTGACCGGCGACCTCATCTTCCAGACGTCGCCGAACAAATGGGGAACCGCGACCGTGACCGTTCGGTTGCGCGACACGGGCTCGGGTACAGATCCCCACGACAACGAATCGGATCTCCACACATTGATCATCTCGGTGGCATCCGTCAACGATCCACCCGAGTTCACACTCGGCGCGAATCAGCAGATCACCGAGGACGCGATCGGTCAGACCGTGTTTGGCTTTGCATCGAGCATCCGGCCGGGGCCGGTCAGCGCCAACGACGAAGCTGGCCAGTCTGTCAGCTTTGTGACGACCAATAACAACAACAGCCTGTTCGTTGCCCAGCCAGCCGTCTCGGCGAACGGGACGCTGACGTACACACCCGCAGCCAACAAGAACGGTGTCGCGGTGGTGACGGTCGATGCTCAGGACAGCGGTTCCAACGTGGCACCGAACACCAACTCGACGACGAAGAAGTTTACGATCTCGATCAGCGCCGTGAACGACGCGCCGACGTTGACCGTCCCTGGACCTCAAGTGGTGGCCGAGGACGTGTCGCAGCCGATCGGCGGGCTCGTCGCCGCCGATATCGACGCCGCGGAGGGTACCGGTCAGGTTCAAATCGAGTTCCGCGCGACCAACGGCACGTTGAACGTGAACACGAATATTCCCGGCGGTGTGCTCACCAGCCAGGTGACCGGTAACGGATCGGGCACCGTTGGTGTGTTGGCGCCCTTGGCCCAGATCAACGCGACCTTGGCCAGCTTAAACTCGCAGATGCTGCCGAACGGGCTGACCTATCGCGGCAAGGCGAACTTCCATGGTCAAGACCAGCTCGTGGTCACCGTCGATGACCTCGGAAATACCGGTTCGCCGGGTGTGCGAACGGTTTTCCAAGCAGTGCCGATCACCGTGACACCGGTCAACGATCCGCCAGTTCTGGCAAATCCTGTTGCAGACATTACGGTCAACGAAGACGCTCCCGTGACCCTCGTCGAATTGTTCCCGCAAGTGTTCAACGATCCGGATGTGCTGTCGAACAACGATCGGCTCACGATCCGCGTCGTGGACAACTCGAATCCGCTGGTCGCTTCCGCCGCCGTCAATAACACGGCACTGTCAATCACACCGGTCGCGGATGCTTCCGGCGAGACGCTGATCACGATCGAGGCCTCCGATGTGAGCGGTGAATTTGTCCAGGATACGTTCCGGTTCATTGTCTTGGCGGTGAATGATGCCCCGACGGTTGTTAACGACAGCTACACGGTTCCGGGAACGAGTCCCACGGTTCTTCCCGTGTTGAGCAATGATTCCGACAAGGACAGTGTGATCAATCCAGCCAGTCTGGCGATCGTGTCGGCGGCGTCGGGCGGTAGCGTTGTCGCGAACGCGAACGGCACGATTACGTTTACGGCCAACGCCGGCTTCCGCGGTCAGACCGCGTTTACATATACCGTGAGCGACGTGCAAGGCGCGACTTCCCAGCCGGCAACCGTCACAGTCACCGTCAACCAACCGCCAATCGCCAACGCCGATGCGGCGACGACGAATCAAGGAACTGCGGTGGCGATCCCGGTTCTGGCAAACGATACCGACTCGGATGGCTCGATTGTGACTTCCAGCGTGGCGATTGCCCAGCAACCGGCCAATGGCTCGGTATCGGTCAGCCAGGCGGGCGTTATTACCTATACTCCGAACCTTGCGTTCTCGGGCACCGATACCTTCCGGTATACGGTCAATGACAACATTGGCGGCGTTTCCGCGCCGGCGACTGTCACCGTGACGGTGGTCCCGTTCCAGCCTTGGCAGAACCCCGCCGATCAAGCGGCGAACGGAGCCGATGGTGCGCTCGACGTGAGCGGGGACGGATTTGTCTCGGCGATTGATGCCTTGCTGGTCATCAACCGGATTAATACGCAGGGAATCGGTCCGCTGCCGGTGCCAACCTCCGGCAACTCGCCACCTCCTTATTACGACACCAACGGCGACGGCCAGAGCACACCGATCGATGCCTTGCTGGTCATCAACTTTTTGAACAACGCGGGAGCCAATCAGCCCGAGGGCGAATCGATCGGAACTCAAGCCGATGTGCTGGGGTTCACTGGTGCTGCGGGAGCCGCGGCGATGTTGGTTTCCGAGTTTACGCCCGGCTATCGGCAATCACGTTACTCGGCGGCGAGCGAGATGCCCCCCGCCCTGCATGACGAGCTAGTCGCACCCTGGTCGGTAACCAACCGATTTGCCGCGGATTCGCTTGTCGAAAGTATACGAGATCGATACCGTGATGAGATTCACTCGTCGCGAGAAGAGGCCTATCGCGGGGGTGCGGAGTTGGACGACGTACTCATCGATCTCGCCTGGGATCACGCCAGCGACGACGAGCTGCCCGGCCGTGGTCAGTTAGCCGACGCAGCCCTGACGGACTTATTGGAACAAGATCTACTGAGAGGCGACCGCTAGTCTCTCCGTGTTATATCTCGGTCATTTTTGTAGATAGGGATCATCCTATGACGCTCCGACGACCAAGGTCGATCGTCAAGAGTCTCGCCAAACAACACAAGAAGCGCCAGCGCGAACATCAGCGGCAATTCTCGCGAAAGCTACTCACCGAGCAGCTTGAGGATCGTCGTTTGCTCGCCGGCCCCGAGCTAATCGCGATCCGCCCGGACGAGGCCGCGTTGTTGCAAGAAGGCGACACGCTGCACACCGCGCCACGCGAGTTCAACTTGCTGTTCAAAGGGGGCGCGGATTTGAAGGAGTCGACGATTGCCAGTAGTGTTCGGCTCGTACGCAGCGGTGGTGACGGCACGTTTGGCAACGGGAATGATGTCACTGTCTCGCTGGGCTTCCTCGGACTGAACGACCCCGGTGATACCGACACCGCCAATCTTCAGAGTATCGTGCTGCGCCCGGCCAGTTCGGCGTCGCATAACGTGACCAATCCCGCGGTCGCGTTTCCCGATGACACCTATCGGATCTTGGTCAACGGACTCGGATTCTCGCCGCTCACGAATCGAAGTAATGAACGGTTCACGGTTGCTGGCGTCGTCGGCAATTTTTCTCAATCGTTCCGGCTGGTGCGCGGGGCGCAAGTGGTCGCCGTTGTTCCAGAACCAGTTAGTCGCAACGCGCATAGCGTGAAGTTCAACGGCACGGTCACGGGCGGCCAGTTCACGCTCAAGTTGGAAGGTCGCACGACGTTGCCGATCAATGCGACGGGCGTCGATGTGCGGCAAGACATTGAAGACCGGCTGAATGAATTGAGCAATGTTCAGCCTGGGGACGTCGTTGTCACAGGCCTGGTATCCGTCGGGCCGTGGACGGTCAAATTGCAAGGACAGTACGCGGGCGAGGAGCCCGTCTTGGCGCTCGGTGCCTCTGGCTTGACCGGTACGAACACCAGCATCAGCGTGGTCCGTCAAGCCGCTCTGAGCCAAGCGACCAATCAGATTATTGTTTACTTCAGCAATGATGAACTCGATCCGGCGGATGCGACCAATCCCAAGTTCTATCGGCTGGTCGACACCGCGGCGAGTGCGGCTTTGGGCGACGACGCCATCACGCTCCCGACGCGAGTTACTTACGATCCGGTCGACAATACGGCCGCCTTGACCTTCGCCGCGATTCCCGACGGCACGTATCGATTGGACGTCGGCACGAGCGACGAGTCGAACGACCTGTCGACGACCGTCCTCGACGTGGGGACTTTGTTTGCCAGTACCGGGTTCGAGTACGTTGGCTTCATTGGCGACCGCGTTGGCTTGAGTACCGACCAAACCGACGTCGACCTTTATAAGATTGACGTTGCTGCGGGAGCCACGTTGACAGTCAATGTGACGCCCCGCGCAAGTAGTGTCGATCCGAATATTCGGTTGCTCGACAGCGCCGGTACGCCGGTCGTCGGGGGCATATCCACCTTGCCCGGCCCGGACAACGTCTCGCTTGCCGTCGGTGCCGGCACGTTCTTTGTGGAAGTCGCGGGGACAGGTATGGCGGGGGATACCGGTTCGTATCTCTTGGAGATCGATGTTAGCAACGCAATCGTCAACAACGAGCCCACGGATACGACGTTTGGCGGTGCCACGCAGCTTGGCAACCTTGGCATCGCGGGTGTTAAGCACACTTCGGCGATCCAGGCTCAAACTACGGTCCTGATGCCGAGGTATCCGGGCGGCGAAGACGAACCGGGGCATCGGCTCATCCAACCGGAACAGCACGTTCCGACGTTTGGTTTGGGGCCAACTCCGCCCACCGGGATCCCGGTGACCGGCTATAACTTCCCAGCCTCGGTCGGTGGTTTCCCCAACTTTATTTCAGAGACCGAAAAGCAAGTTATCCGCGATATCTATGAACTCTATGGTTCGTATATCGGGCGGCAGTTCCGCGAAGGCGGCGGCACCGCCATCATGAAGGGCGATTTGAAGGCGGCCGATCCGACCTCCATTAGTGGGCCCGGCGGAGTTGCGGGTTTGGGCGGGCCTAGCCTTGTGGTTATCGATTTTGCGGATTATCCACTTTCGAACAACGTGTTTGGAGGCGGCTTCTTCGGCGTCGCGTTCCACGAAATCGGGCACTCGCTCGGTTTGGGACACTCGTACGATATCCCGTCGGTACAGGGAAATGGCGTACCGAACGAAGTGTTTCCGGGCGATTATGATCTCGTCCACCTGCAACGCATCTCGCGGCCCGACAGCACCGATATCGATTTGTATCAATTCGCCGTGACCGAGCCCGGATACTTCACCGCCGAGACAGTGGCGGAACGGCGGACGGTCACGAGCAATCTCGATAGCGCGCTGAGGCTGTACCGCCAAAACCCCGACGGCACGCGCGAAGTCATTGCGCAGAACGACAACTACTACAGCAACGACTCCTTCATCGGAATCGATCTGGCAAAAGGAACCTACTTCCTCGGCGTAAGCAGCACGGGCAATGTTAACTACGACCCGAATATCGCGGACAGCGGATTCGGTGGGCGGACGGATGGCGGATACGACTTGTCGCTGAAACTGAGTCCAGTGCCAAAGTCGACGCTGGCCGACGTTGACGGTGCTGCGACGAATGAGCCCGGCACCTTGTTCGACGGCGATGCGGACGGCGAACCCGGAGGCCAATACAGCTTCTGGTTCGAGAGCAGTAAAAACACGATCTTCGTCGACAAAGCCAACGACCAACGAGCGAACATCGTCGATGGCAACGGACAACTGACTGGAACGACCGGGGTTCCCACGACCGGACCTTACGACACGATCTCCTTCGCCATGCAGCAGGCGGCGAATCGGATCATGGTGCCGACGAATCGCAACGGTTTCGTCACGGTTCTCGATGGCGACCAGTTCATCATCGATGACGGCCTGAATCCGCCGCTGACGTTCGAGTTTGATTTAAACTCAGCCGGCGTGTCGGATCCTCTGAACATTGTCCCGGTGCCATTCACATCTGCCGATAGTGGATCGACGCTCGCGACTTCTATCGCCAAGGCGATCAACGATGCAGCGATCAACGCGTCGGGCGGCACCGCGCCGATGCCGCTTCAACTTGACGTAAGCGTCGATGCGACAGTCGGTGGTGCCGGCAGCATCGTGGTCAATCTGACCGGGATCATCAATCTGGACGTGGCTGGTTCCGCGGCGCTGATTAATGCTCCCAATCTTGTTCGCGTCGTGGGCAACTCCGGACTGGACGGGAACATCAAAACGCTGTTGGACGCACAGCCCTATTTGGTCGGGCTCACCAACGGGGGCTTGCCGCTGGCCGACGGCCATTCGATCGAAGTACCCCAAGGCGTGACCGCGATGTTTGACGCCGGCACGTTGCTGAAGCTTCGCAAGGGAAGTATCGATGCCGGTA
The DNA here is from genome assembly GCA_027622275.1 of Planctomycetota bacterium. GTDB lineage: Bacteria > Planctomycetota > Planctomycetia > Pirellulales > Pirellulaceae. Next base: position 39,814 of record JAQBZB010000007.1, on the reverse strand, counting down.
CTTCCTCGGTGCTGGTCGATCGCCGTGGCGCTGCCATCCAGATCCTCGGTACGCCAGAGAACAAGGTCTTCTTCCGATCTTTCCGCAACGACACGGTCGGCGGGAACAGTGATGGCGTGGGGCCGTTACCACAGCCGGGCGACTTTGGCGGCGTCGTCTTCCGCGACGATTCGGATCTCGAGCAGAACGGCATCTTTCTGAACTACGTGAACCACGCCGACATGAATAATGGCGGCGGCAAGGTCTTCGTGGGCTCGAACGAGGAAGTGTTTGCCCCCGTTCACATGATCGTCGCGCGTCCGACGGTCTCGTTCAACACCATCACCAACAGCGCCGACGCTTCGATGTCGGCGAACCCGAACAGCTTCGACGATGCCGGCGGCCGGCTGGGACCGGACATTTACGGCAATTACCTGGCTGGCAGCAGCATCAACGGCCTGTTTGTCCGCATCGAGACGCAATTCGGCAACCCCTTGGAAAAGCTCGATGTCTCGGCACGCTTTGACGACAACGATATCGTTCATGTCATCACCGAAAACTTGTTGATCAAAGGCAGCGCCGGCGGGCCCTTGGGTACGACAGCCAGACTCAGCGGCCGGTTGCACGTCGATCCGGGTGTCGTTGTCAAGTTGGGCAACTCTCGGATTGAAATGGAACGCGGTGCGTCGAATCTCATCGCTGAAGGTACGGAACAACGGGAAGTCATCTTCACGTCCGTCGCCGATGATCGATTCGGCGGCAGCGGTACGTTTGACACCAATGACAATGGAGCCAGCAGCGGTTCGCCCGGTGATTGGGGCGGTCTGATGTTCAACCACGTCTCCAGCGGCAGCATCGACAACGCCTTGATCGCCTTCGCGGGCGGACAAGTGCCGATCGAAGGCGGTTTCGACCAGTTCAATGCGATCGAAGTGCATCAAGCCCGGCTGCGACTGACGAACAGCGTGTTGGAAGAGAACGCGGGCGGGAGCGCGTCGTCCAACCGCAATGGCCGCGGCGGCAACTCGAACTCGACCATTCACGTCAGCGGTGCCCAGCCGATCATCGTCAACAACATCATTCGCGACAACGCGGGTGGTGTGATCAATATCAATGCGAATTCTCTCCAGTCCCGCAATGTCCGAGATTACGGCCGCTCGACCGGGCCACTCGTGGCCTTCGAAACCTTGGGTGACAACAGCGGTCCGTTAGTCCGGCTGAATCGGCTGGAAAACAACTCGCCCAACGCGATGACCGTGCGGGGCGAGGAGCTGACCATCGAATCCACCTGGGACGATACGGACATCGTTCACGTCCTCCGGAGTGAGGTCATTGCCGAGAACCTCCACACCTTCGCGGGCGTGCGGCTGCAAAGTAGTGACTCGGAGAGCCTGGTCGTCAAGCTGCAGGATCAAGTCGTGTCGGCTGGATTCACCGCGACTGGAACACCGCTGGAAATCGATGATCGCGTTGGCGGCACGGTCCAAGTGATCGGGGCGGTCGGACATCCCGTGGTACTCACGTCGCTGTTCGACGATTCGGTGGGTGCCGGATTCACGCCCAGCGGCCGCGTGTTGCTCGACACAAATAACGACGGCCTCGATGTCGATGCCAATGGAATAGACGACCTCACGGGTGCCCCGGTGGCCAATGTGCCAGGTCCGGGCGATTGGCGCGGCATTTTCTTCGACAAGTTCAGCAACGACCGCAACGTCCGTGTGTCGGACGAGTCGGAGCGCGCCTTCACCGACGGCGTCGATGCGAATCCGACGCCCACGGTCGCCCAGCCCTTAGGCACGCTGGCACCGAACGAAAAGAGCGGCGACGAGAACAGTGTCTTCGGCTTCGAAGTACATGGGTTCATCAGCGTTGACGATACGACCGACCTGGACGTCTACAGTTTCAAAGGGACGCCGGGGACGGAAGTATGGTTGGATATCGATCAGACTTCTCCCGCGCTGGACGCGGTCGTCGAGTTGGTGAACATCACCGGCACGGTTCTGGCCCGTTCGATCACGAATTCGAACCTCTCCGGTACGATCGCTCAGACCGCCCATGACGACCCGCTGTTGATCGGCGATTTCTATACGACCAACTTCCGCGACCCGAGCATGCGGCTCCTCTTGCCGGGAACGGGGGCCAGCGGAACCTATTTCGTTCGCGTCCGCAGCAATCCGCTGCCGGATAACGCGATTACCAACCTCGATGGCGGACTGACGAGCGGTGCGTATAAGTTACAGATTCGCATGAAGCAGGTGGACGAGTTCCCCGGCTCGACCGTCCGCTACGCCGACATCCGGTATGCGACGACGGGGCTTGACGCTCGCGGTTTGCCCGCCCACTCCTTGATCGTCGGGGAAACATCCGAAATCGGCGGCAGCAACTTCGGAGCACCGCAGAATATCGGCAACCTGTTGGAAATGGATCGCGCATCGATCACGATTGCCGGCAACTTGAACGACCCGAATCAGTGGGACTTCTATCAGCTGGACGTCGAACATGCACCGGGTTCGATTCAATCCATTGCCGGAATCAATGACGGCGGCAAGACGATTGCCGCCGTGTTCGACTTGGATTACGCCGACGGTGTGGTCCGTGCCGACAGCAGCATGTACGTCTTCGACCCGGCGGGCAATCTCCTGCTGATCGGCCGCGAATCGAATGTCGAGGACGATCAGCCGCGTCCGGGCGTCGTTCCGGACACCACGCAGTTGCGTCGCGGTTCGCTGGGGCTGAATGATCCCTTCATCGGACCGGTGCATCTGCCCGAGGGCGCGGCGTCCGATTATCGCATTGCCGTTTCGTCGAACTCGCAACTTCCCGATCCGCTCAACCAGTATCTGAATTTCACGCCGTTTGATCCGTTGTTCCGATTGGAGCCGGTGAACTCGATCACCCGCGTCGTCGAGGATCACATCGGCTTCACGGGCTACACGTCCAACGGCGCCGCGATCCCGCAGGACAACCCGCTGCCGTTGGTCGACATCGCAGACAAAATCTCCTTGTCAGCCCACGTCACCGCTTTCGATTTGGGCGACGTGCTGCTGTTTGCGAGTGCCAGCAACGGCGATTCGTTGTTTACGGTCAACCCGTTCCAGGGCGGTACTGTGACGCGCGTGACAAACGATCTGGCTCCCGGCAATTCGCCGGATACGGTCCAAGATATTGTGATTCGTTCTGACGGCGCGTTTTTCGGTTACCAGAGGCGAGATGCCAACCCGAACACCACGCAGAACAACATTCCCAATCTGGCAGGGACGTTGGTCAACATCGATCCCGGCGTTGGCGCCCTGACGGCGTTTGGAAGCGACAATGTCCCCGGCAGTACTAACCCAACGACAGGGACGCTTCAGGTAACGGGCAACAATCCGATTCCGACGATCGACGAGTTGACATTTACCGATGACGTGGACGCCGTCACCTTTGACCGAACGGGGTCGTCGGGCCTGGACGCACAGTACGAAGCGATTTACTCCGTGCGCGAAGCGGGATTTAACTTGGGCGGGACGGCATCATTCAACTCAAAACTATATCGCGGCAATGCGGAAGGCGCGGCGGGTTCGGCCGCGCGGACGAATCAGTTTGGCTTCAAGGGCAACATTCAACCGTCGGGCGTCACTTTCGCTGAAGCTCGCCGCATAATCAGCGATCCAACCCCCACAAACGGCACAGTGACAATTCAGTCACGAGCACCGGGCGTCGCAGGGAACGGGATTACTGTTAATGTCGTGCTCACTGGTGCGGGCAATTCCGTCGCTGCAAATCCAGCCTCGGGCACGATCACGGTTTTCTTGAACACGAACGTCCCGAACGGAACATTCCAGAACCTGCAGACGCTTGTCGATTTGATTAACTCTCACGGAACTGCGGGTTCGATGGTGACGGCCGCGGTCACGGCAGGAAATGCCGGTACGACCGTCCGGTCGAGCACCACATTCACCATAGGCGTGCCCGGTGGTGGGTTCGGGCAAGTCGTAACGATCGGCAACAACGGCACCGATCCATTGGGCCCGCTGACGGGATTTGTCACCGGTCTGGCTTATGAATCAGGGCAATTGTATGGCGTCACCAGTGGCGGCGAGTTTATATCGATCAACGAGAACACTGGAGTTGCGACTCGCATCGTGCCGCCCTTCCTCGGTGCCAGCTTCCAAGGTTTGTCCATTGGCCCCCAGAACGTCAGCGAATTCGATGCGGCGGGCAATGAAAGCCCAGGACGGTACAGTCAGCTCCTGTTCGCCGTGACGTCCACAGGCGACCTGTATGCATTGAATACCGCCGGCGTGCCGCAAGCGATCTTCGACAGCAACGGCGACGATATCGCCGATAGAACCACGATCAACATCGGACTTGGCGGCGTTACCGGCTTGGCCTTTTCGCCGATTGACTTCAACCTCTGGCACCCGACCTTCCGGCGTGGTCCGGGGGACGAGCCGGGGCACGGGATCAATGCTTTATTCGACAACAGCCGGACGCCGGGTGACGAAGGCCTTGCGATCAACGGCGTCGGCAGCGACGAAGGCGAAGGCGGCGCGAGCTTCTATTTCGGCCTCGAACGGTACAACAGCACGGGTACCAAGTACCGCTATCTCCCCTATCAAGCATCCAACGCCCAGTACGGCGTGTTGACCAACCAGTTCCAGAGCGACTTGACCACCAACGCCAACAACGGCGCGAACGACATCGGCGATAACTACAACGCCCCCGGCGGCGCGCTGGGAAGCTTGACCACCAACTCCTTCAGCCTCGAACCGTATACCTTCGCCGACAAGCCGACGCTGTACGTCAACTATTTCCTGGAGACCGAAAAACACGGCGGTTCGCTGGCGAACTCGAGCAACCCGTTCCGCGACAGCGCCCGCGTCTACATCTCCAAAAACGATGGATTGACGTGGGAGTTGCTCGCTACGAACAACTCGACCCGCAGCACACAAATCGGACGGGACGCCGAGTTGCCGCAGTTTTGGACCGATTCCGCCCACGAAGGCGCGCGCTTCGGCAGTTCCAAGGGCGATCAGCAAGTGCAGGAATTGTTCGACAGCGACAACTGGCGGCAAGTGCGGCTCGACCTGGACCAATACGCCCGCCAGCCGAATCTCAGACTGCGCTTCGATTTCAGCACGGCCGGCACAATGAACGATCCGACCGAAGGTTCGATCAACGCCGGCTTCGGCGAGTTCACCAGCGGCACGCGCTCGGTCCGCACGACGAATAACAACTTCGAAGGCTTCTATATCGATGACATCATCGTCGGCTTCTCGGAGCGCGGCGAGATGGGCATTAGCGGTCAGGCCGGTGGAACGGAATTTTTTGGCTGGCCGCAGCCGGCCGCCGGACCCACGGTTTCGCCCGAGGTTTTGATCGGTCCCTATCAGGTCGAAGTCCGGCGTGCGGATGACTTTGCCGGACTGGCGAGTTCGACGACCGCCGATGTCGCGATCGGCTTCAGCCTGGAACCTTCGCTGACCAAGGGTCCCAATCCGACGTACGACACGAACGAGCGAGTCGATCACGGCATCACGCTCGTGGCGCCTCCCGGCAGTTCATTGACCGATGGTATGACGTTCACGATCATCGGCCGCACCACCAAGGTGTTCGAGTTTAACAACAGCGGCGGCGTGGCGGTCGGCAATGTCGCGGTCAACTTCCTCGACACCGACACGGAAGATCAGGTGGCCATCAAGATGCGTAACGCCATCAACGGCGTCGTCGACTTTGGCGTGCTGGCCATCGTTCACACGACGACCAGCAATCGCGTCGATTTGGTCGGTGCCAAGAACGCGAGTCTGGGTACGCCTGCCGCGAACGCCACGGTCAGCTTTGCACCGACGTCCATCAACGAGAGCGACTCCGCTTTGCTTCCCGCTCCGGCCACGACCGTTACCGTCACGCTGGAAACTCCCGCGCCGGCTGGCGGTGTGAATGTGACACTGACCATGTTCGATCCGGGCACAGCCGTAGGACGTCCCAACGCATCGTTCACGACGCCCGCGCTCCCAACCCCAACGACAACGATCGTGGTCAATATTCCCCCTGGCATGTCCACCGGTACAGCCGCCGTGTACGTCGTCGATGACTTGATCGCGGACGGCACGCAGTCGATCGTCGTGACGCCGAGCGTGTTGGGATATACGGGCGTCAGTGCGGTAATGAATGTGTTCGATAACGATACCGCCACACTCAGCCTGACGCTGCCCGCCAGTTTGGCCGAAGGGGCCGCGGGCACCGGTACGGTCACACGCAACAACGCCATTCTCGACAATCCGCTGACCGTCGTCATCGCGGGCCTTGATCCCAGCGAGGCGCAGCCCGGCCCGGACACGATTGTGGCCGAGATCGAACCGAACAATACAAACGCCTCTGCGCAGAATCTCGAAACCACCGCCAAGTGGACGCTGCTGCAAAATGACGACATTGGCGACACGACGGTCAACATCTCGACCACCATCCCGCACGTCTCAATTCTGGCAACCGGAAACGGGACGGCAGATTTCTACTCGTTCAACGTGGACACGGCCGGATCACGCGGTATCTTCGATATCGATCACACCGGCCTTATCAACAGTCGGATTTCTGTCTTCGATCCGACCGGCGCGATCCTCACGCCTGCGGCCACCGGCCGAAATGATGACTCGTTGATTACGTTTGGAGCGAGCGGCAGCGCGGTTGGCACGGACTCGTTCCTCGATATCACCTTCCCGGTCGTGGGCCGGTATGTCGTGCAGGTCGACACCAACACGGGTGCCGCTCCGCCCGCTGGCGCTGCCTACACGCTGAATGTCTCGGTCGGCGGACACACTTTCGAGCAGATTTACACGCAGACCGTCGTGATCCCGGCGTTCGCCATGAGCGCGAACTTCCAGTTGCGCGGGATCCAGGATTACATCGCCGATGATGACCAGACGATGGTCCCTGTTGCCGCGGCCGCCGGCGGTTACGCCAGCGTCACCGACAGGACAATGACCGTGCTGGATAGCGCCTTCACGCCGACGCTCAGCATGGTGATCAACGGCCCCACCACGATTAATGAAGTCACTTCTCCGACGACGACGACCGCCACGATTACGACCAACCGTGTCTTGTCGACGAACCAGACAGTCAACTTGGCTAGCCACGACGCGAGCGAATTGTCGGTCCCGTTGACCGTCGTTATTCCGGCCAACACGAACACAGCGACGTTTACGATCAGCGCCGTGCAAGACGGTGTCAACGAGCCGTTGACATTGCCGCAGATGGACGGCGTGCAGTCTGGTTTGCTGGTGTCGGCCTATCTGACTGGTTTCCCCGTAGCCAACAACGCCGCGAATCCGATCACGGTGACTGACGCGGTCGATGTCAATATCAGCAACCGGGCGTTTGGCAGCGAAACGCAGCAAGAATCCGAAATGCAAGTGGCGGTCAACCCGCTCGATCCGAATCACATTGTCGCCGTCACGAACGACCTGAACAGCAACAACATTCGCGTCTACCGTTCGTTTGACAACGGCGTGACCTGGGCACGCTCATTCATTACCAACGCCGACGGGCGAACTGCATCCGACCGGGTTGGTGCTTCGGTCGCCTTCGACAACTTGGGCAATCTGTTTGTCAGCTATCTGGCATTTCTCACAGGCCCTCCAGCGTCTACCGAAATCCTACTTGCCACCAGCACGAACGGCGGTCTCTCGTTCGCGACCTTCACCTCAGTTTCGACGAGTGACGCGGCAGGCTTAAAACCGGGCTTTGTAACCGCGGACATTTCACCGTTCTCCGGGCGTCAGAACAACGTGTATGTGACGTACCTCCAAGCGGAGTCGTCGGATCGCGTCTTTGTCGCGACTACTCTAGACAGCGGTGCGACCATCGCCACGAACGTGAGAGTGGATGATCAGACGGTCGCGGGCTTCCGCTACGACTACCCGGTCGTGGCCCTTGGTCGCACGGGGCAAGTCTATGTCGCCTGGCAAGACGACACGACGAATGCCGCCACTTCCGAGGCCACGATCTTTGCCGACGTGTCGACTAACGGTGGTGCGTCGTTTGGCGGCGACGTCTTGATTGCCACCTCAACCGTCTGGGGTCCCATTCCGGCTAGGTACCCGTTACCCGCACAGGTGGACCGCGGCATCCTCGCGGCTCCAACCATCGATGTGGATCGTACCAGCGGCCGCATCTATATCGGCTACGTAAACGGTCCAGGTGGCGGCAGTGCCGATACCGACATTTTCGTGCAGCATGGTACTTCACTGGGCGCAGTGTTTGGCAATGCTCCGACACTGATCAACGACGATGGCGGCATGAACAGTCAGTTTCTGCCGCAGATTCGCGTCGACCAGTCGACGAGCAACGTGTATCTGGCGTGGTACGACGCGCGGAACGACTTAGCCAATCCCAATCAGACCGTGCAGGTTTATGGCGCGATCCGAGGCAGCGGTGTCGGCTTTGCCTCGCTTGAAGCCAACCGCCTGATCTCCGACGGCGTGTCGGATGCCTCCGCGAGCAACGGCAGCCGGAATACTGGTGTGACCCCCTCCGGCTACAACTTCGGCAATTACATCGGGCTGGTTACAAATCCTTCCGCCACCGCAGTTGACCGGGCGCGAGTCGTGTGGGCGGACAACAGCCTGACAGCCGCCGACATGGATGTGTTCACCGACGTCTTCTCGCCCTACAGGGAAACGCTTCGGCTGGACATCGCCACGCCCGATCCGCCGGTGTTGAGCGAAGATGGGGCGAACGGTCCAATCACCACGACGGTGACATTGACGTCGACGTCTCCGAATCCGGTTACCGTCAATCTGGCCTTCAACAATCAGATCGTGACGATGCCCCTGACGGTTGGCCCGTTTACCGGCACGACGACCGTCACGATCACCGCGGTGAACAATACGACCACGACCGGCATTCAGTCATCTCAAATCACGGCCACTGCCACTAGCCACGACACCGCTCGGCATGTCGTGTCGGTTGTGGATGACGTGGAAGAACTCAATGCCACGATGAGGGTCGAGGTGCAGGCGAGCAAAGTGCTGGGAGTCGACACGATCAGCGAAACCGGTGTCACCACCGCGCTGGTCACTCGCAGCGATAACGTCGCCACCACGACGGTTCAGTTCGGCAGTAGCGATATGACCGAAGCCACCATCGTGGGCGGCAATATAGTCGTCGCTGGGCCTACTGGGTCACGCACGGTTCTCGGACAGAACGACGGGTTAGTTGATGGAACTCAAACATCAATCATCACGGTCGCGTCCGTGGCAGGCCGGACGTATGCTCCGATTTACGACGTGGTCGATGTGACGGACAACCAGTCGACACCGACGCCACTTTTACCTTCGTTGACGGTGGCGATTATGAGTTCGCCGATCAATGAAAACGCCGGGCTGATCGCAGCTACTGGGACGGTCACGCTGAACGCCCCTCGGCTTGACGATTTGACCGTGTGGTTGGTCAGCAGCGATCCGAGCGAAGCCGTGCTGCACGATCCGGTTTCCGGAGCCCGCGGTGCGCAGATCACCGTCCTCATCCCGGCCGGGATGACCGTGGCGAACTTTAACATCGACGCCGTCGACGAGTTCACCAACGACGCCTCGCGCACCTTGCAGATCACGGCGTTTGCGTCCGGCTACGCGCTTAACGCGGGCACGCTGGTCGTCAATCCCGACACTGGCGCTTCGACGATCGAGACCTACAAGCGTCTCGGCGATTCGAATCGTTACCGCGACCAGGGCTTGCTGTTGATCGAGAACAATACGATCAGCAACGCGGCCGCCTGGGGAATCGACGTCAAACCTGGACAACGCGACGTCAACGGAAACCGGACCTACCCTGGCGGACCGATCAACTTTGCGCAGCTCAACAACGACGACTTCGCTCCGGGCGCGGTGATCCAAAACAACATCGTCGTGGCGAGCGAGACGGGGGGCGGTATTCACTTCCAAGGCGAAACCAACGCGGCCCCGAATGCTTCGCTGCCGTTCGGACGGATCGTCAATAACACCGTCTTCGGCGGTTCCGCAGGCACAACGCAGGCTGCGGCGGGGATCGTAGTCGATACCAATGCGTCTCCGACGATCATGAACAACGTGGTCGCCGGGTTCGTGGACGGCGTCACAATCACCCAATCCCCGACCACGGTGTTGGGATCGAATGCCTTCAAGGACAACACCAATGATCTGACGGTCGATGGGATGCTGGGAACCCTGGATGCGGCCTCCTTCGTGTTGCAGCCCTCCGACCCGCTCTTCGTTAATCCTTTCCGAGGCAACTTCTATCCGGCCGACGGTGCGCGCATCGTCGACAGCTCGCTGAACGTTCTCCAGGACCGCGCGAACTACGCGAACTTCAAGACTCAAATCGGCCTGCCCCAGTCGCCGATTTTCGCCCCCGACCGTGACGTCTACGGGCAACTCCGAGTCGACTCGGTGGAAGATCCTCTGGGTGCCGGATCGTCGGTGTTCAAGGACCGCGGTGCCGTCGACAAGGCGGATGACGAGCGGCCTTTCGCCGAGCTGTTGATTCCCGTCGATAATGATGCCGAAGGTCTGGATCTCGATCCCAATGTGACCGTTGTCTACCGGACCGATATCTTCCTCGAAGAGTTCTCGATCTTGTTGGGCGATGGCGCCGGCCCGGATGCGCCGTTCCAGGGAACTGGCATCAATGCTCGGACCGTCGACATTTTGACCGAGATCAGCGATCCGAACGATCCGGACGCCACCTTCTCGCAGCGTGCACTTCGCATCACCCGAAATCGCGAAGACTTGGTGGAAGACACGGATTACACGCTGGGGTACAACGCCAGTACGGGAGTGCTGTTGCTGACTCCCCTGTCGACGCTCTGGGAGCCGAACAGCGTCTATGTCATCACGTTGGACAACACCCTGATTCAAGATAATGCCGGTAACTTCTTACGCGACAACCAGCCGGATGGGACGACGACGTTCACGATCATCCTCGGCGAATTCGAGTTCGATTATGGCGATGCGCCGGATGCCAGTTACGGGACGATCGAAACGAGCAATGGTGCCCGCCACGTCTTGATTCTGGACAACCCCAATACGCCGGGGGACGAAGCCGTTCACTTCGGTGATCGCGTGGATGGTGAAGATGACGGACAGCCGAATGCCGTCGCGAGCGGCGACGACCGCGATCAATCGATCGACCTGACGGGAACACCCGGACTCAGGACGACGTCGCTGGCACCGTTCACTTTAACATTTCCCGCTCCGGCCAACGTCCTGAGCGGCAGCTCGATTACGTTGCAGGATGGATCGAACTCGCAAACCTATCTCCTTTCGAAGGCGGGGCGATTGTTCGCGGTTCTCGACGGTGCCCCGCCTACGATCGTCGAAATCAACGAGACAACCGGTGCCGTTTTGCCGTTAACGATCACCGCTCCGCAAGTGATTACGGCGTCCGGTGACGTCGGCTTGGCGTATGACGGCGTCAGCCTGTGGTTCGTTCAGGATTCGCCGACCCTTCCGGCGATCCTGTACCAGATCGATCCCGATATGGACATGGTTGTCGACTTCTTCCCATTGACCGCGGGCGTCCAGTCTTACACCGGACTGACCGCGTTGGCGGGTGACATTTACGTCATTGATCAGGCGGGAAGCGACATTTTCAGGCTCGACAAAACGAACCGGACTTTAGTCGGACTTCGCGATATCGACGCACTCAATCCAACGATCATCATCGCGCCCGGCGACCAACTCGACGGCGGCTTGGGAGCCTTGGTTGATCCGGTCGGCGGCAATCGGTTGGTCGCCACTTCGCTGAATCGCAAGGTTTACCTCATCGATCCCGCGAACGGCCAGATCACGAGTTCCTTCGATGCCACGGGCTCCGGCTTGATTACCGGTGCGACCACTCTGGATGGCGCCGCGGTGCTGGACGGCCAGATTTATTTGGGAACTTCGTCGGGCGTTCACGTCTTCAAGCGCAACGGCGTCGGCGTCTTTGCCTATGACAGAAACTTCGCGATGGGGACGAATTTCTTTGCCTTAGCCAGCGACGGCGGCATTGATCCTAGCCTGCCCATCACGGTGATCGACCTGACGACCTTCACCGGCACGACGGCCGACGATCTTGCCGAGCGGTTGCGGGCTGAGATTCAAGCGGACCTCGATGCCGGGGAACTGGCGGGGTTCACGCCGAGCGTGCTGGCCAACGGCGAATTGTATCTGGGCGGCGCGCCGAACCTGAGCGTCACGACTCCGACAGCGAGCGGCTTGGCCGAGGCGCATCAGCCTTCGGGATCAGCGGTCGAGTATCGTTTGTCACTGACGCCGAGGTTCGAGCTGGAAGTGGGAGACAACGGATTGGGCTTCGCGGACGTCGTCGACGGCCAGAGTTTCATCTTCAATCCTGGCAGCGGTCCGGCCGTTACGTTCCGGTTCGATCGCGCCTCGCGTTTGGCAACTGCGGCGTTTGCGGGTGCTCCGACAATCACGGTTGCGGATCCAACCGCGTTCCCGGCCACGGCGACACCCGCCTTTAACATTCGCATCGATAACGAAGAACTGACGGTGACGTCGATCGCCGCCGGCGGTGTCTTTACTGTGACGCGCGGTGTCAATGGAACGAATGCGGCTGACCATCTGAGCCCGTTCGCGCTTGTCCACAACTCCGATCTGCCGCAGAACACGATTCTCTTCACGGCTTCCGATACACCTGGTGTCGTCGGCAGTGCGATCGTCGCAGCGATTCAGCGTGTCTTGCCCGAGGCCGCTGTTAGCAATTCGACGACTGAAGTGGTATTGATCGAGGGCACGCGAACCAGCGCCACGTTGAATGCTTCCTTGAGCAGCTTGACACAGCGCGGCCCGGCGGCCAACGGCACGGACTTCCTGGTCGACGGCTCGACGTTCACGATCGACGACGGCTTGAATCTTGCCGTCACCTTCGAGTTTGACGTGGCTGGCTCGCCGCCCGTCACGCCAGGCAACATCGCGATTCCGCTGAGTCTGACCTCGAATATCGATCAGATTGGCGGGGCGATGGTGGCTGCCATCAATCCGGAGATTCTGTCGACGAACCTTTCCGCGCTCGATCCCGAATACCTCCGCCGTGGCGAGCCAGTAGGTGCCGCTTACCTCGGCAGCGGTTTGGTTCAAATCGCGAGCCGCCCGGAACATTCTGTTTCGGTGGCCGGCGGTACGGTCGGGCTGGGGTTGATACCACGGTTGCCGGTACGCATTCAGACGGTGGGTGCCGGGCTGGCTGTCCAAGTGCCGCGAACTCAGTACATCGCGGTGCCGGCCATTGGCAGCGCTGGGATCACCGACGGGGATCGTTTTACGATCGATGATAGCGTCAACTTCCCCGTGACGTTTGAATTCAACACGGTTCCAGGGGGCGGCGTCACGTTTGGAAATCGCGTGATCAATGCTTCGGACAACGTGAGCCGGGCGGTCATGAACGGTCGCGTCCTGGCCGCCATCAACGCAGCCATCGCCACCGGTGACTTGCTCCCGTCGATTCTGCCGCAGATTACGGCCAGCAGCGAAATCCAGATCCAAGGCGCGGACACGAGCCTGGTGGTGGCCGCTGCCGGAGTGAGCGGCCGAGGTCCGGTCAGCGATCGCGAGCAGTTTACGGTTGCCGACGGTCAGAGTGGGAGTATCGTCTTCGAGTTTGACTACGACTTTAACTTCACCGCAACTGCGACGCCCGTCGACCTGGTCGTTGGCGATACGCCAAATCAGATTGCGGCGAAGTTGCACGATGCAATTGCCGCCGAGACCGGAACGAATCTGGCGATTGGTACGATCGATCCCATTTTGGCCAACACGTTGTTTGCGGAGGCGGTGGTCGAGTTGGGCGAAACGCTTGATACCGTCACGTTTGTCAACGGTGGCGGCAGCGGGACGGCGGCCAAGCTGGCGATCACGGCATCGGGTGTCTCGGGCGGAGTCAAGGATGGCCAGACGTTTGTGGTCCAGCGCGGCGGCGACATGCTCACGTTCGAGTTCGACCGAAACAACGAACTCACGGATCCGAGCCACATTCGCGTCGATCTTGGGAACCTGGCGGGCGTGCCGGTCCCCGGCGACATCAGCACGATCGCGAGTACCGCGATCGATGTTGCCACGGCGATCGAAACGGCCGTCAACAGTTTTGTCGCGACGGTCTCGGCGCGAGCCTTCCTGGACGAGTCTGGAAATGCCGTCGTCGACTTGCAGGGCGACGACGAAGACGGCATCTCCGTTGGAAAGATATTTGTGCCGACCCAAGCAGATCCGGGATACTTGATACCGATCGAAGTCGTTGCTTCGCCCGGCGGCTTTGTCGATGCCTGGATTGACTTTAATGGCAACGGGTTGTTCGCGGATGAAGAAAAGCTGGTCGGCGACGCCGTGGTGGGGCTGGCTAGTTCCAGGTTAAGTGTGCGCATCCCGACGACCACGGTGTTAAGCGCAAGCCTGCCGGCGCCGGACGTGACGTCGTTAAGTGCTGCGATCGATGCAGTGACGACCACCGTTCCCGTGGTCGACGCCACCCAATTCTCCGCGCTGACGCTTCCATTTGTTGTTGTCATTAACGCCGAACAGATGCAAGTCACGGCGATCGCGTTAAACGATCTGACCGTGACACGTGCGTTCAACAGCACGATGGCGGCAGCCCACCTCATTAACGCGGTCGTGCGGACACCGATCATCAATACGATCCCAGTTGCCAACACGTCTCAATTTGCCTTGTATCCGGTCCCGTTTGATATTGTCGTCGACGCCGAGCGGATGCAGGTAAATACAGTCGGCGGAACCTCTCTGACGGTGACACGCGCTGTCGATGGCACGACGGAAGCAGGCCATCTCAACAACGCCGCCGTGCGGGTCTCGGATGATACGATTCTAGTTGCCGACGGGTCTCAATTTGCCTCGTACTCGCTCCCGTTTGATGTTCGGATTGGCACCGAACAGCTGCAAGTCAACGCGGTCAGCGGAAACGTTCTGACGGTGACACGCGGCGTCAACGGCACCACACAAGCCGGACACTTCAGCAACTCCCTCGTGCAAGTATTAGCGAATAGTTCGATACCCGTGGCCGCCGGGTTGAATCGCTTAAGCATCGATCCCAGCGCGTTGACCTCGATCGTTTCCTTCGTCCCCGGCAATACCTACGCTCGCTTCCGAGTCAGCTCCGTGGGCGGATTGGCCCCGACGGGATTGGGCATCGGCGGTGAAGTCGAAGATTATCTCGTCCGCGTGCTGCCGAATGTGGCTCCCATCATCGCGAATCTGCCCTCGCTTGCCGACCTGACGTTCAATGAAGATGTCGACTTGGACGCGGCCCCCGGCGTTGATTTCCGGCTCGATCTCGAAGATGTCGACGTCACTAACGGTGCCGTCCTGGACCCGTTGTTCGACGACGACGATCTTCACAACGGCAACGAGGATATTCTCAGCTACCAGGTTCTCAGCAACAGCAATCCGACGCTGATCACTGTTAATCTCGTTGGCACCGACCTGCTCTTCGATTTCCACGAGCACCAGAACAACAATCTTGGTGGTGTCGCCGCCGTTGTTGTTGAAGCGACCGACCATGCGGGGCTCAAGACGACGGCCACGTTGACAGTGTCCGTGACGGCTCTGAATGACGCGCCGTTGACGACATCCACCAACAGCACTTTCTCGCTGAATGAAGGTTTCAACGACAATTCTGGCACACTCGCCGAGCTTTCGCTGGGAATTACGACGACGGTGAAGATCGCCGTCGGGGTTGCGAGTACGAGTGTGACGGTGGTCAGTACAGCCAGCTTCCCGGAGACCGTGCCCTTCTACATCGGGATGGGCACCGAGCAGTTGCGGGTTACGAGAGTCGATGGAAATGCGCTGACCGTCCAGCGAGGTGTGAACGGCACAATGGCGGCTGTTCATGGACTCGGAAGTGTCGTGACCACATCGCCCGTCGCGGTCTCTGACGTCGACGAAGACGAACTCATGAATACGACGCTGGCGGTTGGGGTCAACGCGTCAACGACGGCCTTGCAAGTCACCGACGTGTCGTTCTTCCCGCCGGCGACTCCATTTGACATCCGCATCGGCAGCGAAGACCTGCGAGTGATTTCTCGGGTCGGTAATAACTTGATCGTCGCACCCCGTGTGAATGGCACCGCTCACAGTGCCGGCGCGTTCGTCGGTCTGTTGACGACTGGTATCGCCTTGCCAAATGCGCTGCAGCCCGTCACGACGCTGACGATTGCCGATGCGACACAATTCCCATCGCTGGCGCCGTTCAATATCGAAATAAACGGCGAGCAGATGACGGTTACCGCGATCGCGCCGGGAACAGGCGTCACCGCGGACTTTACCGTCAAGCGAGCGATCAATGCGATTTCGGGCCCTCACAACATTGGTGACACGGTTTTGAATCTATCCAACGGCGTTTTGACTTCGACGCTGAACAGCGATCTTGGCGATACGATCGAGTTTGTCACGTTCCCCGATATCTCGACATTGCCCAACCTCCCGACGTTCCGGGTTCGCATTGATGGCGAAGACTTGATTGTTCTCTTCGTTTTGCCAATGACCGCGCCCGCGGGCGAAGTGACGCTCATTCGGGCCGCGAACGGAACGGCTGGGCCAGCACACGCCGCCGGCACGTTAATGGAACTTCCCGGCTTCACGGAGATGCAGGTAACGATCAGTTTGCCGACTGACGATGGGACGGTACGGTTGGTGCCTTACGGCAGAGCCGCGGCGATTGATAACGCTTCCAGCTTCGTCACGTTGCAAGGAACCGAGGCGGACATCAACGCCACGCTGGCCACGCTGACCTACGTTGTACCCAATACCGACTTCAACCAGGTCAACAATCCTGGCGACGTTGTGATCGATTTCGAGGCCAACGACCTCGGCAATACCGGAGTTGGCGGGCCGCTGATGAGTTCGGATCAGCTGACGGTCACGGTCAATCCCGTGAATGACCGGCCCGAGTTCACGCCGGGGCCTGACGAGACGATCTTCGAAGACGACGGCCCACAGGTCGTTGCCTGGGCGACGAATATCGTTCCGGGTCCTCCGATTGCGACGGCCACCGATGAAGCGGGACAAACATTGATGTTCATCGTCGGCTCGCCGGTCGTGATTTCGGGGAATCTTACCTTCATCGCGACCGCGAACCCGGCCATCGACAGTGCTGGGACGCTGACTTACGAAGCGGCACCGGACGCCTTCGGAACGGCGACCGTTACCGTTCAGTTAATGGACGATGGGCTTGGCACCGACAAATCGCTGCCCGTACATACCCTGACGATCACCGTAACTGGGGTGAATGATGCTCCGGACGGGATGGATGCGACGATCCCCATGTTGGAAGACGGCACACACACGTTTGCCGCCGGTGACTTTAGCTTCAGCGATCTGGTGGATGCTCCCGCCTCGAACAGCTTCTTGTCGGTGTTCATTTCTTCGCTTCCGGCCAAAGGTACGTTGGCGTTGAGCGGCATCGGAGTATCACTTCTTGCGGAGATCCCGGTTGCGAGCTTGGGTCTGTTGACCTACCAACCGGCGTTGAACGAATACGGCACCGGTTATGCGAGTTTCGATTTCCAGGTGCGTGACAATGGCGGCATGTTCAACGGCGGCATTGATACGGATCCGGTGGCGAACACGATTACGTTTGACGTGACTCTGGTGAACGACGCACCGGATGGTGCGGATTTGACGATTCCGATGTTGGAAGATGGCACCTATACGTTTGCTTCCGCCGACTTTGGCTTTAGCGATCTGGCGGATGCTCCGGTGCCGAACAACTTCTTGTCGGTGGTGATCTCTTCGCTTCCGGCGAAGGGCACGTTGGCGTTGAGCGGCACTGCGGTATTGGTGAACGACGAGATCCCGGTTGCGAGCTTGGGTCTGTTGACCTACCGACCGGCGTTGAACGAATACGGCACCGGTTATGCGAGCTTCGATTTCCAGGTGCGGGACGATGGCGACATTCTGAACGGCGGCATCGACGTGGATCCGGTTGCTAATACGTTCACATTCGATGTGACGTTGGTGAACGACGCGCCGGACGGCGCGGATGCGACGATCCCGATGTTGGAAGACGGCACGTACACATTTGCTTCCGGCGACTTTGGGTACAGCGACACGGCGGACGCTCCGGCTCCGAACAACTTCTTGTCGGTGTTCATTTCTTCGCTTCCGGCCAAGGGTACATTGTTGTTCGACAACAATCAGGTCTTCGTGAACGACGAGATCTTGGCTGCGAACTTGGGCCTGTTGACCTACCAACCGGCGTTGAACGAATACGGCACCGGTTATGCGAGCTTCGACTTCCAGGTGCGTGACAATGGCGACATTCTGAACGGCGGCATCGATACGGATCCGGTTGCGAACACGATCACGTTTGACGTGACTTTGGTGAATGACGCTCCCGACGGGACGGATACGACGATTCCGCTGTTGGAAGACTCGGTCCACACGTTCGCTGCCGGCAATTTTGGGTTCAGCGATGTGGCGGATGCTCCGGCTCCCAACGGCTTCTTGTCGGTGAAGATTTCTTCGCTTCCGGCCAAAGGTACGCTGGCGTTGAGCGGCACGCCGGTCTTGGCAGGTGCCGAGATCCCGGTTGCGAACTTGGGTCAGTTGACTTACCAACCGGCGCTGAACGAATCCGGTGCCGGTTACGCCAGCTTCGACTTCCAAGTGCGGGACAACGGCGGCATGTTGAACGGCGGCATCAATCTGGACCCGGTGGCGAATACGATCACGTTCGATGTGACTTTGGTGAACGACGCGCCGGACGGTGCGGATGCGACGATCCCGTTGTTCGAAGACGCAACGCATGTTTTCGTGCCCGGCAACTTCGGGTTCAGCGACTTGGCGGATGCTCCGGCTACGAACAACTTCTTGTCGGTCGTGATTTCTTCGCTGCCGGCCAAAGGCACGCTGGCATTGAGCGGCACTCCGGTCTTGGTGAACGCCGACATCTTGGTTGCGGACTTGAGTCTGTTGACTTACCAACCGGCGTTGAACCAATACGGCACCGCTTACGCGAGCTTCAACTTCCAAGTGCGGGACAATGGCGGGATGTTGAACGGCGGCATCGATCTGGATCCGGTGGCGAACACGATCACGTTCGATGTGACGTTGGTGAACGACGCTCCTAACGGCGCGAATCTGACGATCCCGATGTTGGAAGATGGCACGTACACGTTCGCGTCGGGCGACTTTGGGTTCAGCGACGCAGCGGATGCTCCGGCTCCGAACAACTTCATGTCGGTCGTGATTTCTTCGCTGCCGGCCAAGGGCACGCTGGCGTTGAGCGGCTCTGCGGTATCGATGAACGACGAGATCTTGTTTACGGACTTGGGTCTGTTGACTTACCAACCGGTGTTGAACGAATACGGCGGCAGTTATGCAAGCTTCAACTTCCAGGTTCGTGACGACGGCGACATCTTGAACGGCGGCATCGATCTGGATCCGATTGCGAACACGATCACCTTCAATGTGACGTTGGTGAACGACGCGCCGGACGGTGCGAATTCGACGATCTTGATGGACGAAGACGCGACGCATACGTTTACGGCCGGCAACTTCGGGTTCAGCGACTTGGCCGATGCTCCGGCTCCGAACGGCTTCCGGTCGGTGGTGATCTCTTCGCTTCCTGCGAAGGGCACGTTGGCGCGGAGCGGCACTCCGGTCTTGATCGGTGCCGAGATCTTGGCGGCGAACTTGGGCCAACTGACTTATAAACCGGCGTTGAACGAGTACGGTACCGGTTACGCGAGCTTCGCCTTCCAAGTGCGTGACGATGGCGGCATGAACAACGGCGGTGTCGATCTGGATCCGACTCCCAACACGATCACGTTCGATGTGACTTCCTTGAACGACGTTCCGCTGGTGACCTTGGTAAACAGCCAGTTCACGTTCTTTGAAGGCGCAGTGGACGGCGGTGGAGCGGTGTTGCCGCAAGCGTTGAGTGGCGTTTCAGTATCGGATGTGGATGAAGACGAAACAGGTGGCACGGGCGAATTGTTCGTGACGGTCACAGTCAAGGCAGATCCGGATTTGGAGATTGATAATGGTACGGTGACGGCGACGGCGTCCGGCTCGGCTATTGTTACGGTGGGGGCACCTAATCAACTGGGGATCCTCGGGACGGAAGCCGATGTTAACGCCACCTTGGCAACGCTGGCGTATGTGGCACCGTCTGCGGGCTTTAATAGTGCGATCAACAGCGAGCTAGGGAACCCGAGCGGAAATGTCTATGTCCTCGTCAATGTGGACGACCTCGGCAACACTGGCTCGGATGGGGCGAAGAGTTCGGAAAGTACGATCACTTTGACGGTTGTGCCGGTGAACGACGCGCCGGAATTTGGTCTCTTACTGGTGTCGACCAGCAACATTCGCGAGGGTGATTACGAGGCAGCTGGTGTTGTGTATCCGGGCGCTGTTGTCGCCGGGGTTCAGCCCGGTCCGGCAGCCGCAACGGATGAAGCTGGCCAAGTGCTGAACTTCATCCTGACGCCGACCAATGTGATGGGTAACTTGAGCTTTACGGCCGGTCCGTCCATTGAATTCAACACCGGCTCGGGCAACTATGAATTATCGTTCCAAACCGCACCAGATACGAATGGCTCGGCGGTGATTGAAGTCGTCTTGATGGACGATGGTTGTCCTGCCGTTCCGCAGGCAGGCGAGGAAGACTGTACGGTAACGGGTGGCGTTGATACCTCCACCGTGCAGCGATTCACGCTGACGGTGGATCCTGTCAACGATCCTCCGTTCGTGGATGTCGACCCGGATCTGCAAGACCCGACTCGCAATGAAGATAGCGGGCTGGTCGTGATCAGCAATTGGGCATCGACTGTCTTGCCAGGACCGGCGACGGCGACGGATGAGCTAACGCAAGCCTTGACGGCTGTCGTTAATATTTCGGCCACCACAGGCGGGTTGACGTTTGCGAAGCCGATTGCGTTCGATCCGGCAACGGGTGATTTGAGTTTCGAGACGAGCCAGGATTCCAACGGCACCGCGACCTTCTCGGTGACCGTGACCGACAGCGACGTGGGAGGGAATCAGTCAACGGTCGTGGAAACATTTACGTTGACGATTACTGCCGTCAACGATCCGCCCGTGCCTGGCGTCGACAAATTCCTCGGCGCGATTGATGGCGTCGACGAAGACGGCGGCTTGACGAATGGGCAGCCAGCAGCCGGCCCCGTCAAGACGATCCCGGTTGCGACGTTGCTTATGAACGACGTTGCCGGGCCGGCCAACGAATCGAACCAGACTCTTACAATCGTAAGTGTGACGAATCCGACGAGTGGCGGTACCGCCGTGCTTTCCGGTACCGACGTCTTCTACACACCCGGCAAGAACTTCAACGGGATCGATACTTTCACGTATGTGGTTCGAGATGCGGACTCGAGCAACCCGAACTTCATTCCGCGGCAAACCATCGGGACGGTTTCGATCGAGGTGAGGGCGGTCAACGATGCACCGGTCGCCAACAATGATCCGGAGCCGGGACTCGAAGCCGCCTACACGACCGACGAAGACAGCTTCCTGGTCGTCGCTGGCGTGGGTGCGATCTTTAACGATACGGATGTCGATTCGACACTTCTCGAGATTCAAGGTGCGGCGGATACGACGGGGACGCTTGGACAAGTCGCCTTCTTGCTAGTTTTCCCTCCAGTCGGTGGCATCAAGAATGGCGACTTTACCTACGACCCAGGGACTGCCTTCCAGCAGTTGGCCGTTTTCGATCCGATGAATCCCGTGGCATACGATCCGTTGAATCCCGCCGCGGGCTCGAATTATGCTTTCGACACGTTCCGTTACACCATTGTCGACGACATGGGGCTGAGTTCAAACGTGGCGACGGTGACCGTCAGAATCAACGGCGTCAACGACCCGCCGACCGCGGGACCGATTCCGAATGCGCTGACGACGATCACCGAGAATCAGCAGTTGACGGCGATTCCGTTTGTTGGAAACGATATCGATCTCGACCATGTCCCCACGGAACTCATCTACGACATCGTCAGTCCGACCGGCCTGGGGACGATTCGCAAGGGTAATCCAAACTTTGGTGAAAACCCACAGACGTTCTACTTTGATCCAGGGGCCGACTTTGATGATTTGCAGACGGGTACTCCGCCGGAAACTCGCGTGGTGAAGTTCACTTACACGGCGACGGATCGGCACGGCGCGGTCAGTAACCTCGCCACCGTGACCATCACCGTCAACGGCCAGAACGACGCGCCGATCGCCAATGACGTGACGGTCTCGACGTCCGCCAATTCGGCGGCCGTGGCACCTTTTGATGCGGACGATGACGATCATGACGACGATTCGAGTACGCTGACGTATACGGTATTCAACCTGCCTACGCTCGGTAACGCCATTCAATATGTCACCGTCGGCGATGCCGGCGCGGCCACGCCTGATAATGGCTTCTTCAAGTTCGATCCGGGAACCAGCGACTTCGTGGCGTTGCCAGCGGGACAGACGACTACTGTCAAGTTTGGTTACACGGCGACGGATCGGCATGTTCCCAGTGCGAGTGGCTCAGCAACGGTGACCGTAACGGTGCCCGGCGTTAACGAAGCGCCGACCGTGCCTTTGCCGACGGCTCCGCAGCAGGTAACGATTCAGGCGATGGAAGACGGACCTGCCGTGACGGGCATCTTCCTGGGCGACGACGTCGATTCGGATGACACGCCAGCGACGCTGATTTATTCGTTCATCGGACAATTGCCGGCCAGCAGTGGCACGCTTGTCAATAACAACAACGGGACGTTCCGATTCAGTCCGGGTGCGGACTTCCAGAATCTCCCCGCAGGTGAGCAACGGGTTCTTACCTTCCGGTATCGCGCGCAAGATAGGCATTTAGCCTTCAGCCAGGAGGCGACGGGAACGATCACGGTGACGGGAAAGAACGACACGCCGGTTGTCGCTGGGTTAAACCTGACGACTGGCGAGAACCAGCCGCTGACGGCGAACTTCTCCGGCAGCGATGCCGATACGGGCGCGATGCTCACGTATACGGCGAATGCGCTGCAATCGGCGAACTCGCTGCAAGGTGTCACCTTGACGAACAACAATAATGGGACGTTTACGTTCAATCCGGGAACGGCGTTCGATCACTTGGCGCAAGCCGCTACTGCGACGGTTACGTTTACTTACATCGCCAACGATGGGATTGTCACAAACCCACCGACGAACCTGAGCGCGCCGGCGACCGTGACGATTACCGTCAACGGTGCCAACGATACTCCGACAGCGCAAGACGTGCCTGTGACAACGGTGGTGGAGGATGGTCCCATCGTGGCGGCGCAGTTTGCCGGCGACGACGTCGACGATGACGACGATGCGAATTCCCTGTCATACACGATTATCTCGTCGCCCAGTGCCGGTAATGTGGTTCACAGCGGCGGGCGAAACTTCTCCTTCGATCCGGGCCCCGACTTCCAGGAGTTGGCTCTGAACGAGACTTTGCTGCTGACGTTCGAGTATGAGGTTCGCGATCTCTTTGGTCAGGTCAGTGCGCCGCCAGGAACGGTGAGTATTACGGTGACGGGGCGAAATGATGTTCCGGTCGCCAGCAATATTAGCGGACTTGTGGCCTTCGAGGACGGGTCGGCGATCACCAGCGATTTCGTCGCCCAGGATGTTGATAGTGACGAGACAGGGTCGGGCATCACGTTCACCGTTGTGTCGCCACCCACCGCAGGCACGTTGACTCCACCGACAGCGGCGGGAGACACGAGTTTTTCGTTTGCCCCAGGAACGGCGTTCCAGGATTTGTCCGACGGTCAAAGCCGTCAGGTCACGTTCACCTATCGGGCTGCTGATACGCACGCGGGATTGAGTGCCATAAAAACCGTCACGATTACGGTCAACGGAGCCAACGATGCACCGGTCGCCCAGAATATATCCGGCCCGGCCGCGGTCGAGGATGGCAGCCCGGTCAACATCACGCTGCAAGCCTCTGACATCGACAGCGACGAGACGGGTTCGACGCTCTCCTATTCGCTCAAGACCCCGCCGCCGGTTGGATTCGGCAGTGTCAGCATCAGCAATGTGCTTGGTAACGCGGTTGCCGTCTATAACCCCGGTAACGACTTCCAAGATCTGTTTGTGGGCGAAACGCGTCAGGTGACCTTCATGTATGCGGCGACCGATCAACACGGTGCCGAGAGCAACGCGGCGGAAGTGACGATTGTCGTGACCGGCGTGAACGACGCACCGGTCGCACAGAACCGGACTCTGACCGGCGTGAATGAAGATGGCCCAGCGCAAACGGGAACATTTGCTGACACGGGCGTGGACAGCGACCTGGATAGTGACGAATCCGGCGCGGGCTTAGTCTACTCGATTCTTACGCCGCCGGCTCAAGGCCGGGTATTGCCGCTCTCTGGAACTGCGGGGGATGTGTCCTTTGAATTTGACCCCGATGGGGACTTTGATGATCTCAAGCTCGGCGCAACTCGTGACGTGACGTTCAGGTATCGAGTCACGGACACTCATGGCGGCTTTGGGACGGCGACGGTCACGGTCACGGTGGTCGGTGCGAACGATCGGCCGACCGTGAGTCCTGTCAACGTGAATGCCAACGAGGATGGTGTCCCCGTGACACGGTCATTTGCGGGCGCTGACGTTGACAGCGATGACTCACAACAGACGCTCACGTACCAATTACCGAGTCCGCTGCCGACCACGCTCGTAGGCACGATCATCAAAGACCCTGCCAATCCGCGCCAGTTCATCTATAATCCGGGAGCGAATTTCCAGGCGTTATCGCTTGGCGAGACCGGTACGACGCAAGTTACCTACACGGCAACCGACTCGCATAACTCGATCAGTGCCGCTGGCACCATCGTGGTTTCGATTCTCGGTGCCAACGACGCGCCCACAGCGACGTCACGGTTGTTCAACGTTAATGAAGGAGGTTCGCTGACGGAGTCCTTCGGCGGCGACGACGTTGACAGCGACGATTCGCCCGCCTCGCTCCAATTCACGCTTGTCAACGTGCCCTCGGCCTCCATCGGCTCGGTAACCAACAATGGCGGTGGTTCGTTTACGTTTGTGCCCGGAAGCGCCTTCGAATCGCTGGCGTTAAATGGTCAGCCAGGAACGACGAGCTTTACCTACTTGGCGCGGGATCGCCACGGTGTCGCGAGCAACGTGGCAACGGTGTCGATTACCGTGGATGGCGTGAATGATAAACCGTTCGTCGAAAATCGGAGCATCAGCGCCGTCGAGGATGGCGGTCCGGTCAGCGGAATGTTCGTTGGTGACGACATCGACACGGATGATTCGCCAAACACGATCGTCTTCAATGTTGCGACCCCGCCTAGCGAAGGGAGCGCGAGCAATGCTGGAGGTAATTCCTTTACTTTCAATCCGGGTGCCGGGTTCCAAGACTTAGGTGTGAATGAGACTCGTTCTGTCACCTTCACCTATACGGCGATCGACGGGCATGGGGCCGTGAGCAATCCAGCCACGGTGACGGTCACCGTGGCGGGAGTGAATGACACCCCCGTGGCAAATGACGACCACGCTGCCACTTTGGAAGGACAAGTTCAAACGATCAATGTGATTGGACCTGACGCAGGCGGCCAAGATACCGACCCGGATGGTGACGCCTTGACGATTGCGAGTCATGATCCAACCAGCGCAAAAGGGGCGACGATTAGCTTGTCCGCGAGCAGCATCCTGACGTACAACCCGACTACTTCGGCGACACTGAACGGTTTGGCGGCGGGGCAAGTGATGACCGATACGTTTGCATATACCGTCAGCGATGGACGCGGCGGAACATCGACGGCGATGGTCACGGTCACCGTGACGGGCGTGAATAATGCACCGACGGCCTTGGACGATAACTTCAGTGCCTCCGCCGATGCCGCCCTGATCGTGGCACCGCCGGGTGTGATCGGGCTGGCGGGCGCAAATGACCGCGATCCCGATCCGGGGACGACACTCACCGTTTCCTCAATGGATGCGATCAGTTTGCGCGGTGCTGTGATCACGTCGGACGGAAACGGCGGATTCACCTATGATCCTACGGGGGTCCAGGGTTTCCGATTGTTGCGCGCTAACGAAACGCTTGACGATACCTTTACTTACATCGCTTCGGACGGCAGTCTGACATCCAACGTGGCGACGGTGACGGTGACGGTCAATGGCGTTAATGACACGCCGATCGTGAATCCAGAGAGCTACTCGACCGCGGAAGAGACGACGGTCCAGGTATCTGCCTTTGCCGGAGTCTTGGCGAACGATAGCGACATCGAGAATGATCCGCTGACTGTCAATTTGGTAACCAGTGTGGCAAATGGCATCCTGAACCTCAGTAACAATGGTGCATTCGCATATACGCCGGCGCTCAATTTCAATGGCAACGACACGTTTGTGTATCGCGTATCCGATGGAAACTCCTCGGCGGTCGCGACTGCAACAATCGTTGTTACCGGTGTTAACGATGCACCAGTGGCTGTCGCTGATCAGTACAGCATGAACCAAGGGGAAACGTTGCAGGTCGCCGCGTTGAACGGCGTGTTGGCAAACGACAGCGATGTTGACAACCCACAATCGTCGTTGCAGGCGCTTGCTCGCAGCCTTCCAACGAATGGCGGCGTCACGCTGTTTGCCGATGGTCATTTTACGTATACGCCGACACCGGATTTCAGCGGGATTTCGACGTTCACCTATCAAGCCGTCGATCCGTCGGGGACTCGCTCTGCGTTGACGACGGTTCAGATTACGGTGCTTGCTGGCGGTGGCGGTTCGTCCACTTGGCACAACTCACAGAATCGGTTTGATGTCAATAACGATGGTTTCGTGACGGCGGTTGATGCTCTCCAGATCATCAATGACTTGAATCGCGATGGTTCGCGAATCTTGCCTACCCAGCCGGGCGGACCTCCGTTCCTCGACGTGAATAATGACGGCTCCGTTGCGCCCATCGACGTACTTCTGGTCATCAACGAGATCAACCGCTCGACAGCGGGTGGCGAAGGCGAAGGTCTCGCGCTCGCCGGTGGTGACGAATCGCTGGTATCCGATACGATCACGGTATTGGCGACGACAGACGTGGTCGATTTGATCGCGCCGCACGCCG
Source organism: Planctomycetota bacterium (assembly GCA_027622275.1). Classification (GTDB taxonomy): domain Bacteria; phylum Planctomycetota; class Planctomycetia; order Pirellulales; family Pirellulaceae. The sequence continues at coordinate 12,772 of JAQBZB010000007.1, read as the reverse complement.
CCGCACGTCCGGGTCGTTTGAGTTCACCGCTGTTCAAAGTTGAATCCGGCCGGATCAGCCCGATCAGCGGCCCGTCGGCGACTGCGAATCGATTCGATGCTCTGGCGGCACCTGCCCGGCATCTCGATTCGGTTCGAGGCGAATGGAACGATCTGTTGACAGATCTCGTCTCGGTCCAGCGTCGAAGTTCTCTCGTCGATGACGCTTTTGCGGCCTTCGACGGCGACTCAGTCGACCTTCTCGATAACGTGCTCGACGATCTGTTCTAGAGTGCCTCGAAGTTAGCGAGCGCTCTGACCGCAAGTCGCGCGGATGGTGCGCGGAGTTGGAATCGAAGAAACGAGATGCTGATAATGGCAGAAATTTGAATCGTGACGGCTCTAACGAGGGGTGTATTATTGCCAGAATCGGCAATGAGCCCCCATTTTGTTGAAATGGCTTACCCTGCAACTATAATCGATGGAATCTGTAGAAACAAAATGTCACCAAAGGACTTACAGCGACGCGGAAGTGATCGATGCGGAGTTTGAATCCGCCGTAAATCCTTTCTGCGCCATGTGTTCTGCATATCCGATCCATTCCCTTCGAAGGGTAGTCCATGGCCATGCCAAAGAACTATTCGTGGTTTAGCGATTCGAAACGGGCTCGACACCGCCGTCGAAACCTGGCCCGTGAGACGCGTCGCCAGCGCACGATGCAGTTGGAGCAACTTGAGCAACGCCAGTTGCTTGCCGTCGGTCCGAATCTTGTCGCGATTCGCCCTAATACCGGAGGCTTTCTCAACGAAGGCGATGTGTTGCCGGAAGCACCACGTGAATTGATTCTTCAGTTCAGCCCTGGACAAGATCTCAATGCTGCCACGCTGGCCGGTGGAATTCAAATCACGCGAGCCGGCCTCGACGCAACGTTTACACCAGCTTCGATTCGATCGGATTTTGGAACGAATGGCGCAGTCGTTCTGGAGTTTACCGCGTCACGCCTTGGCGATACCGGTAACGGACTCCAGATCGCGCTGACCGGAAGTGATCGAGGCGATCAGGTGGCACCGGGGATTAGTGTCAACGGCGGCTTGATCACGATCGATCTCAATACAACGCGCAACAGCGAAACCACCGCGCAGGTGCTGCTCGATACGATCGAAGGTAATTCAGCGGAGGCGGACTTGCTGACCGCGGCGATTGTCTCGGGCAGCGCCACGACCGTCATCACACCGGCGGTTCGGGACGCCTCGGAGGTAGCCAACTTTAGCAATGAAGTCCAGAGGCTCTCGGCGATCGGAGGACCCACCGTAGGTGATTTCCAACTGACGTTTAACAACGGATCGATGGCGTTACAAACTGACCCGATTCCATTCGATGCCACGGCAGCTCAAGTACGATCCGCGCTGGAATTACTTGTTTCGATTGATCCGGCTGACATCCTTGTGACCGGCGGTCCACTGTTGTTAGCACCGATCGATATCGAGTTTACGGGCCAGTACTCGAAGACTCCATTGCCGGAGATTAACGTTGCCAGCAATGTGACGCCGGGTGGTGTTGTCACAACAGAATCGAGAGCCGTCGTTGAGATCGAGTTTACCTCCGCGACGCCAGGCGAAGCGGGTAATGGGGTGATCGTCAATATCACGCGAAGCGACCGGGGTGGTAGCGGGCCAGGCGTGACCGTGGTTTCGAATGTTGTCAATATTGACATCGACACAAACGTCGCCAGTGGGGCCGGCGGGACCACGGCGGGCCAACTTCGCGATGTCGTCAACACGATTGCCGGGGCCGTTGTGCAAGCGGCGATCCTGAACGGAGACGATACGACGGATGTTTCCCAAGTGGTGCCAACCACGCCGCTTGTTCTTGATGGCGTGAAAGATGTTTCGCCGTTAGTGCTCAACGGTGCCAATGCGGCGACAGCCGTGTCGGACTTGGGGACGTTGGGCGCGATCGAGGTGCAATACACAGCCGTTGCGTCGGCAGCCGCGGGCAATGGCATCTCGGTGGTGACGACGAAGGCGAATCGCGGTGCCAGCGGAGGCGTCGGCGTTACTGTAAGTGGTAACGTAATCACGGTTCAAGTGAACACACATGTTGCCAATCGGACGACGGCCAGACGGTATGTCAATGCGATCAATGGCAATCCAGCGGCGCGCGCCTTGGTGATTGCGACCTTGCCAATCGGTGTCCCGGAGACGGATATTAGCGCTCTCGGCAGCGCGCTGACGATCCAGGCGACATTGGGCGGCGCGAACGATGTGACGATTACACCGGGATACATCAACCGCGGCGACAATCCCAACGAGGTGATCGTCCGTTTTGCGGAAACACTTCCCGACGATGATTATCGTCTTGAGATCTTTGGTGTTTCGAATGCTGCTTCGGCGACGACCTCGTTCCGCACGACGCTGGATGTCGACATCACGAACGACGTCCAAGTTCGATTTGTCTCGCGGGAGCCTGGAGTTACCGGCAACAACCGCTCGATTCAGATTTCGAAATCGTCGTTAGGGATCGCTGCGCCGCCCAACCTATCGCTTTCCGGCACAACGATTCAGATCCAACTAAATACGACACTCGGCAGTGAAACGAGCGCGCAACAGTTGCAGGATGCCATTGACAACGACGCGGCGATATCGGCATTGCTCACGACGGAGATCACCGGGAACGCGAATGCAAATATCGCGACTCCAGCCGCGCCCGTGACGCAGTTGACGCTGCTCGGCGGCTTCCGATTGCCGCTTACTAACAACCTGGGTGAAGCGTTTGGCATGGCTTCGGATCTGGCGCGAACTTTCGAGTTGAACCTGGCACCGCACGTCGTTTCTGTCGTCCCTCAACCGATCAATCGCTACACGCAAAATATCGAATTGACGGGTCTACCGACGGGCGGGTCATTCAAGCTGATTTATAGCGGCCAAATGACGAGCCCGATCACGGTCGCCGCCGCAACGTCGGCCAGCGCCGCGATTCGCGAAGCCGCGGTGCGAACAGTGCTCGAAGGATTGGCCAGCATTGGTCCCGGCAACGTCACCGTGGTCAGTCCCGCTCCGCTGATGTGGAACGTCACTTTTGTAGGCGCTGTCGCGGATCGGCCGATTGGAATCCTCGCCGGTGATGCCACCTTGCTGACGGGGGGCACAAGTCCTGGCGTCACCGTGCGACGCTTACAGCAGGCGGAGAATCGGATCGATGTTTATTTCAACCAAGACGAACTCGATCCCGCCTCCGCCGAGAATCGCGCGTTCTATCGAGTCACGGACACGCAGGCCACCCTTGACCCGTCGGATGACGTGATCTTGTTGCCGGAATCGGTGAGCTACGACGAGGAGAATAATGTTGCGACGCTGCTCTTCGCGACGGCGATTCCCGACGGAACGCATCGCTTGACGATCGGCACTTCGGACGAATCGAACGACACTCGCGATGAGGCGGTTAACTTGGGGACCTTGTTTGACTTCAGCTTGGTCGCCGAAGACTTGAGCCATGTGGCTTATACCGGCGACACCGACGACGGAGCCGACGACGTCGACATGTACCGGCTAGAGTTGAATGCGGGTGCCACTCTGTCCGTTGATGTCGACCCACGCGGCACGCATGGGACGTATGTGCGTGTCTTTCGAGACAGCGGTAGTGGCGTTCTAGTCGAAGAAGCCATGGGAGTGTCGAGCGCTGCGGCTATCGACGCTTCGGTAACCGCGCCGCTCGCAACCGCGAAGACAACGTACTACATCGGTGTCTCGAGCGCGCTGAATACCGCCTATGATCCGGTAGCGGGTGGGACGACGACCAACGGAGCCACCGAAGGTTCCTATCTGCTCCGCGTCTCGGTGAACCGCGGCGTGCTGTCCGGGGCGTCGACACTGACGCTGCCGGTGGCGAGCATCAGTGCGACATCGCTCACGGTAGACGACCGCGATCAGTTTCCCGGGTCCGCTCCGTTCACAATTGAGGTCAACGGCGAGCATCTGCGAGTGTCGCTGGCAACCGGCAACACGTTCACGGTCGAACGGGGCTTCCACAACACGACGCGTCTAATGCACAGCGCCGGCGATACCGTCACCTGGTTGTCGGACGACAACTCGAGTTTTGATACCGCAATAAGTCTCGGAGTGTTGGGGACCGCCACCAAGTCGCTTTCATCGCGAATCGAAGCGCAAGGTGCGTTCACAACGCTACCGGAATATCCCGGCGGTTTGGACGAAGTTGGACACCGTAGCATTCCTCCGGAGGTTCACATCGGACCGTTCCCGCCCGACTTCAATACGACGGATTATGGCGGCTTTGAAGACGGATTCGATGTGGCGAACACAGACGACGCCGCGGATCTCCATGACGGGCTGAATCTCGGACGCATTTCGGATACGAATCCGAGCATCGCCGTGCTGGATTACAACTTCCAAAATGTGTACGGAAAGGATCTGCAAGGAAACCCGCTCTCGAACACGATTACCGCGAATCAACGACAGCGGACTCGTGAGATATTCGACCTGCTGAGTCGTTACACGGGAATTCTATTCCGCGAGACGCCGTCGTCCGGTTTGACCGTTGTGACTGGTGACTTGCGCGTGGTTAACGAGTCGACGCCGGTTGGACCAGGCGAGCCGTTCGGGAAAGCGGGTCGCACGAATACGGGGTTGCTGGCGGCCGTGGTGGATGCGAATGAAACGGATCACGGCAGCAGCGAATACGGTGGCAAATGGTTCCGAACCGCGTTTCAAATGATTGGCACCGCGCTCGGGCTGGGACGTACGTACGATCTGACCGCCATGATGGGAGATCTGGCGGCGAACACCGTTCCTGGTGGCGTTGGCCTCTCTGGCGAGCCAGTCGAACCGGTCTTCCCCGGCGATCAGGACATCGTCCACGCTCAGCTGTTGTATCGCCCGGATAGCACGGACATTGACCTGTTCAAGTTCGACGTTCAAGAGCCGGGAACCTTCTCGGCCGAGACGATCGCGGAACGTCGCGAGCGGTCGAGCCTGTTGAATACGACGCTCCGTTTGTACAAGGTCCAGACCGATGTCAACGGCGTGGTTGTCACGGATGCTAACGGAAACCAGGTGCGGGAACTCATCTCGCAGAATGACGACTACTTCGGCAACGATTCGTTTATCGGGTTGGATCTTGAACCGGGTACGTATTACATCGGCGTCAGCAGCACCGGCAATGAGAATTACGATCCAGCCGTTTCCGATACGGGAGGAAGTGGTACGTCGGATGGTGAGTACGATTTGGTGTTGCGATTTTCGCCGACACCCAAGAGCAGCCTTGTGGATAAGGCTCCCGCATTTGAGTTCCTGGCGGGTGGTGAGACAATCGTTCCTGGCGAGTTCCTGGAGATCGAAGTCGACGGCGTGGCCAAGATTTTCGAGTTTACGAACACTGGTGTTGTTGCGTTTGGTAACGAACCCGTGCTATTCGAAGGCACCGCGACGCCCAGCGATCTCGCCCGGGCACTGGCGGATGCGATCAACGCGTCCACCCTCAATACGGTCGCGGAAGCCGCGGGGCCTCGCGTCCGAATGACCGGATCGCCGACACTCTTGTCGAGTGGCGGTATCGATTTTGATAACGAACTGTTGATCAGCGAAAGCATCAATCCAACATTGGGACATCTGGAGGGAATACCATTCGACGGCGACACCGATGGACTGCCGGGTGGAAGATTTGACTTCTGGTTCCAGGCCGGCGAGACGATCTTCGTCGACAAGTCTCGCAGCTCGACGCCCGGTGTACTGGAAGGAACCGGCACTGCCGCCGATCCTTACGACGAGATCGGCCAAGCGTTGCTCGATGCCGGTTTCCGGATCAACCTTCCCACCGACTCGCAGAACTTGATTCAGTTTGGAGAATCGTTTTCGATTGATGACGGCACGCACCCGGTGGTGACCTTTACGTTCACAAATACGACGGGAGTTTCAGGGACGGGTGTTGGCATTGCTTCGGCGTCGTCGTCGGATGACATCGCGGATCTGATCGTCGCCGCAATCAACGGCCAACAGGCGCTCGGCAATCTTGACGCACTAGCCAGCAAGGTCGTCAGCGGCACGCGTGTGCGAGTGAATGTTGTGGCAGCTAATCCGGCCTTTGCGACTTTGAATCTCGGTGGCACCAGCGCACTACTCACCGCACCAAACTTGGTTCGCATTGTCGGGAACGGCAACCCCACGGACTTCCCGGGCAATGCCCGGCCGTATCTCGTCGGTCTTGACGATGCGGGTACGCCGCTGGAAGACGGTGGCACCTTTGACGTACCGCGCGGAACGACGGTCATGATCGATGAGGGAGTCCTGTTCAAGCTGCAAGACGCAATCATTGACGTCGGCAGTTCGACGGGGACGATCGATCAGCGTGGTGCCGCTCTGCAAATCCTTGGCGTTCCGGATTCGTCCGTCTACTTCCGGTCGTTCCATAACGACGCCATCGGCGGTGATAGCGATGCTGTTGGGGCACCGCCTGGGCCTGGAGATTGGGGCGGGATCGTCTTGCGTGACGATTCTGACTTCGAGCAGGAAGGCATCTTCCTGAACTGGGTGAATCACGCCGAGTTGAACAATGGCGGTGGCAAAGTGGTTGTGGGATCGCTCGAAAAGGTGTTCACGCCGATTCACCTTGAAACTGCCCGGCCGACCATCTCGTTCAACCGCATTACGAACAGTGCCGATGCCGCTATCTCCGCGAATCCGAACAGTTTCGAGGATACGCTCAATCGAATCGGTCCTGACATTTACAGGAACACCTTGATTGGCAATTCGGTCAATGGTCTGTTCGTGCGGATTGAGACGCAGTCCGGGGTTCCGGTCGAGAAGTTGCAAGTTCCGGCACGCTTTGACAACGACGACATCGTCCACGTGATCACCGAGAACCTTCAAATCGCCGGAGCACCGGGGGGTATTGCGGTTTCCGATGAGGTACAGGAGATTCGCATTGCCGGCAATCCTTTGGCCGGTGACACATTCACGTTGACGTTCGATGGCCAGACGAGCCGGCCAATCGACTTCAATGCCAACGCTGCCATCAATGGCAACGAGATTCAGCGAGTGCAAATTGCTGGAGGTCCGACATCCGGTTCCTTCACGCTCGGGTTGCAGAACGAAGTGCAAACCATCTACCTGCTCGGAAGTCCGATTCAGGGAACGTATCGACTGCGGTTTGAAGCTCCCAACGGCCGCATTCGCACATCGACGCCCATTCGTTTCAATGCCAGTACCAACGAAGTTCTACAGGCGTTGGAGGACATGTCGACGATCGATCCGGGTGATGTCTTGGTGACGGGGGGCCCGTCACCAGCTGCATTGCGCGTCGAGTTCACTGGCCAGTACTCCGGTCTGAATGTGCATCCGATGGTCGTTGTTGACAGTACGCTCACCGATGGCGCGACGGCTCTGGCACCTGAAGTCACGGACAACGAGATCCAAACACTGCGGCTGTTAGGGCAACCGACGGGCGGAACATTTCAATTGCGGTTTACCTCGCCGACTGGCATTGTCGGCACTTCCTCGCCGATCGCGTTCGATGCCATGGCGTCCGATATCCAGACGGCGCTAGAGAGCATCGCCGCAATCAATCCGGGTGATGTCATTGTCAAAGGTGGCCCACTGCCGGGTACCGTGACCATCGAGTTTGCGGGAAGCTACGCGCGCACGAATGTTCAAGCGCTGACGTTCATTTCCGGCGCATTTCCGACACTGAATGCCAGTATTACGTCCTCGAATCCGTATCTCACGAGGTCGCTCTCGAGTTCTTTGCCGTACAACGCAACGGCCGCGCAAATGCGCGCCGGTCTCGAAGCGATGGGGGCCATTGTGCCCGGAGACGTGCTCGTCACGGGGGTGCAATTGCCGGCCGCACTCGACATCCAATTTCAAGGTAACTTTGCCGGCGTCGATGTGAATCCGCTGTTGGTGTCTGTCAACACCGTCGCGAATTTGGTCGGGCCGCTCACGCCGACAATTACGGACGACCAGGTCCCTGTGAAGTACAGCGTCCAATCGCGTTTGCAAGAGCTGATCAGCATCAGCGTGCCCGAGCGGGGCGAGATTACGATCGAACATATCCCGCGGGACATCATTGCGACCGGTGGCCCGTTGCCCGCGTCGCCGGTGCAGATCGAGTTTGTCGGCAAGTATGCCGGCGTCGATGTTCCCTTGCTGACGCTGGCCAGCGGAACGCTAACAAGTGGGGCGACGATTACGACGTCGGTCATTGGCGAATCGGCGATTACCGCCCGGCCGGCCGCGCGGCTGGCCATCGATCCCGGAGTGATTCTGAAGTTCGAAGGGGCGCGGATCGAGGCCGAACGTGGTGAGTCTCAATTCATCGCGGAAGGAAGCTCCGAGCGGCCAATCGTGTTCACTTCTCGCGGTGATGATTCCTACGGAGCGAGTGGCACGTTTGATTCGTCCAGTGACGGCGCTACCCAAGGAACCCCCGGCGACTGGGGCGGATTGATTTTTAATGCCGGCGCATCCGTCAGCATCGATCACGCCTTAATCACCTTCGCGGGCGGACGCATCCCGATCGAAGGTGACTTCGATCAATTCAACGCGGTTGAAATCCATCAAGCCGACTTCCGGATGACGAATTCGATTCTGGAAAACAATGCCTCTGGGTTGGCCAGCAGCAGTCGAAATGGCCGCGGAACGAACGCCGAAGCAGTCGTGTTCGTGCGCGGTGCCCAGCCCGTCGTGGTCGACAACATATTCCGGAACAACACGGTTCATGACAATCTGTTGACGCCGAACCACATCCCGGTCGGAACGGCCATGATCAGCATCAATGCCAATGCGTTGACGAGCAAGATTCAGGGAGACTATGGCCGCAGCACCGGCGACCTGAATCTGGTGATGGATTTGTCGAGCAACTCGCCCGCCTTCACGAACAATCGCGGGCCGCTCATCCGGCGTAATCTGATTGACGGTAATCGCAATCCGGTCGATGTCGCCGGCAATGTGCTGGGCCTGTCGATCAAAGGCCTGGAGGTCCGCGGTGAAGAGTTGACGATCGAGACCGTGTGGGATGATACCGACATCGTGCATGTGCTGCGCGACCAAATCGTTGTGCTGAACCATCACACGTTCAGCGGCTTGCGTCTGCAAAGCAATCCGGGCGAGAGCCTGGTCGTCAAGTTGGGCGGCAACCCGAATCTTCCGCTCGATGCAAATGGCAATTCTCTGAACGCCGACGGCAGTCTAACCGGCTTCACCGCCAGTGGCACGCCTTTGGATATCGATGATCGCATCGGCGGCACGGTCCAAGTACTCGGCCAGCCGCGCTTCCCGGTCATCTTGACGTCTTTGCTGGACGACAGCCATGGCGCGAGTTTCACGATCAATGGCTTGCCACACACGGACACCAACAACGACGGGAACGTGACGACCCCGAGTGCCGGTGACTGGCGAGGCATCCGCTTAGAGCAGTACAGCAACGATCGCAACGTCGTCGTCGTGAACGAGGTAGAAGGTCCATTCACGAACGGCATCGATCAGAATCTGAGTCCCACGAAGGCGCAGTTCCTGGGTGAGTTGGCGGCCAACGAGAAAGGTGGTGACGAGAATCGGTCGCTCGGGTTTACGGTCAACGGCTTCATTGCCGTCGATGATCCGAGCGACATCGACGTTTACAGTTTCAAGGCACCGATCGGGACGGAAGTTTGGCTCGACATCGATCGCACGAATGCTTCGCTGGATGCCGTTGTCGAGTTGATCGCCTTCAATCAAAGCCTGTTCGCCCGATCCATTGACAACAATACTCTGGTCAGCACGCCGACGGTGATCGCGCGGAACATGATCCGCGATGACCGGCTCGGCCCAGACGCCTACTCGACGAATCCCGACGATCCGGGAATGCGTTTGTTGTTGCCGGGCACCATCGGCACGGGGATCGGGACGTATTATGTCCGAGTGCGCAGCAACACGGCGGCGGGGCAGATCAATAACGTCGACGCCGGTTTGACGCGCGGTGAGTACCAGCTGCAAATCCGTCTGCGCCAGCAAGACGAAAAGGGTGGCTCGAATATTCGCTTTGCAAACATTCAGTATCCGCAAACCGGCATCCATGCCATTGGGTTGCCGGCCCATTCGCCGTTGGTTGGCGAAGCGGCAGAAGTTGAAGCTCCCAATGACGATCGCGGTTCGGCGCAGAATATCGGCAATTTGCTGCGATCCGACCGCAACACGATTTCCGTGGCCGGCCGGCTCGATGCCGCCGATGACGTGGATTGGTATCGGGTCGAGTTGACGTATCAGGAGATCCAGGCGATCGCCGGCGTCAATGATGCCACACGGGCGTTCTCGACGATTTTTGATCTCGACTATGCCGACCAATTGAGTCGCGCGGATGCCGTCCTCTCCATCTACGACGAAAATGGAACGTTGATCCTGGTTGCGCGTGATTCGAATATCGTTGACGATCAGCCGGGCGTCGGAGAAGGGAACGACTTTGACGACTTGTCGCGAGGCACGCTGGGCAAGCTCGACCCTTACGTGGGGCCCGTCACGCTGTTTGCCGAGACTCCTGGGCAGAGCGAATTCTATTACGTCGCCGTTTCGTCCAACTTGCGGCTGCCCAGTTCGCTGGATCAGACCTTCAACGCGGCTTCGGCGACACCGTTAGTTCGCCTCGAACCAATCAACTCGATCAACCGCGTCGTCGAAGACCACATCGGTTTCTTTGGCACGGACACGGGATACGTCAGCGGCGACGATCTCGATGGTACGCAGCCGGATGGCTTCCGGTTTATTGCACCGGATAATGCCGCGATCTTTGACACCGACGATAATGGATTCACGACGGAGATCCACCTTGACACGCAGGTCATTCCCTGGACGTTGGAAGACGTCCAGTTGTTCGTCTCCAGCGGCAACAGCGCGGTCTCGATCAACCCGTTCAACGGTCAGTCCTGGTATACGATTGGTGGCGGCTCGAACGTGGTCGATCTCGACATGCGTACCGATGGCCGGTTGTTTTTCTACAGCGTGGATACAACCGCAAACAACGATTCCAGCGGTCGCGTCGATGAGATCGATGTCGGCGGCGGTGATTTGACGAATTACCCGGATGAGACGTCGGAACTGGGCGTTCCGACGGCCTTCGCGTTTCGACGAACCGGAGGCGGCGACATCTACGACGGCTATTTCATTCAGACGATTGGAGGCCAATCCGGATTGGCGATCGACGCGGAGGTACCCGCCGACCCCAATCATACGCACGTTCCCATTCCGATCACGGGGATCGGTGGCATCGTGAATGGAATTTCCTTTGGGTATAACCAGAATGGCGGCGGAAACCAGTTCACCGAGTTGTACGGAGTCACCGATGCGGGCGAATTCATTTCGCTCGGGACGGGCGGCTTCAATGCGACCGTCCTCACGACGTTCCCTGGTATCCGTTTTACGGGGTTGACGCTGGGGCCGCAGAGCGTCGAGCCCTACGCCTTTACGCGACCCAATGAAGATGGCAGATATTCGCGGATTCTGTTCGCCACGGCAACGAACGGGCGGATGTATGCGATTGATCCGCGCGACCCCAACGGCGACGGATCTTATTTACCCAGCCTTCGCGACTTCGATCTCGACGGCAATGGCGTACCCGATATCTTCGATACGAATCAGGACGGCCAGGCAGACGATTTTTCCGTTCGGCTAAGCGCCGGCGGCGTCAGCGGGCTCGCCTTCTCGCGAGTGGATTACAACCTCTGGCATCCCACGACCCGGCGGGGTGGAGATCCCGGCCACGGCGTTAACGGTGCATTCGACATCTATGACGAAAGTCGCAATGGGTCGAGCGGTTCCACCAGCTTCTATTTTGGGCTTGACGAGTCGGGTGGCCCGCCGTTGAACTACCCGAATCAGACCGGCCAACTCGGCGTGCTTGATACGTTTGAGTTTGATCTGCGCGGCAACGGTGCGATCGGCAACAACTATAACGTGGCGGGTGGCTCGCACGGAACGCTCGAGTCGGCTGCATTCAGCCTGCAAGGTTACTCGCGCACGGACAAACCAACCCTGTACGTCAATTACTTCTTGGATACGGAAACAACGAATAGCAATGGTGTCATGCGCGACAGTGCGCGTATCTTCGTGACGCGGGATGACGGCGCTTCCTGGGAGATGCTGGCGACCAATAACTCCGTGCTGTCCACCTTCACGAATCCCGCGAATCCCAACGTCGAATTACCCACCTATATCACGACGTCGCGAGACACCTACCCGGCCGCTCCAAATCAGCGAGTTCAAGAGTTGTTCGACATCGACGAACCCGGTGCCGCCGATGTGTGGCGGCAGGCGCGCGTCGACCTCGCCGATTTTGCGGGCGAACCGAACTTGCGGTTCCGCTTCGATTTTAGTGCCGCGGGTGTGATCACGGAAAACAACTCGATGCCCGGCGATGTGGATGGTGCCGGCTTCCGGAGCGGGCTCCGGGCTCTGAACAATGATCAGGAAGGTTTCTTCATCGACGACATCATCGTCGGTTTCGCCGAACGGGGCGAGGCGGTGACCGGGCCGTTAGATCAGCGTGGCGGCAGCGCGTTTTTCAACCTGCCTTCAAATCCCGTTTTCGGCGCTCCTCCGCAGTCGTTGATTGGCGAGTATCAGCTCGAGATCCGCCGTGGCACTGAGTTCGTGGGCAATGATGTGATCAAGTTGGACTTTAACGACCCGCATGACCCCGTGTGGATCGGTGAAACGTTATCGCCCATTGAACAGACCGTGGCGGCGGGCGGATCGAACTTCGAGGGCCGAAATACCAAGATTCTGACCACCTGGGACACGAACGAGCGATTT
>JAQBZB010000173.1 GCA_027622275.1 Planctomycetota bacterium | reverse complement strand
AGGCTCGGCGGGCGCCTCGCCCTCCCGAAACCAAATCGGGAAGTTGTTGTTAATCACTTTCTAAGTTGTATTCGTGTGCCACCGGCTCTGCCAGTGCAATTCCCGGCGACACGGGCAGAAGTGACCCGCGAGCACACAAGCGTTTGGCCCACACCGGCAATCGCCAGCTCGACACCAGTATGGCCAGGGAAATCGTTGCCGAACCGGCGCGGACTTGTTCCACACTTCGCCTTTTGCTACTATCCGCCGCCCGCATTCGCGGCCAACGAGCCGGGGACCACCGCGACTGTCGACGCAGCCCACCACGGGTTGTATGTCGCGTCGTGTGCGCCGGGGGCTCACCAACCATTGGCACTCCCGATCATGGACGCGAGGGACGTGATGAGATTCTGGATGCGGTTGATTCTGTGATGTGCGGCACCGTTCTGGTGGACGGCGGAGCTGTACGCTCAGCCGCCGATCTTGAATGCTGCCAACGGCGAGATCGCGCCCGTCGCTGACACCGCCAGCGGCGGCATCGAGTCACCGCCAGAGGCTCCGTCGAACCGCGAACAAGTTGCCGAGGAACTGCGGCTCGCTCAACGCACGCTCGACTCGGCCAAGCAATCCTCGGAAGGGAATAATCGAAGCCTCCCGTCCGCGAATCCGGGCCGCCCGAAGAGAAGCCTTATTCCTTTCTGATGCTGGACAACCTGCGCGACGAGCTGGCAGCCCGGCAAACTCGTACCGCGACCATCGCGACCGCCGCCACCAACGCGGCCGAAGCAGTCACGCGCGCCAAGCAAGCTCTCGAAACCAAGCAGCAGGCGCTGCGGAGAGCCAAGGAAGTCGAGCAGTCCAACACGATCGAAGACAAGAAGCCGGAGCTGGCCAACGCCACGAAGTCCGTCGAGCTGGAAGTCCGGATTGCCACCGTGACGTTGGATCTCAAGAAGCAAGAATTGAGGCTCGAGGATTCGACTCCAACCACCCAACATCCAGCCCGATCGCGCTGACGTAGCGTTGCCGACTGGGTCTCACGCTCCGCGGAAATCTTCCTTCTTCATGCCGTGGCGTTTCATCAGATCATACAGCGAGCGGGGGTTGATGCCGGTGCAGCGGGCGGTTTCGTCGAGGTTGCCGGAGGTGCGGTTGAGTTGCTCGGTGAAATAGGATTGCTCGCAGACGCTCACGATCGCGTCGCGAACGTCTTTCCACGGCCGGCCGCGCCAATCGCCGTCGAATAACACGTCGAGCGCGGTCGACTCGCTACCGCCTCGCCGCGGGCCCGGCACCATCGCGCGCGGCAAGTCGTCCAGCGTGATCTGATTTCCTTCGCACAACAACACGCCGCGCTCGACGACGTTGATCAATTCCCGAATGTTGCCCGGCCACGGATAGCTGACGAGCGCCTGCAGCGCCTCTTCGGAAAAACTCTCGACGGCGTTGTTGATCCGCAACCGGAACTCGGCGAGATACCGCTCAGCCAACTTGGGCACATCTTCGGGATGCTGGCGCAACGGAGGTATGTCAAGCGTCACAACGCTCAGGCGATAATAGAGATCCCGGCGGAACCTTTCGGACTTGATCTCGTCTTGCAAGTCGCGGTTCGTAGCTGCCATCACACGCACGTTGACGTGCATCGGTTCTTCGCTGCCCAATCGCTGGATGACACGTTCCTGTAGCACGCGCAGCAGTTTGACTTGCATGTGCTGCGGCAATTCGCCGATCTCGTCCAGAAACATCGTCCCGCCATGTGCCAACTCGAAACAGCCTCGCCGCGCTCCCACCGCGCCGGTAAATGCACCCTTTTCATAACCGAATAGCTCCCCTTCGACGAGTGTTTCAGGGAAGGCCGATAAGATGACCGGGATGAACGGACTGGCCGCCCGCGGGCTGGCGGCGTGAATCGCCCGCGCCAGCCGTTCCTTGCCGACGCCAGTCTCGCCTTGGATCAACAGCGAACTGTCGGGCTCGACGACGCGTTTCACGATTCGCAAGAAGGATTGCATCGTCGTGCTGCCTGAATCGAAGTCGCTGAGTTTGGCCTGCGGCGAATCGAGTTCGTGTTGCAGCCGTTCGATGCTTGTCTTGCGTTGCCGCGTCACAAAAGCGTTGAAGGCTTTGCGAAGCGTGTCGTCATCCAAGGACATATTCAGCACGGCCGTGCAGCCGGCGATCAGCAGACGAGCGCGTTCTTCCGCATGCTCCTGCTCGCTGACGACGATCACTTTGGGACGTTCCGGCAGCGATTGAATGGTCTCGACGGTGGCTTCGATCGGATTGGCGAGCGACGAGCGGCTGATGACGACCAAGTCAGTCGGAAACGCCTTCACGCGATCCCACAGCACGGCCTTGTGCGGTGCCGTGGCGACGGCGGTTTCGAGCGGCTCAAAGATCCGATCGAGTCGCCTTTCCAAAGCCGCGTCGTCAACAATAATCAAGATTCGAACGAGCATCGGATCACCTGGGACCATGACCGGAAGGAGAGACGGCAATCGGGGGCTTGCACCCGAGTCTATCGGCAATGAGTTTCCATAAACAGCCGCCTCGATTCCGCCCGCAGTGAAGTAAGTCGCCATTATTCAATGACTTATCACAATGCGGCAGGTGTTGCGAACAGCGTGGCACGGCGATTGCAAACTAAGATTTACCCGTGTTCTAAGGCGCTGGGCGTTGCTGACGTAATTGCGTTGGAGGCGTGCTCCTTTGATATCGTTTAACGGCAAGCCGAAGGCGACGGTTTGATACACGCCCCGAGCAGTCGCCTTCGGCTTGCCGTTAAACGAGTCACTCATGACGCGGTGCGGTATGAGCGAAACGAGACAAGGAATTCAATTGATGATTCAGAAACTAAAGGTTGCGGGAATCGCAGTGTTAGCACTGCTCGTGTTGATCGTCGTTCTCCAGAACACGGACGCCGTCGAGACCAACATTCTGTTCTTCACGATCACGATGCCCGGTGCAGCGCTGATTTTCGGGGCCGCAGTGGTGGGCTTCATTATCGGGGTGTTTACGGCTGGCAAACTGTTAACACGAATGAAAGCAAAAGCGAAATAGAACCGATCGTCGTGCGAGTGAGTCGTCCGTTTCGCGAAAGGAAAAATCAATGACCGATCAAATCTGGCGTTTACAGGTAGGCAGCGGGCCGCTCATTGCGACGGCCGTTCATGACGGACACGAGGTGCGCGAAGAAGTGGCCAAGCACTTGGCGCTTGATGATGCCGGGCGGTTGCGCGAGGAAGATCCTTTTACCGGTGATTGGACACGGGTGGCACCGACTCGCGTCGTCGGAACGCGATCGCGTTTTGAAGTAGACTTGAACCGTCCTCGCGACAAGGCCGTGTATCGCACGCCGGAGGACGCCTGGGGATTGAATGTATGGAACGACGCACCGCCCAGCGAGTTGTTTGATCGATCGCTGGCGGAATACGACGCCTTTTACGACGCGATGCGAAAGCTGTTCACGGAACTGTCGCAACAGCATGGCCGCTTCTTCGTATTCGATCTGCACACCTACAACCATCGCCGCCAAGGCCCCGACGGACCCGCGGCGGATGCAGAAGGCAATCCGCAAGTCAACATCGGCACGGGCACGATGGACCGCCAGCGCTGGGCTCCGGTGGTCGACACGCTTATCGACACGTTGCGCTCGTTCGACTTTCCCGGCGGCAAGCTCGATGTGCGAGAGAACGTCAAGTTCCGTGGCGGCAATTGGCCGAAGTGGATCCACGAGACTTTCCCGGACACCGGCATTGCCATCGCGATTGAATTCAAAAAGTTCTTCATGGACGAATGGACCGGCGAGCCCAATGCCACCAGCGTCGAAACGATCGGCGAGGCTCTGCGATTCACCGCACCCGCCGTGTTGGACGCGTTGAAGAGGGTGTAGCCCGCCATCAAAGAAACATCGACTTGCAACATGAAACTCGGCATCGTGGTCAACGTAATGGACAGCGACGAGGCGGGCGCGACGACGTATCGCCTGGCCGCCGACGCGATCAAACTGGGCCACGAAGTGTGGATTATGAGCACCGGCAGCCTGGTTTATAACCCGGACGACACGATCGGTGCCCTCGCCAGGACGGTGCCGCCGGCGCGGTATACCTCGGCCAAGTTTCTCGACACGTTCAAGAGCAAGAAGGCTATCGAAAAATGGATCACGCTCGACGATTTGGACGTATTGTTGTTGCGCAGCAATCCGTCGGTCCAGCGTGCGTGGGCTCAGTCGGCTGGCATCCACTTTGGCCGGTTGGCGATGCGGCGCGGAGTGATTGTGCTGAACGATCCGAACGGATTGGCGAAGGCGATGAACAAGCTGTATTTGCAAACATTTCCCGCGATGGTTCGGCCGCGGACGTTGGTCACGCGCAGCCTGAGCCGCATCGAGAAGTTCCTGGACGACGAGGGAACCATCATCGTCAAGCCGCTCCAAGGTTCGGGTGGCACCGGCGTATTCCTCGTCCGCCGCGAGGAGGACAAGAACTTGGAAGACATCGTCGAGGCGGTCAGCCGTGATGGCTATGTCGTGGCGCAAGAGTACTTGCCGGCCGCCGCGGAAGGCGACACGCGGTTGTTCCTGATGAACGGCATTCCCTTGCAGCACAAAGGCAAGTACGCCGCCTTCCGCCGGATTCGAACGGGCGACGACATTCGCAGCAACATTCACGCCGGCGGCCGCCTGCGCCGCGCGGCAATGAACGACACAATGTTCGCACTGGCCGAAATGGTCCGGCCGCGACTGGTCGAAGACGGCATGTTCCTCGTCGGCTTGGACATCGTCGGCGACAAGCTGATGGAAATCAACGTCTTCAGTCCCGGCGGTCTGGGCAGCGCGCAGAAGTTCGAGAAAGTCGACTTCACCCACTCGGTACTCGCGGCCCTGGAACGCAAAGTCCAATACATGAAGTTCTATCGCCGCAACTTCAGCAACACGGAATTGGCGACACTTTAACTCCGGAGCGACTCCCGGCTTCGCCATGAAGTCGGGCGGATCGCTCCTCAACCAATGATCGGATGATCCCATGAAAATTGGATTTGTAGTAAACGACGTTATGACCGAAGAAGCCGGCTATACGACCACGCGGCTGGGCTGCGAAGCAGTGAATCAAGGCCACGAGGTTGCGGTGATGGGAGTTGGCGATTTGGCATACGATCCAGATGAGTTCATCAGGGCTCGTGCGAGAAGTGTGCCGCAGAAGAAATATGGTTCACACGAGTCCTACTTGAAAGATCTGCTGGGACCGAAGGCCGTCAAGAAACGGATAACGGTGGATGAACTCGACGTCTTGATGCTCCGCAACGTTCCGTCGGACGACTATCTCAAGCGGCCCTGGGCGGCGACCATTGCAGCGGAGTTCGGCCGCGTCGCGATGCGGCACGGCGTGATTGTGGTCAACGATCCGAACGGACTGGCGAAAGCATCGAGCAAGATGTACTTCCAGCTGTTCCCGGAAGAAGTACGTCCGCGGACGCTGATCACACGCGATCGTGACGAGATCAAGGCGTTTGCCAAAGAGGAAGGCCGGTGCGTGCTGAAGCCGCTGCAAGGTTCTGGCGGCGCGAGTGTGTTCATGGTGGAACAGAGCGATATCCCAAACCTGAATCAGATGATCGACGCGGTCAGCCGCGATGGATTCGTCATTTGCCAGGAGTACTTGCCGGCGGCGGCGGACGGCGACATGCGTTTGTTTGTGATGAACGGGCGTCCGCTGCAAGTGAAAGGCAAATACGCAGCTTTTCGCCGATTGCGCAGCGGCGGTGACATGCGCAGCAACATCCACGCGGGTGGCAAACTGGCGGCCGCAGAAGTTAGCGAGAAGGATCTGAAGATCGCCGAGATCGTGCGGCCCAAGCTGGTCCAAGACGGCATGTTCCTAGTGGGCTTGGACATCGTCGGGGACAAGCTGATGGAGATTAACGTCTTTAGTCCCGGCGGGCTGGGCAGCGCTCAGAAGTTCACCAAGATCAACTTCACCAAGTTCGTAATCGCCGCCTTGGAACGCAAAATGAACTACATGAAGTTCTACGGCCGCAACTTCGACAACGTGGATATGTGTACGTTGTGACGCAACGCCCAGCACGGAGGGGAGAAGTGTCACGTAAGGATCGCTCGATCAATTGCTGTCGCCTGTGAGCGGCAAGGCGCTAGCCGCCGGTATGCCACCACGGCGGAACCGGCGGCTAGCGCCGAACCGCTCACTTTCCGTTGGAATTGACAGTTACGATAGTAATTGTTCGAGCGGTCATAAGGACCAATACGGACTCTGCGAGATGTCGTAGACCATTTCACACCAACTGTCCGCGCCTCGAATCCTGGCCGCACGCAAACTGAATGCTCTGGAACTTCCTCACCGATTACTTTCGTTGCGACGCGAGCTTGCTCGCCGAGCCGACGATGATTGCGCGGTCGGTGTTGCAAATGGCGCTGTTCTGTGGCTCCGCGTTTTTCTCGGGTTCGGAGATCGCGCTCGTCAACGCAGAGACACTCCGAGGAAAGGACTAGATGTGGCGGCCATCGCATCATTGCTAATCGTGCTCACCATGTCACTGTTCGTCACGCGGATTGCGGCGATGGCATTGATGCTGACCGGCATGTCGAGCGAGGCGGCCCGGTTCCAGGCGCGGTCGGCGTTTACGGGAGTCGGCTATACCACCGGTGAGGCGGAAGACGTGGTCGGACATCCCGTGCGGCGGCGGATCGTCATGATGCTGATGCCGCTGGGCAATCTTGGCGTGGGAGCGGTGGTGGCCACGTTGATTCTGGCGGTGATGGAGGCCGCGGAATCGGAAACCTGGTGGCTTAATCTCCTGGCGACGGCGGCCGGCATGTTTGTATTGTGGCTGGCGGCCAGCAATCGTTTTCTCGAACGTCACTTGAACCGGCTGATCTCGTGGGTCTTGCGCCGCTGGGGGAACTTCGAGGTGCGCGACTACGTCGCCATTTTGCAGCTCCAAGGCGATTACGCGGTGAGCGAGCTGTTGGTGGAACCGGACGACTGGCTGGCGGAAAAGACGTTGATCGAACTGAAGCTGCCGCGGGAAGGCGTGCTGGTTCTGGGCGTCCGCCGCGGCAAAGGTTCCTATCTCGGCGCGCCCACCGCCGACATGAAAGTCCATGCCGGCGACACACTGATTCTCTATGGCCTCGTGGAACGGATTGAGGATCTGGACCAACGCCGCCAAGGCAAGCAAGGCGACGAAGCCCATCAGGAAGCGGTCGAAGAACACGAGGAAGACCTTGAAGAGCAAGAACAACTGGACGAGAAGATTCAGCAACGGCGTGAGCCCGATGGGTCGTGAGCGCCAGCTAAAATGAGTTCCAACGACGCGCAAGTTTTGAAGATGCGCACTTTCGGTCCTGCGCCCCGAAGGGGCAGCTATATACCAGCCCAGGGCAACGCCCTAGGTTGTGATTGCCGAGACGCGTTTGAGCCCTGAAAGGGCGGCACTAGCCTCCCGACAAACGCTAGTGCCGCCCTTTCAGGGCTCCGATTTCCATCATTTGCCCATTTCCCAGGGCGTTGCCCTGGGCTGACATAGGGTTGCCCCTTCGGGGCGGAGGAAGTGGCGCAACTTCAAAACGCGCAAGCGAGTGGGTTCGGGCCGCACTGTACACTTACGGTGCTTCATAGTAGCCGGGCATTCAAACGCAGATAGTGTTCGATTCCTGTTGGTAGGAATGCGATTTGCCGATAGAATCTCCCGCCCCAGTCTCGAATGAACGTACGGTAAGGGAGTGCCATCTATGTCTCAAGGCTCAATCACTGGCAGCAATGCCGTTCCTACACCGGTCGTGTTGCCGTCAGCCGTGGGGCTCTCGTCGGAGATCCGACCCTTTGGACAGAATGTCGCCGCGCGTACGGAATGGGATTCGCCCATGTTCCGTCTCGCCCAGCAACAGTTCCTGAAAGCGGCACGGATCATGCAGTTGGATGAAAACGTCTGCGACCGCCTGTTGTTTCCGCAGCGAACCCTGATCGTGAGCTTTGCTTGCCGTCGCGACGACTCCGTCGATGTCGAGACAGTTAGAGGGCAGCGAGTTGACCGCTGTTGTCCGCCCGGCAGACAAGGCGCTCTGATTGTGTTCGGAGCGAACGGCGACTTTGTGAAGGAGACAAGGTGTGAATAGCTGGATCGCGAGCGTCGATGGATCAGACATCATGTCGAAGCTGCTGGATCTAGGTACCACCGCGTTTAAGAAGCGGCATCCGGAGGTTGGAGCCAGACCCGGCACATTGATAATTGCGGACGACGCACCGCCGCCGAAAATTCGCATGATCAGCTACGATCGGGACGAATGCCACGAACTGGAGATCAACGACGCGAACCAGCTGGCCGCGGCATTGGACCCAGGGAACGTCACGTGGGTCGATGTGCAAGGCTTCGGTGACGAGACTCTTGTTCAGCAGATCGGAGAAATCTTCCAGATCCACCCTCTGGCCTTGGAAGACATCATCAATATGCCACAACGGCCCAAGGCCGAAAGCTATGGCAGCCAAGTCCTCGTGATCACACGGATGGTGCGTGTCAGCGGTGGTGGCGGCGTTGACATGGAGCAAGTGTCACTTTTGTTGGGTGAAAGCTGCGTGGTGACGTTTCAAGAGCGTTACGGTGACATACTCGATCCGGTTCGCGAGCGTATCCGCATCGCGACGAGCAGGTTGCGGCAGAACGGTCCGGGGTATCTTGCGTATGCCATCATCGACACGATTGTGGACGGCTACTATCCCGTGATCGAAGCGATCGGTGACCACCTCGAACAGCTCGAAAACGTCGTGATGGAGAAACCATCCACCGATGTGCTGCGAGAGTTGAACCGCACGAAAAACATGCTTGTCAATCTGCGCCGCGCCGTTTGGCCGCAACGTGAAGCCGTCAATTCACTAAGACGTGACGAAAATGCGTTAATCACCGACGAAGTGCGGGTTTTTTTCCGCGACACCTATGACCATTGTGTACAGACAGCTGAAGTCATCGAGATGTATCGCGAAATGGCCACGGGCCTGATGAACACCTATCTCTCTTCCATCGCCAACCGCACGAACGAGGTGATGAAAGTGCTGACGATCATGGCTAGCATCTTCATTCCACTAACGTTTCTAGCAGGCATTTACGGAATGAACTTCGAGCACATGCCCGAGCTGCACGTTCGCTGGGCTTACCCGATGGTGTGGATCATGATGCTGGTTTCGGCGGGCGGGATGATCGCGTTCTTTTGGCGAAAGGGTTGGCTCGGTGGCGGTCAAACGCGAGTGAAGTGAAGCAGTTTCCACGATGTGCGACAGAAAACACGTGTTTGCCGCGACGGTGCGGACTTGTTCCGCCCTCTCGCTTTTGATACGATCCTCCGCCCGCGTTCGCGGGATACGAGCCGGGGACCAACAGGACTGATTAGGCCGCCCAACACGAGTTGCCGCCGTGGCGTAGGCACATGTTGTGCGCTAGCGGGCTCACAAGCCACACACGCTCCCCATCATGGATGCGAGGGAAGTGATGAAATTTTGGTTAGGGTTCTTACTGTTATGCGCCGCGCCGGTCTGTTGGACGGTCGATTTGTGGGCTCAGCCACCGGTTCTAAATGCTGCCAACGGTGAGATTACTTCCATCGCCGGTTCCGCGAGCGATGGATTAGGGTCGCAACCGGCGACTTCGTCCCCATCAAATCGCGAGCAAGTTGCCGAAGAGCTGCGCGTCGCCCAACGGACGCTCGACTCGGCCAAGCAATCCTCGGAAGAGCACAATTCGAAACCTCCCGAGCGGCTGCAACTGGAAGTCGAATTACTGAAACAGCTCGATGTTGTTAATGCCCAATACGAGTCGGCCAAGACAGAGCACAACGATCTCGAAACACGGCTCATCGACTTGGAAGCACAGCTGGCAACTGTTCGCGAAACCGGGCCGCCTGAAGAGAAACCGTATTCGTTCCTGTTGCTCGATCATCTGCGCGACGATCTGTCCGCTCGGCAAGCTCGTAGCGAAGCGGTCGAGGCAACCGTCACGAGTGCCGCCGAAGCGGTCGCGCGCGCCAAGCAAACTCTCGATGCCAAGCAACAAGGACTTCGAAGAGCCAAGGAAGTCGAGCAGTCCAACACGATCGAAGACAAGAAGCCGGAACTGGCGAACGTCACGAAGTTCACCGAGCTGGAAGTCCGGATTGCCACGGTGACGGTGGACCTCAAGAAGCAGGAGTTGTCCAAAGAGCAACGCAATCAAAAACTCCATCAGCTCCAAGTCGAACTGCTTGCCGAGAAGGTCAAATGGATATCCAAGGCGGGATGTGTCTTTACCAATCGCGATCTTCAAGATCAGATGATCGAAATCGACAAGCAAGAAGAGGACTTGAAGAGCGATCTCCAGCTTGCCGAGTCGAATCTGCAATATGCCGAAGGCGAATGGTCGCGTGCCCGGCACCAACTGGATATGTCGACGGACAGGAATGCCGAGCTCGTGGAGCAAGTCGAGGCGAAACAACTGCTTCGGCAACTTTACCAAACACAAGTCTCGCTGTTCAATGATCGCCTGCAACGCCGCGGTGCGAACCGGCAAGTCTGGCAGCGGCGATTCAACGTCGTCCGTGAATCGGCAACGACCGAAGAGCTGATCACGTGGGGCGAAGAAGTTCGCGCCCGGCTCGACCAGTTGGAGCGTGACAAACGCCTGGAGCAGATGCGGATCGACGAGGTGCGGCAGGATCTTGTCGGGCTCGACAAAAAGCTCCAAGCCGTCGGTGAAGACGCCGGGCAAGTTCGTCGCTGGCTCCAGGAACAACGCGAGTCGCTCACGCAACTGACCCAAGTCCACGACGCGAATATCGTCAGCATCGAAGCGAGCCGCCGTCTCACGGAAAAGCTTGTCGGCGAGATCGAAGGGGATGTGAAGCGGTGGACGCTCGCCGAGTGGTGGGCCGGCGTTCGGCACTACGCGGGAAAGGCCTGGAACACCGAGTTGACCACGATCGACGATCATCCGTTGACGGTCGGCAAGGTGTTGGTGGGCGTGATCCTGATCTTCTGCGGTTTCATTCTGGCCCGCCTGCTCAGCCGCACGCTTGGCGACCGCCTGCAGCAGGGCCGGATTCGTATGAACGAGAGCGGAGCGTCGGCTTTGCAATCGCTGTCGTTCTACGTCTTGCTCGTCTGCTTTACGCTGACTGCGTTGCGGTTCGTCAATGTGCCGCTGACGATGTTCACGTTCCTGGGCGGTGCGATCGCGATCGGCGTTGGTTTCGGCAGCCAGAACATTCTGAACAACTTCATCAGCGGCTTGATCCTGCTGGCGGAACGGCCGATCAAAGTCGGCGACTTGATCCAGATCGACGACCTGTACGGCAACGTCGCCCAGATCGGAGCACGCAGCACGATCATCCGCACCGGCGACAACTTGGATATCATCGTCCCCAACAGCACCTTTCTCGAAAGCAATGTTGTCAACCTGACGCGCGGCGATGACAAGCTGCGGACCCACGTGAAGGTCGGCATCGCCTACGGCTCGCCGACGCGGGAAGCCACCAAGCTGATGAAGCACGCGGCCGTCGAGCATGGCCGCGTCCTGAACAGTCCCGAACCGTTCGTGTGGTTCACCAATTTCGGTGACAACTCGTTGAACTTCGAAGTCCATTTTTGGGTGAAAGTGCGCAGCCTCTCCGATCGGACCCGGATCGAAAGCGACGTACGTTACCGCATCGATCAACTCTTCCGCGACGCACGCATTACGATCGCTTTCCCGCAACGCGACATTCATATCGACGCCACCACGCCGATTCCGATTCGAATGCTTCCGTCCCGCGAGGGAGACTATCTCGCCGACACACGCGGCTCCGAAGCGGCGTGAATGTATTGTTACCAAGCATGAAACGTAAAGTGATACGCTTAATCGTCCGATCTTTGATCGTCATTTTGCTGCTGGACTGCAGTGCTTGTTTGGTGCGGCCTGCCGCTGCTCAGGCGACTGGCAACCGCTACGCGCCGCTTCTGCAAGCACTGCCGGTGCAACCGCCGTTGGAGTTGGTTCCCGATTCCGACGTCGTTCCCGCTCCGCTGTTGTCGAGTGATCAGCCGATTGTGCAGGCTGGTTTCGTCGAGACCGAATCGTCAACCACCGTGACCATTACTCAAAGCGACATCGACGCGCACTTCAAAGAAGTCACCGACGACACGACTTTGGACGAAGCTACTAAAAAAGAAGCCCTGGAGCGGCTGAAGAGCGCGACGGAGTGGTTGAAGACCGCGAAGGAAGCCGCGGAGAAACCGCTGAAATTCCAGGCTGAAATCGAACCCGCGCCGAACGAACTGCGCGACGCCAAGCAGACGCTGGCCTTGCCGCGCGGAGAACCGCAGTTCCATGTCAGCGAGGCGACACCGCTGGCGGAAATCGAGCGATTTGCCGCCGAAGCCGACGCGAAGCTTAAGCTGGCCAAAGAGACGCTCGTCAAAAGAGAAGAAGCGATCAAACGCCGCAGCGACCGTAAAGCGGAACTCACCAAGCTCGTGCCGGAAACGGAGAAAGCCTACGAAGAAGCCAAGAAGGCGTTGACGACGGCCCGCGACAGCACTTCGCTTCTCGACGCCGCGCGGCGGCGGGAAGCCGAAGCCAAGTTCTTGGCATTGGAACAACAGCGGACGCTCTCTCCCTTGGAGTCGAAGCGAATCGACGCGCTCGCGGAACTCACGCCGCTGCAACGCGACGTGGCCAAGCGGAACGTTGACTACTTGGAACGGGAAGCGGCCGGTTGGCAGAAGATCTTGGCGGACGCCCGCAAACGCGATTCGAACCGCCAGGCGGCGGAAGCACGGCGGCAGTTGCAGGAGGCTGATCCCGCCCTCAAGAGCCTGGCCCGGCGGAATGCCGAACTTGCCGAACAACGCAAGGCGATCGTCGCTTTGATCGAAGCGATCGGACGCGAAACGCAGCAAGCCAATACTGCCGCCGGGAAGATCAAAGCCGAGTTCGTCAAGATGGAGGAAAAGGTCAAGCGAGCTGGAAATTCGACGACGATCGGGCTGCTGCTGCTGCGGCGGCAACGCGATCAGCTTCCGGCGCTCAAGGACTGCCGCGAGCGGTTGCGGTTCGTCGGTGCCGAGACTCCCGCGATTCATCTCTCGCTGCTTGACCTGCAAGACGAGCGCGAGCTGTTGGACGACCGCGATGCCGTTGTTGCCGACGTCCTGGCGAGACTCGATGGATCGATCCGGCAGTACAACGACGAATACTTCGCCCAGATGGTCGGCGAATTGCTGACCACGAAAGAGGAGTTGCTCAGCAAGCTCATCCGCGACCACGACGAGTATCTCCGGCTGCTCAGCGAGTTGGAGGTGGCGCAGAATGAGTTGCTTGCCCGTACCGAAGAGTCGGAGGCCTTCATCGACGAGCGCGTGCTGTGGATTCGCAGCAGCGATCCGATCGGGCTCGCTCACTTCAGCCAGGCCTGGGACGAGTTGCACGATCTGACGCAGCCCGCCCAGTGGACCGCCGTTTCCTTGGCGATCAAGAATCGAGTGGTCCGGCGACCGCTGCTGGCCGTGCTGGCGGTGCTCGCCATCTTCCTGATGATCTTGTGCCGCGATCGCTTTCGGCGTCAGATCAATCGGATTTGCGAAGCCGAAACGGACAAACTGCAAGGACACTTCTTGCCAACCATCGAAGCCATCGTCGCCGCGGCACTGGCCACGGCGTTTTGGCCTGGTTTGATGTGGCTCGCCGGATGGCAATTGAAGACCACGCACGAGATGCCGGACTTGGGAGTCGCCGTTGGTTTGGGGTTGGAGAGTGCGGCCTATGCGTTCTGGCTCTGCCGTTTCGCAAGGCAGTTGTGCCGGCGTAACGGCATTGCGGAAACGCATTTTCAGTGGAACGCGCAGCGCGTCGGGCTCGCGCGGCGGAACCTTTCGTGGCTGTCGGCGATTGGAATTCCTTGTGTCTTTTTCATCTCGGCGGTGACGGTGTACCGCGATGGCGAGTGGTCTTCGTTCCTGGGACGGGTCGGCTTTCTCGTCGGCATGGCGACGCTGGCGGCCTTTGCTCATTCCATGCTGCGCGTCCGCCGAAGCAGCTTCCGCGAGTTGTCCGGCGATTTACCAAGCGATTGGTATTACCAGTTGAGACACGCCGTTCACCTCCTGGGCATCGGCATCCCGGTCGGGCTCGCAGTTCTCACCGCGCTCGGCTACGACTACTCGGCTCAGCACCTCGCGCTGCGGTTGCAAGCCACCGCGAGCGTCGTGTTCGCCGTGATACTTGGACAAGCCGTCGCCCTGCGTTGGCTAGCGGTACGAAAGTTTCGATTGGAAGCCGCCGCCGCCTCCATCGAAGAGCAGCAAGCCGCCAACGACGGACAGCTCGCAACTGCTGAATCCCGCGGCGAAAGCATTCCCGTGGACGACAACAACGACTCGGAAATCCGGTATCTGCTGCGCTACGCCATCGCGGCCGCGCTGTTTGTCGGGGGGTACATCGTCTGGTTTGATGTGACTCCCGCGCTCGGCGTGTTGGATCAAGTCGAACTCTGGTCGAAGTCGGTGGAAGTCAAGCAGACGGTTGCCGATCTCGATGGACCGGCGAAGGTCATCACGAGTCACGAGGAAGTGAAAACCACGCTGAAGCACGCCGTGCTGGCTTGCCTGCTGCTGGGGCTGGGGCTGCTGGTGGCCAGGAATCTGCCGGCGTTGGTGGACGTGCTGGTGTTGGAACGCATGCCGATCGACAAGGGCCAGAGGTATGCGGCGGGCATGGTCTTGCGGTACTTGCTCACGCTTGCCACGGTGGCCGCAGCATGTCTGATGATCGGCTTGAGCTGGAGCAGCATTCAGTGGCTCGCGGCCGCCATGACCGTCGGTCTCGGGTTCGGCCTGCAAGAGATTTTCGCCAACCTCGTCTCCGGTTTGATCATCCTGTTCGAGCGGCCCGTTCGAGTCGGCGATCTCGTCACCGTCGGCGGCGTCTCGGGGCGAGTGACGCGGATGCAGATTCGCGCCACGACGATCACCGGCTTTGATCGCCGTGAACTGATCGTGCCGAACAAGAAGTTCATCACCGAAGACGTCATGAACTGGACGCTGACCGACAACGTGAATCGCCTGTTGATCGAAGTGGGCGTGGCTTACGGCAGCGACACCAAGCTGGCCCGCGAACTGTTGTTGAAAGTCGCGCGGCGAAACCCGTACGTGCTCACCGATCCGGAACCCCTCGCGACCTTCGACCGCTTCGCCGACAGTTCGCTCAATTTCACGTTGCGATGCTTCCTGCCCGACCTCGAGAATCGGCTGCAGGTCATCAACGATCTGCACATGGAAATCGACCGCGAATTCCGTCAGGCGAATATCGAGATCGCGTTCCCGCAGCAAGATCTTCATGTCCGCTCGATCGACGTGCCGCTGGGCGACATGTTGCGCCGCGGCCAGCATCACAAAGATGCCGCCTGATGCTACGCGGTCAGCCCGTCGATCGGATCGGCTTGATAGACGTGATAGGGCCGCTTGGCAAGGTCGTACCAGTTGGCGTCGCGGGGGATGCCGAGTGCCTGGTAGATCGTGGCGGCGAAGTTCTCGGGTGATTGCGGATCGGAAGTGGGATAGGCTCCGTTGCGGTCCGACGAACCGATCACGTTCCCGCCCCGCACGCCGCCGCCTGCGAAGAGCACGGACTGGCAGGGTGCCCAATGATCGCGGCCGGGCAGCTTGTAGACGTTCGGAGCGACATTGAAGATCCGCGGCGTGCGACCGAACTCGCCCGCCATCGCGATCAGCGTGCTGTCGAGCATCCCGCGTTCATCGAGATCGTCCAACAACGCCGAGACAGCGCGGTCCGTCGGTGGAAAGAGAAAGTTCT
The DNA here is from genome assembly GCA_027622275.1 of Planctomycetota bacterium. Classification (GTDB taxonomy): domain Bacteria; phylum Planctomycetota; class Planctomycetia; order Pirellulales; family Pirellulaceae. Next base: position 3,958 of record JAQBZB010000173.1, on the reverse strand, counting down.
TGGCGAGCGGGAAGTTGTTGCCATGCAAGTCCCAGCTGCCGAAATTGCCCATGTTGACCTGCACCATGTTGACGCCCGTTTCCACCAATCGCCGCGCCATCAGCAGCGACCAGCCAAACGAATTGTCGCCATAACGCTCCAACTCTTTCGGATCGGCGTTCCGCACATCGAACGCTTCGCGCACCTTCGGATCGGCCATCAGCGACACGACGCCCGCCCGGATGCGGTCGTAGTTCGCGACTTCGGCCGCTTGTTCGAGCTGTGCCCGTTGCTTGTCGATCGAATTTAACAAGGTCAGCCGGCTGCTGAATCTGGATGGCAGCATTCCTTCCTGCAACGTCAGGTGCGGCACGGAGAATCGCCAATCGTCTTTGTCCGAGGCGACACCGTCGTGCAGATTGAACAAGTATTTCGGGAAGGCGCCGGAGTAGTCGTGATAGGCGTGTGGTTTGTCAGTGCATTGCAGCAGCCACGGTTCGTGCTGCGGACCCAACAAGCCGGCGAACTGGCCGGGATAAACGCCGGTGTTGGAGTGATAGATCCGTTCGGGCAGGATCGCGCTCGGCGGCATATTGCGGCGCGGCCGGCTCGCGTACCCGGCGATTGCGGCGATGCTCGGCAAATCGATCGACTGCGGCTGGCTCGACCGAAACGTCGGCGGGACGACGCTGTTGCCCGTCAGCATCACATACGTGCCTTTGTCGTGTCCGTTGTCCTTGTGAGTCAGCGAACGGACCAGTGCCCATTTGTCGCTGCGTTGCGCAAGCAGCGGGAAGTGTTCGCAGATCTGAATGCCCGGTGTCTTCGTCGCGATCGAATTGAACTCGCCCTTGTACTCGGACGGCCCATCCGGCTTCATATCAAAGGTATCATGCTGAGAAGCACCGCCTGTTAAAAACAGGTATATGACGGCCTTCGGCTTCTCCGCCGTCGCCTCGCCCGCCTGGCAACGCATCCGCAACACATCCGTCATCGACAACCCCATCAAGCCAAGCGATCCCGCCCTCAGCAGATTGCGGCGAGTCACCGCCGGTGCCGATTTCGAGTGTTGGTTGCGGTTCATGGGAGTTTGCAGCGCCTGATGGAATGCGTGTCGCGGTCGTTGAATTATAGCGGGAAATCCGGATGGTTGGTCAGTCGTGTTCATTCATCTTATAGACTTCATAGGGCGTTTCGGGCTTGTTGCCGGCCGCGACATGGATCCGCCGCTTGTCCGGCTCGGCGATGATCGAGGCGATCGTCATTCCCGCGGTCATCCAATCCGCGGCCGGGTCGGCCGTTTGGGCAAAGCGGCAGATCCCGCTCGGATCGCCATCGCGGTCGCGGAGGAAGGTCTTGAAATCGTCGACCGTTAAATCGCCGAAGCGCGATTCAACCAGCTCGTTCATTCGCGCCAGCCTGGAGAACGAATCCACCGCCGAGACCTTGTGGTTCTCGTGCGTGGCGTGCTTGGCGCAGACAAAGTGGTTCGAGTGAGCAATGAAGCCGCTCTTGTTATCGGTCAGCAGATGCGGTCCGCCGGGCGTTGCTTCCACATCCAGAATCGTGCCTCGGCCATCGCAGAGAACGTAATTCCCGTTGCACCACAATTTGATGCTGTGCAGGAGTTGAACCACCTCATCCACTGCGGCACATTCCATCATCAACCGCTTGACCGGATAATGAGGCATGGCGAAGCATGGCTCGGGGCCACCGCCGAGATCGTTTGCGAAGTTGCCAACGCCGTGGCCGTTGATGCCGTGGTAACCGATCATCCCGCCAAAGGTCCACATCAGCGTTTCCGGCTTGTCCTCCGGCTTTAGATGCAACACGTAACAGAACTCCATCGCGGCCGGCAGCATATCGCTGTTTTGCCCGATCAGAATCTGTCCTTTGCGCGTGCCGCGACGCGCGACGACGAAGGAGGTGCAGCCGCCGTCTGATGCTTTTGTGAGCGCGCTGCGGATGTTTACGGCCAACGCATCGGCAAACGCGACGCCCGCGCCCTCGCCGAGTCCTTCGATCTCCTCCACCAGGTGCGGACAGTGCTGTGCGAAGAGCGGTTGGAACTGCATCGCGCGGCGTCGCAGCTCCTCGCGCGAGAGCATCAGCGACGAGCCCATGAAGTCGAGATGAGCCGCGATCTGTCTTTTCGCCTGTTCGCCGTGTTGCCGGCCGAGTTCGCGGTGAGTTCCTTCGGCACGATAGAAGGGAAATCGATCCATGATTGCTTTGCGCTGGTTGGAAGTAGTGGGTTGTTAGTCGTCAGCGGGAAACTCGCTGATGCGAATCTGCGAGAACGCCAAATCCGAGGCTGGATCGTGAGCTTGCAACTGGATGGCTCCCGCCTGCAAGCGCTTGCCCTCGCGAGGGTTCTCGTGCAACTCGCGCGTGTCCGTCCAACTCACGGTTTGATACCCATTGACCCAAACTCCGATGTGATCCGCGTTGGCGACGACGGTCATCACGAACGGAATCTTATCGCGACTGACCAGCCGCCGGGCGAGCAGGCGATCGTCGATCGCACCCGTGCTGTAGCGTGCGGGCTGAGCCGGATCGTGTTCATAGCAGGCGTTGAAGATCTGAGCTTCGTAGCCGTTCATGAAGTCATCGATGATGGAGCGGAAGAACAAACCGCCGTTAACGAGTTCCGCCCGCGTCTTCACTTCGATCTGCAAGACGAAGTTCGCGTACTGGCCGTTCAGTTGGAGTGCTCCTGGTCCGCCTTTCGCGTGAATTACTCCGTCGACGATTTGCCAGCTCGCTTGTCGCTCCGCGGGCAAGCGTGGATGAGGCAGGATCTTCCAACCAGAAAACGGCTGTTCGTCCTTCGCGTTCGGAGGCGCGAAGCTCTTGCCATCGAAAACGTCGTTCAATCCGAGCGGCTTGATCATCAAGCTGCGTACCCCCAAGCCCTCGCCCAATCGCAAGGGCGCTGCCTGAAGTGAGCAAATCGTCTTTGCGTTCTCCCCCTGCACCAAATCGATTCGTTGCTCGCCGACGAACAGCGTGCCGTCGTTGGCCACGTTTGCCTTTAAGTCGAACGATTGAAAGCTCGACTCGGTTTTCCCCTTGCTTAGGATACCGGATTCGAGATCGAACTCCTGCCAACCGTAACCGGTCTGGCCGTCGAACAAACTGATCCATCCGTCCCGAGATTCCTGACTTGTCAATCCATGTCCATGTTCTGGTTGAGGAGAGTTGGGGACCGTGAACTCACGCCGCGGCGCGTCCGCGAGCAACAGCAACAATAGCAATGCCATTTGATTCATGACGACCGGCGTCCACAATAAGAGGTTCCAGTTGAAGATCCACGGTGATTGTAACCCAAGCTCGCGTCCTGGTCAGCGGTTGAAACGCGCGAGTTTGGAATCGAAAGCATAGACAGCCGAAAACCTCACTGCTGTTAGCATGGCCCGGACGAGGAATTGCGTCCGGCATCGCTTTTTGACAATGCGGCGTCCTACCTTGAATCGTCGGGCGTGGCACACTCTCAGTCATCGTCAGTGCCACTCCACCGTGGACGCTCGCCGGTTTGTTGGTAACCGTTTCCGCGTCGGCCGCTGACGGAGAGCCCGTTGCGGATTCATCAATGAGTCCGACCCTTTGCGTGACCCGCGAAGTCAAACGTCTATTTGCTATGCCGTTCATTCATCGGTGATGTTGTCGATAAACTCGTTTAGCTCGTTAGCGGCACGGTGAAGAAACGGGTGAAGAAACGGGGTCGGGTCTGGGGTGTTCAGAATCTGGTGATCCGTAACGAAATCGGGCCTTTCGAGTGATGCTGAATTTGTTCCTTGGTCCCCAACGGGCTGGTCCCGTTGGAACCCAAGATTGGCCGGTTAGTAGCATGCCGCTCGAATACGAAGACCCCCACGAGCTCGCCTCGGACAGGAAACGGACAGGAAACGGACAGGAAACGGGGACAGGTCCAGTTGTTCACTTCTTTGGCCTACCTGGAGACCGCAACGTGGCTTCC
>JAQBZB010000534.1 GCA_027622275.1 Planctomycetota bacterium | reverse complement strand
TGGAATTGGAGTCGGATGGGCCGCTTGGTGCGGAAGTACCTTCCCCGTCCGCGTTTGACCCGACCACGTCCAAACATCCGGCACCACGCCCGACTCAGAGCAGGAGCCGTATGAGGGAATAGTTCACGTCCGGATCTGTGCGGGGGGCCGCCGGCAACGGCGGTCCCTACCGCGTTCTTTACCAGTCTGCTCCGATCAGCAACCGAGCTTCTTGAAGGAGATGTTGCGTCTCGACTTGCTCCGTCCAGCCCCAGTTGTCGGCGGGGCCGTCGGTTGTGGCCCAAGCGGTAGCTTTGTTGAGGGCCTCTTGAGCATTGGCATGTTGCCCAGCTCGTTGGTACGCCATGCTCAAGAAGAGCCAATCCCACGCACGCCGTCCCGCAACCTCGGCGGCGGTGTCGAAGTGGCGGATCGCAGCCTCGTAATCGCCGTTGCGATAGGCAGCCGCGCCAAGTAGCCGATAGTTGCCTTTCCACAACGGAATCGTAAGCTCAGCAAATGCAGTGAGCTGATGCAGGTCATCAACCGAGTCCGGCTCTAAGACGCACGTGTAGACAATCCGGTCGGCAACCTGCGGTTCGGCATCGTGTTGAAATCGCTCGACCATGTTCCGGCAGACGCTTCGGTAGCCTTCCGAATCGTTCGTAGCGAGATGCACAATCGCGAGTTGATATCCTTTATAAGGATCGTCGGGATTCGCCAGCTGGATGGCTTCGAACACGGCAACAGCGGCAGGCCATTTGTTCTTTCGAACAAGTTGCTTGACGTGTTGTTGGAGTGCCAAACGCAAGTAGTAAACGCGGTCTCCTAGCAGAAACTCGTCGCGCATCTCAGGTTCCGCTCGTAGCGTGTTGACGGCCAGCAAATAATCGGCCGCAGCATCATCAAACCGCCCAGACTCTTCAGTGAGGATGCCACGTTGCAGATAACAAGCGCCGAGCTTCACTTGGGCAAAAGCATGATTGGGTTGATGTCGTACAACCTCCTCGATGATCGCGATCCCTTGGTTGCATGCTTCGGATGCCTCGTCTTGTCTCCCGAGTTCGCGGAGTATCTTTGCCTGCCAGCCAAGACTCCATCCCCAGCCCGCTCGGTGGTCGTTATCCTCTGGAAATCTCTGGCTGAGTTCTGCATAGATCACCTCCGTTTGCCGAAACGCTTCCAACGCCTCTTGCTTCTCGTTTTTCAGTGAGCGCACGACGCCTAGTAGCCAGTACGCTCGTCCCCGTTCGGCTTGCAAAGTCGGGTCGTCGGCTTCCCGGCTGACGAAGTCTTCGAAGAACGCCACGCTCGCTTCCAGCAGGCTCATCTGCACATCGCGAAACTCATCCCGATCGCGAAGCTGTGGGTCTTCGACAAGCTGCGTTGTGATGCGTTCAATCACCTGGCGTGCCCACGCAAAGTTTTTGTCGGCCGAGGTCCGTGCATGAACCGCGTCACGCCACAATGCCGTCACTGACACAAATGCCCCGACACTCACGATAATCACCGCCAGCAGCAATGAGGCCGCAATCCTGTTTCTTTGACACCAACGCGAAAACCTTTCGACCGTTGACACAGGCCGCGCCAGGATCGGATTATTCATCAGCCGCCTGGCGCTAGCCTGCGGTTCTCGCGAACTTCGAGAGAACCGCACGCTAGCGCGTGGCGGCTGATTTGCGCGGTGTTTTGGGCAAGATAGCCGTAGCTCTTTTCACAAACGTATATTTCGAACAATGCTGACCGGTTCATGAATAATCCGCGCCAGGATCGGTTCACCGCGCAGCCAGCTTTCCAGGTCCGACGCCAGATGTTGGCAACTTGCATAACGCTGAGCTGGGTTCTTTGTCAGACACTTTTGACAAATCGTGTCGAGGTCTGGTGAAACTGACCTATCCGACCGTCTCGGCCCAGGCGGTGCGTGTTCGTCGAGCAAGCCGGCAAGAATCTCTCCCTTACTTCCTTCGTAAGGCCGGCGTCCTCTTAACAGCTCGAATAGGATAACGCCCAAGCTCCACTGGTCGCTCTTGTCATCAGCTTGATTTCCCCTGCCGGCCGCTTGCTCGGGACTCATGTAGGCGGGCGTACCCAGCAGCACACCTTCTTGCGTACTCAACGCGTCATCGTTTTCCTTCTTCGCCAGCCCAAAGTCCATGATGAGCGGCTCCCCGTTCCGGTCGAGCATCACGTTTTCTGGCTTGAGGTCACGGTGGACGATCCCCATCATGTTGGCGTAATGAATCGCTTCCGCCAGCTTGGCGACAAGCGCGGCCGCTTCAGCATGTGTCAGGCGGCGTTCCTTGGTCACTTCACCAAGCGTGGTGCCGTCGATGAAGTCGCTGACGATGTAGCATTCGGCTCCATCGACATGCACTTCGTGAACCTGAACGATGTGCGGATGGCGAAGTCGAGCCGCGGCTTGGGCCTCGCGCAGAAAGCGTTGTCGAGCCTCACCAACCAAAGTTCCCGCTGCCGGAATCTTGATCGCTACCGTCCGATCCAATTTGGTGTCGCGTGCCCGGTAGACTGTCCCGAACGAGCCGCTGCCAACACTTTCGATAAGTTGAAACGAACCAAATTGTTCGCCGCTACGGTCGCACGGCTCAACGTCCTCGCCAGTTGAATCGGCCGCTCGCTCTCGAAATACAGCAGAGACTTCGGCTGCATACTCCGGCCAAGCCACACAGTATTCGCTCTGCGTCGGGTTTTCTCCCCGTCCCGCTCGGTTACCGAGTTCTACCGCCAATAACTCAGCAAAGAGGTGACGCTGCATTGATTCGTCAACCTGTTGCAGCAATTCTGCGATCGACGGATGTTTGCCGCTCTTGAGTGCGGCTTCAAATTCATCGCATAGCCGATCGACCGCGCGACCTTGGGTGATGGAAGCAGCCTCGCGGGTCTTCATGCGTCACTCCTCGGCTCAGCCTCATGGCCGGTAGACATCCTTCCGGTCAGCAATCGTCGCCACGATGACAACTCGCTCGTCGTCGTTAATCGAGTACACAACGCGGTAGTCTCCCACTCGATACCGGTACTGCACTTTAGGCAAGAATCTCATCGACTTTAGAACTGATATTTCAAGAAACCGTGGCTCTCGACAATG
>JAQBZB010000172.1 GCA_027622275.1 Planctomycetota bacterium | reverse complement strand
GCTTCAAGTCGCGATGGATCACGCCCGCTTCGTGAGCGTGATGCAGCGCCTTGGCAATTTTCACGCACAACTCGGCTGCCTCGCGCGGTATCAGACGCTTGGCCGCCGTCCACTCCTTCAGCGTTGCCCCTTGAATGAAGTCACTGACGATGTAGACCGTGTCGTCTTGTTTGCCGACTTCGTGGACGCTGACGATGTTCGGATGTTTCAACTGAGCCGTGGCACGGGCATCACGGAGGAACATTTCGGTCTGCGCCGAGTCCATCCGACCGTTGCGCGGGATCTTGATCGCCACCGTTCGGTCCAGCTTCGTATCGCGAGCCTTCCAGACACTGCCAAACTGGCCGATGCCTACCCGGTCGAGCAGTTCGAAGTGACCAAACGATTTCGTCCTTGGATCGTGCGACAAGGTATTGTCGGCAATCAGGCTGAAGCTGCTGCCACAGGAAGGGCAGCTGATGTCCGACAATGGAGCCTGGTCCAACAGCTCGATCGGATTATGGCAGTGCGGACAACGAACATGCAGCACGTTTGCCGCGGCCTGACGCAGCGGACGGACCAGCTTCTCCAGCCGCTCGTGTTTGGCAAAGAACTCCTTCAGCTCCGCAGCGAAATCCGGATGGTCCGAAATCCACTCGGCGGAGACTACCGGTTGATCCGCATCGATCGCCCGCATCAACTCGGCGAGTATCTCGTCGAACTGCTGCTGTCGATCCGAGGCAGGCGAATTGCTCGTGTCGTCGGTCATGCTTCACTCTCGTCATCCAGCAGATCGTGAAGTTTGTTCAGACCACGATATATCAGCCCAGCGACTGCCGCTTCGCTGCGATCCAATTGGCCAGCAATTTCCGCTAGCGCCATGCCTTGCAGATGACGGAGAATCACCGCGTCACGTTGGGCTTCTGGAAGTTTCGTGAGCGCATCCGCCAGACGCAGCAGTTCTTCCTTCTTTGTCGCGTGTTGGCTGGGAGACGATTGTGACGCCGCCAACCAACTCTCGGCGCGGCAAAACGAGCCATCGATCTCTGCTTCGATCGATCGCTCTCGTGACACGTCTCGTTTGGCGCGGTGCTGATGACGCATTGCGTCGGCCAGATTACGGGTGAGGATCTTCCGCAGCCAAGCGGCCCGCTCAGCATCCGTGGTGCCACGAAATTGATTCTTCTTCGCATGTGCGTCCATCAATGTCTGCTGGACCAGGTCCGAAGCGTCAATGTTGTTCTTGATGCGCGGACCGAGATGGGCTCGTGCCAGCAAATACAGATACGAGCGAAACTGATCTAATGTTTCGTGATTCGATTCCAAGGGCTGTTTCATTTCGGTCGATTCGCCACAGGCCACGGCGGAATTCACATTATGCCGGATGATTTGGCCTGCCGCGAACAAATCCAGCGAGCCCATCAAAGGACACCGACTAAATATAGGCCATTGCCCATCCTTGGATCGTCACTGGGGTGGTCCGTCTGAACCTGGATCAGATCGTCGGCTCCGGGTAATTCCGCGAGCAACCGACTGTGCATGAAACCCTTAAATAGCTTACCGCCGACTGCTTTCGGCAAGGCAATGAATCTCAACATCTTCGTTTCTCCCGTAAATGACTTTGAGTCGAGTGCTACGGGACTAGACGACAGGAGTCAGACGGCTTAGCGCGAAAATCGGAAAACTTGTTGGAGATTGGCTTAAGCTAGTGACATTCGTTTGGCACGCCGACGCGCGCAAGCGACGACGTTCCTCGGCAACGAATGCTTACCAATGAAGGCCAGATTGGACTCCAAGAAGGGGGCGCAGAGAGGACAGTATTGACTCCTACGGCATCATGAACACACCGCTTCGGGCACCACAAAGCTTCGCGAATCGGATGATCAGGCGTGGCCCAACCATAGGCCATTCGCCGTGCGAGGCGTATACTCGATGGAGTCCGCTCGCAGTCCAAGGCCTTGACGATGTTCCAACTTCCAATCCTCACAGAACCGCTCACCGGCGATCCGCTGGCGGGGCTCGCCGTGGCGCCGGTGCCGCTCGCCGAGCGGAAGGCGCTGCCGATGTCGCGGCGGGAGATGCAGGAGCGCGGTTGGGACGAAGTGGATATCGTGTTCGTGACGGGCGACGCGTATATCGATCATCCGAGCTTCGCGATGGCGATCTTGGGGCGAGTCCTCGAGGCGGCGGGTTTCCGCGTGGGCATCGTGTCGCAGCCGGATTGGCAGCGGGTCGACGACTGGCAACGCTTCGGCCAGCCGCGGCTGTTCTATGCGATCAGCGCCGGCAACATGGACTCGATGATCAACCACTACACGGCGAACAAGAAGGTCCGCAACGACGACGCCTACTCGCCCGGCGGCCGGATCGGCATGCGGCCCGATCGCGCGACGTTGGCTTACTGTCAACGGGCGCGGCAAGCGTACAAGGGCGTGCCGGTGATCGCGGGCGGCGTCGAAGCGTCGTTGCGGCGATTGGCGCATTACGACTACTGGTCCGATAAGGTGCGCCGTTCGATCCTGTTGGACGCGAAAGCCGATCTCGTGGTCTTTGGCATGGGCGAAGAAGCGATTCTGGAAATTGCACGGCGGCTGGAGGCTGGCGAGTCGGTGAAAGATCTGCGCGAGATGCGAGGCATCGCCTACGCTTTGGGAGCGTCGGAAGCTCCGCCCGAGGACGCGTTGACCTTGCCGAGCTACGAAGAAGTCGTTGCCGACAAGCCGACCTTCGCCGAAGCGACGAAGATGATGCACAACGAGACGAATCCGTACAACGCGCGGCGATTGGTTCAGTACCACGACCGGCAAGCGATCGTCTGCAACCCGCCGCGATTCCCGATCTCGGAAGTGGCGATGGATCGCATTTACGGCTTCCCGTACACGCGCCTGCCGCACCCGAGCTACACCGATCCGATCCCGGCTTTCGACATGATCAAGGATTCGGTCACGATCATGCGCGGTTGTTTCGGCGGCTGCACGTTCTGTTCGATCACGGCCCATCAAGGCCGCGTCATTCAATCGCGCAGCCACGACTCGATCGTTGGCGAAATCAACGAGATGGCAGCCGACCCGAATTTCAAAGGGACGATCAGCGACATCGGCGGCCCAACCGCGAACATGTATCAAATGACGTGTACGAGGCCCGAGGTCGAAGCCGTTTGCCGGCGGCAGTCTTGCGTCCACCCGACGATCTGCAAGTTGCTCGGCACCGATCACGGGCCGCTTGTCCAGTTGATGAAGGACGCCCGCGAGACGCCGGGCATCAAGAAAGTGCTGGTGGCCAGCGGCATTCGCATGGACCTGGCTCGGCGGTCGCCTGAGTACATGCGAGATCTGACACGGTATCACGTCGGCGGCTTATTGAAGGTAGCTCCCGAACACACCGACCCGAACGTACTCGACCTGATGCGGAAACCGTCGGGCGACGACTTTGAAGAGTTTACCGAAGAGTTCAAGAAGGAATCCAAGAAGGCGGGGAAGAAGCAGCACATTGTGCCGTACTTCATCTCAAGCCATCCGGGAAGCGATCTCGCTGCGATGATCCATCTGGCCGTGTTCCTGAAGCAGAACGGTTACCAGCCGGATCAGGTTCAGGATTTTATCCCGGCTCCGATGGATGTCGCTTCGGCGATGTACTACACCGGCATTGATCCGTTCACCAAGAAGCCGGTGTATATCGCAAAACATCTCCGCGACCGCAAGCTGCAACGGGCACTGTTGCAGTTCTTCAAGCCGGAGAACTACTTCGAGGTCCGCAAGGCGCTGGAACAAGCCAAACGAACGGACTTGATCGGAACCGGATGCGACTGCTTGATCCCGGCCCAGCCGCCTAAAGAGGCGATCACCAAACGTCGCAAGGACGCCAACAAGCGCTTCCGCGGCGAGTACGTCCACACGATTCCCGGCGGGCAGAAGAAGAAAGAGAAGAAAAAGCAATCGCGCCACGAGCCGGGACCGGGCTATCGGCCGGACAGCAAGAAGTCGCAAAACTAAGGATCGGTCGATCAATAACTGTCGTAGTGGTGGCTTCCAGCCGCCACGGGAATTATCCAGCCGCCACGGGAATTAAGTACATGTGCTGGCAAATCCGTGGCGGCTGGAAGCCACCACTACGATTTTGCCAAAGCCTGCGGCTCGACTCAGGGCGAACCGAATGGATCGGCGAACGGATCAGCGGTACTCGCTGGAGCACCGGCCGCTGGCTCCGTCCCGAATGCACCGAATGGATCGGCCGCGGCAGGGGCTGGTTCGTCGTTCGCGGGCGGTTCGACGGCGGCGGCGGGATCTTTCTCTGCTGCTGGCTTCTCTTCCAGTCCGCCCGATCGAATCGTCGGCCATTCCGCTTCGACTTCGCGCAAACATTGGATCACACCGGTGGAGGAACCAAGGAAGATTCGATCGGTGGCATAGTTCACCATGCGGATGTCCAGCTGCTCCGTTGATAACGAGCCCAGCCGGCCGCCTGTTTTCATGTCAAAGATAGTGAGGCGGCCGGTGTCTCCAAGACAATACAGCCGGTCCTTGCTGGCGCTGACGACTTCTCGAATGCGAGGTGCCCACCATTGCTCGAAGCCAGTTTCCGCGGAGAGGCGGAAGAGGTTATCGTCATCGGTCACCACGAAGAGAGCGTCGTCGATGGCCACCGCCGGCTTCACGATCGGCTCGCCCGTCGAGAACCGCCACAGCAAGCTGCCGCTCCCTTCATGAATGCAGTAGACATAGCCATCCGTCGACACAACAACAATGCGATTGGGTGGCATCGGCGTGGGACGAGCGACGATCTGCTGACTTGTTTCGAGTCGATAACGGATTCCGGTTCGATTTGCATTGGCGACGTACAAGTCTCCTTTGTCGGTGGGCCACGCGACTGCGCTCCCTGCAATCGCCGGCTGCACGACCGCTCGGCCGCGCGACTGAAACACCCACGGCGGTTGGCGTCCATCGGTAACATCATAGGCTTCGATCGTGCCGCCGATCATCGGGACGAATACCCGTTCGTCGGAAACGGCTGGCCCCGCGCCGGGCGCACCTTGCGTCTGTCTTCGCCAGGCGATGCCGCCCGTCGCTTGATTCAGAACGTAGAGGTTGGTTCCGTTGACGATCGCCACAAAGTCGTCGTTGGCCCCTGGCGCATCGGTCGGGAATCGTGCGTTGCCAACAATGGTTGACCAACGCGTTCGCCCGGTCTCGCCATCGATCGCCTGGACGACCGCGGAATCAGAGACGACATAGATTGTGATCTCGGGGAGGACTTGCGTCTTGAGTTCGGCTTCGATCCCCGAACGCGTCAGCTGCTGGACGAGTCGGTTCGCCTGCTTCTCGGCACCCTCCTTGCCAAGCGGGACGCCGAATCGATCCAAATCCCGATCCGTGATGACCGAGCGACCACGCGGCGAAAGGACTTCATGTACGGTGTATCCGTACTTCGAGCTGACATGCTGCCGAACGTGCTCGACTCGCCCGCGGGCTCGATCGAATTGGACTCGCGTGAACCACATTCGTTCCAATCCGAACCGATTGGCTTCCGACCGCGAAATCAAGGAACTCCCCCGTTGAGCCGCGACGGGCGATGCGACAGTTCCAAGAATAAGACAGAAACCCAACAGCAGACATCGCTGTAACATGGTGTCACTCGATCGATCGTGTGCCAAAGAGAAGCGGACGCATTTATCCATGATAGTCATCAATCCAGCAAGATGCACGGCAAAAAGTCGTATTACTCAGCGTGGCAGCGACGGCTGGGCATCCGGCTCGCGACCGACCGCTACGTGGCTGCAATATCGAACTTGTTGTCAGCGAACCGTTTGCGAGCCGCCGACACCGCCTAGACCATCCGAAACACTCCGCCTACGATGATCCTTCAGAGATGAATCCCCAGATCGAGTCGATGGAGCGTTGGCATGGGAAAACGTGGGCTCAGCCCCGACGACGCAGAAGCCGTGGAGAAGATCCTCGGCCATCTGAACTTCTCGTCAGGAGCGCCCGACCCACGGTTGCTTACGAACCTGAATCAGCTCTGGAAGTCGGCGGTTATCGCGGAGTCGAGTGAACCTCCTTGGCAAGCCGTCGGGAATTTGTTGCTTGCCGAACTCGAGCGTCTATCTGGCAAGTCGGCGGCGTTGCAAGACGCGGCTCAAGCGGCAGCCATCCTGGACTTGGTCTGGAACCAGACACTCCCAGGCTACTTCGAGAATCACCGCGACTTGCTGTTCCATCAGACGGAGGAGCGACTTTATAACGCGTTCTTCGTCGGTCGCGTCTGCGAAGCGGTACTCGCCCAGCGCGAACCGTGGAGCGAAACCGATCGCATCCAAGCCGGAGCGATCGGCCAGCTGAACGACTATCTCGGCTATCGCCCGGTCGCCGTTCTCGAATCGAGAAAGATCGAACCGTATCCCCACGAACGATTGCGGCCGATTCCGCTGCTGGTTCGTAATGCGGGCGTTGCCGCCGGCCCCTACGAAGAAGTCGTCACACGGGCGATGGAATTGCTGGAACAAACCGACGAGGACATCTTGCGAACGGCTTTTTTCGATCCGCAAGTACTCGAGGAGTTGGCGATCGACGCGCGGGCGTACGACTTTGATCACCCCGTCAACAAGCGTCCGAACTATCACTTCGGACAGTGGGATCCGCATCACATCGATAACCAGGGCCGCTATACACGGTTTGTGATTCAACAAGTCACGTTGGACGCGCTCATGCAGCGCCTCGATTCGGACGCGGCTCCGCTGTGCGAATTGATGGTCGAGGCAGCGGCAGTGCTCGCCGGGATCATCTTGATGGGTGCGGGCATCAGCGGCGCGGGGCCGGACACGCACGACTCGACCACGACGCTGAGTACGCTGCTGCCGCAAATCGCCGGCTATCGCGACGCATTTTACGAACGACTGCTGAGCCGAGTTCCAGGCGAGCACGGCAAACGCTTGGTTGCTGAAGCGGCCGAGCGGCGTCAGCCTTTCGGTTCGGCCCGGCAACACTTGAATGCACAACTGGCGCGGCGCCGAGCCGCCCAGTTGGAGCACGTTCAGCTGGCCAAGATCTTTGCGCGGATGGGCTATCCCGAAGCGGCTAAGCAGGAATCAAACATTGTTCCCACGCCATCCGCTCGGATGTTGTGTCGCATTGATTGTCGCATCACGGCCACGCAGGCCGCGATCTCGCGGCAAGATCCCGAGCGGGCGGTCACGCTATTGAGCGAGGCCGTCGAGATCCTGCATCGCGGCATCGAATGCGGGGCGCTCGTCGACCCCTGGAATATTCTGGGCTTTGATGCGCAGTTCAGTCTCTTTCCGGCAACGGAAAACAGCGTTCACGATCACCGCATCGACGAACTGATTGTGTTGATGGAGGAGATCTTTGGCTTGTATTCGCGCGCGTTGGCCGAGACTGCGGGAGGCGATAACCTGGAGTTGGCGGCACGGATTGCCAACGACTTTCGCAGCCTGGCCAATTGGTGGCGGCAATTCGCGGCGCATGAAGTATCCCATGTTGAAGCGATCGACGCGTTTGACGCTTACAACGCCGCCGAACATGTCGCCCGTGCCTTGAAGCTATGGCACGCGGGGGGCGCGGCGGCGGGCGACATCGGGTTCTGGGCACCACATGCGCAAATGTTCGACTCGGCCCAAGCGTATGCGCTCGTGACCGAAGCGCTGCTCGATCAATCCGATCACGTGGCGGCGCTCGGCTTGCTGGTCCACTGGCTGAGTGAATCCGATCGCGTCCCGCTGGAGCAAGGCGACAGTTCGTTATACCGCCTCGCCGAGCGTTGGTTGCTGGACGTTCGACGAGCCGATTTGCCGAGCGCTGCCGAGCCACTTGCCGACGACGTTCCCGGCGTGTCGGGACCGACATGGCGGCTGATTCGTAAATTCTTCGACTATGTGGAAGCGAATGCCGAATCCTACTGGGAGACACCCACGTTTGAATTGGCGAGCAACGGACGTAGTGAAGCGGCTCAAGATCCAGAGCTGGCCGATCCCTTTGCGAACGACGAAGGCGACGACGACGAGGATCTGTTCGGTGCGGCCTACGAAAACGTCGTGTTCCACGACAGCGCGAACGACGGCATCCAGGGCGAGATCTTCGACACCAGTGACGCGACCGAAGATGAGCTGGTTCGCGAATCGCAACGTGTGACCGACCGGCTGTCCTTTATGAGTACGCTGGCGCGGCTTTGGAAGAACGCCGGCTTGACGTGTTTGCACGAGTCGTGTGATCGTGAAATGTCCGCGGACCGCCTGACCGCGATGCGACATTGGATCGAGAAGCTCCAGCACAATCGCACCGAGCTGATGGAGCTGGTCGGGCAAGTACGCGGCTATCGGATTCCAACACCGCAAGGCGACCACGATTCGATGCTCGCCTATGATCGGCGGCGGATGTACAAGGAGGGGCTGCTCGACCGCATCATCGCGACGTCCACCGAAACGGCGGACGCCGTGAGGCTCCTCCGTTCCGTGATCGTTGCCGAGGCGTGCGAGCCGGATTCGGCAGACATGAGTGATGTGCCGCGCGAAGAGAGATTGACGATTCAAGCCGTCGCCGCGATTCTGCGACGAGACCACGCCCGTGCAAAGAGCCTGGCGACCGAGTTAATCGACGAGTTGGCCGACTTGCCGCTGCTGTACGTGCCGTTGGCCAAAGGTGGTGATGCCCGCGAGATCGTGGCCGCGAGAATTCGCCAGCGAAGCATCCAGGATCTGCTGCTTTGTCTGCCGCGAATTGGACTGTATGTCGAGACTTTCCGGTTGATCGAGACGGCCCGCGAGATGGAGCGCAACCATCCCGTCGGTGCCGGAGCCGTCACCGAGTTCGACGAGATGTTTAAGATCGGGTACAAGTCGCTCGTCCAATCGCTGGTAGTATCGGCGGAGCAGTGGGAGGAAGAGGAAGAGTCGGAACATCACTCGCCCAACTTGACCGATTCGCCGCTGGTCGCCTGCCTGGAACAACTTACGGAAGCTGCCTTGCACAGCTGGCTCGAGCACAGCAAGACGCTTCGTCTGTCGGTGCTTGAGAAAGTGAGTGACAAACGCTCATGGAACAAGTTGGTGGAGTTCATCGAGACGTATGGCGACGAACTGTTCACGCAACGCTTCCTCAATCTGGGCAATGTCCGGGCGATCCTGCATCAAGGTGCCGATACGTGGTTCACGCAGGTCCAAGACGAACGTGGCGGCACCTTCGAGTGTCGTTTGCTCGACGAGATCGACGATAAGATCACGCGACAAGATGCGGTCTATCGGTTGACGCTGGTGCTGGAAGCGATCATCGAGAATTACTCCGAGTATCGTGACTACAACAGTACAACCACCCAGTCCGATCGCGGCGACCTGCTGTATACGCTGCTCGACTTCCTGCGGTTACAGACGAAGTACGACCGCGTGTGCTGGAACTTGAAGCCGGTCGTGTTGGCGCACGAGATCCTTGTTCGCCGCGGTTGTAAACGGGCTGCACAACTCTGGCGTCGCGCATTGCGCGAGCGGATTGATTCGGAAGCGGACAAGTTCGTCGCGCGATTGGAAAAGCTCCGCAAACAATACGCGATGCAGATGCCATCGATCGCCGACCGGATTAACGAACGGTTTATGCGGCTGCTGGTGATCGATCGGCTTTGTTCGCTGGTTCAGCCAGCGGTTGCCGAGGCGCAGCATGAAGGTCCGCGGCCGACGTTTCGGATGTTACAGTACGAGACGGAGTTTTTGACGCGTGAGCCCAGCGGCGTGGGCTTCGACCTGCCGCCGTGGCTCGCCGCGCTGGACGAAGAAGTGCAACGCGTCGCGCAGCCGCCGCACGAGCGCGACGATTACGATGAACTCGAACTCGCGGTGCCGCTGCAACGATTAACCTACGAAGAGGCGATTGAGCGTTTGGACGAATGGACCGACGAATGAGTTGGAAGTAGGCCGGAACAAGGCTTTGCGCCGTTCCGGCAGATAGTCACTCCCAATGCCGGAACTGCGCAAAGCCTTGTTCCGGCCTACGCGACGTTCGCTTCGCCACCGAGTCAACTCATGTCCATTTCCGGAATTCAGGCGTTTCTTGAGATCCTTGCCGATTTCAACGTCCGGTACATCTTTGGCAATCCGGGCACCAGCGAGTTGCCGCTGAACGATGCGTTGGTCGATGACGATCGCTTTCAATACATTCTTGGTCTGCAAGAAGTTCCCGTCATGTCGATGGCCGACGGGTTTGCAATGGCCTCGCGGTCGCTGGGCGTGGTCAGTCTGCACATCAGTTGCGGCTTGGGCAATGCGATGGGAATGCTGTACAACGCGTATCGCGAAGGCACGCCCTTGCTGGTCACCGCCGGTCAGCAGGACCGCCGCTTGCGGTTCGAGGAGCCGATTCTGGGCGGCGACATGGTTTCCGTCGCGCGACCCTGGACGAAGTGGTCCGTCGAGGTGAATCGCGTCGAAGATCTTCCTGTTGCCTTGCGTCGCGCGGCGCAAACCGCGTTGACGCCGCCCACCGGGCCGGTCTTTATGTCGCTGCCGATGGATGTGCAGATGGAGATTAGCGACACGCTCGACCTGACTCCGATCCGGCTGCCCGACCCTCGCATGCGACCGCCGCGCGAGGCATTGCTGCGCGCGGCGGAACTTCTGCGCGGCGCGACAAATCCCGGCATCTTGGCGGGCAGCCGCGTGACCGAGACCGACGCGATGCGGGAACTCGTCGCCGTCGCCGAACTGCTCGGCGCACCGGTCATGACGGAATCTGGAACCACGCATGGGCGCTTGGCCTTCCCTGCCGATCATCCCTTGAACGGCCAAGGCCTTCCCCTCTGGTCGCCCGAAGTCCGCGAGCGGTTGAACGAATTCGACGTGCTGTTGGTCGTCGGCATGGACCTGCTGCGGCAATACGTTTACCACGAGCCATCGCGCGCGATTCCCGAACACGTCCGCCTCGTTCACATCGATGAGGACCCGTGGCAACTGGGAAAGAATTATCCCGTGGAAGTCGGCGTGATCGGCCACACCAAAGTGTCGTTGGAGGAATTGGGACAGGAGCTGCGCAATTCAATCACCGCCGGCCAAGCCAGCGCAATCCGTGAGCGAACTTCCGGACACGTCGCCGCCCATGAAGCTACGCGGGCCGCGTTCCGCCAGCAAATCGATGAACAGCGTGGTCTCCGCCCGTTAACGCCGCTGGCCCTGATGGGAGCGCTGTCGCGAATCCTGCCTGACGATGTCGCCGTGATCGAAGAGGCCGTGACAACCACGAACACGACCTTCGAGCGACTGGGTGTGCTCAAGAACACAACCGGCTACTTCGGCCATCGCGGCTGGGGATTAGGCTGGGGCCTCGGCTGCACGCTCGGCGCAAAGCTGGCTTGGCCCGATCGTCCCGTGCTCGGTCTGCTGGGCGAAGGCGCGGCGATGTACGGCATCCAAGGGCTGTGGTCCGCGGCGCGATACAACATCCCGGTCACCTTCGTTATCTGCAACAACGCCTGCTATCAGATCCTGAAGATCGGCGCCAAAGGCATTCATTTGCCCAACGCCCTCGCCGGCCGCTTCGAAGGGCTCGACATCCGCTGTCCCGAGATTGATTACGTTTCGCTGTCGAAGTCGCTGGGAGTCGAATCGCATCGCATCAGCGAGCCCGATGAGCTAAGCGAGCGAGTCTCGGAATCCTTGCGGGAAAACAAACTTCAGTTGTTCGACGTCCCGATTGCCCGCGAGACACCAGGTAAGCTGAACTATGGCTAGCCCGGATTGTTCGTGCCACGGCTGTTCAGCCGTGTCCGTTCCGAAAATCAAGGCTGACACAGCCGTGGCACGAAATGAACCCGATGCTCGCTGGATCGATCAGACGTGGGAAGCGTGACGCGGCACGTGACGCCTGACGGCTCGACCGAAGCAGTTTCTATCAGCGGGTAAAGTCCTCGATGCTCTTGGGGACCGAGAAACGGATGTAGTCGAATTCGGCAACGAGTTGTGGTTCGGGTTCTATGCCGGCGCAACTGGCGGACAAGCCGACCTGCAGCGTATCGGGAAGATCGGGGCGGTCGACGACCAGTGGAGTCATCCTAGCAAGTCCCTGGCAAGCTTGCTGCTAGCCGGCGGCCGGGTCGATCCGACGCAGTGCCACTGGGTACCCACTTTTTTTCAGATTTCGTGTCGCAGTTCGGCTCGGACGGCAAGTTGTCTTGTGAACTCAGATCTCAAACCAATTCACACCGAGGCCAGACATGCACCGTCATTCCCGCAAAAACCGTCGTAAATCCCGTCGTCACAGCACTTTGCGTAAGAACCTCCGCATCGAATTCCTACAGCGTCGCGAGCTGATGGCCGCTGATGTGCTGGTGGAATTCTACTCGAACGTGCCCGGCATCGACTTCTCGATTGATGAGCAGGACTACAGCACGCCCGCCATCGTGAGTCTGGAAGAAGGGACTTCCCACCAGCTCCGAATTGCCGACGAGCAGACTGTCGGCGGCCAGGCCTACGAATTCGGCGGCTGGTCCGCGGCGGATCTTGCCGATGGCGAATTCACCGTGCCGGTTGGCGGCGCGAGCTACAACGCGGAATTCGAACACAATCATGACGGCCATGTTCACGGCCATGCTGAGTTCGACGAGAAAGAAGCGGTGTTCGATCTGGTTCGGCATGAAGACGCGACCAGCATCGTCGTGCAGGACGGGGCCTGGTCCGATCCCGCGACGTGGCTCGACGGCGAAGTCCCGGCTGACGGAGCGAAGGTGCTGATCACCGAAGACCGAACGGTCGTGTACGACGTCGTCAGCGACGTCCGCATCGACACGCTTCGCGTCGATGGCACGCTGCGGTTCGCGACCGATGTCGATACGAAGCTCGTGGTCGACACGCTCGTCAGCACGCCCGGTTCGGTCTTCCAGATCGGCACGACAGAGAACTCCGTCGAGGCCGACGTGACGGCTCGCATCGTGTTCGCTGGACAGGCTCCGATCGATGCGGCAGACGATCCGCAGCAGCTCGGACTGGGAGCGAATCTGTACGGCGAGACGATCATCCACGGGGCGAAGAAGTTGCACACGCTCGCGATCGAAGGCGACGCCTACGCCGGTGACAGCGAACTGGTGCTGCGAGCGGTGCCGGACGGCTGGCGAGTCGGCGATCAGATCGTGCTCGGCGGGACGTACTACAACGAGAACGGCTCGGACGACGACAACACTCGATTTCATGACGAAGAGCTGACGATTACCGAGATCGACGGCAATCGTGTTCGCTTCACGAATAACGACGTCACCGACGGTGACAACACACGCCTGCGGTTCGATCACACGCGGCGCGAAGGCTTCGACGAGTACGACTTGAAAGTCTTCGTGGCCAACACGACTCGAAACGTCAGCTTCGAAAGCGAACAGGGCGAGGACACATCGATCAAGCAGCGGGGCTACGTGACGGTCCACCACGATGGCGACGCGGAAGTCTACAACGCCGGTTTCTACAACCTGGGCCGCAGCGACAAGCGCGTGCTGGTTGACGACGCTGGCACCAATCGCGACGGCTCGGCGGGCAACGGCACGAACATCCGCGGCCGCCATCCGCTGGAACTGCGGGCCACGGACCTGAGCACTCTGGCCTGGGATAACAATCCCGAGAACGCTCGCGATACGGGGCACGGGCCTGACGACGGACACGACCACGCGCACGTGCATCCGTCGATCGACGTGCCGATGTCGGAAGTCATGGGCAACGCGGTCGTCGGCAGTCACAGCTTTGGCATCAACCAGCACGGCGGAGCGATCAACGCCGATTTGAACGTGGTCTACGACGTCGTCGGCGCCGGGATGATGGCCGAGCGGGGCGACGAGCTTGGCGAGTGGTGCGTCAACACGGTGATGAAGTCCCGCGGCTCCGGTAAGCAGACGCTGGACCGCCAGCTTCGATTCGACTTCGGCAGCGAAGGCAGCGGCTACTGGTTGCAGGGATCGAGCCAGGTCGTGCAGATGGCCAACGTCGCGGTCAGCACCAACGGGTCCGGGCTGGACCTGTTCGGCACTGCCGAGAAGATCAGCCGCTCGCGCCCCGTCAAGTGGATCGGCTCGGCCAGCCTGCCCGAAGACATGCGCCACATCGTGACGCTGCCCAACGGACTGATCGATATCAAAGACGCACCAGCTCGCGGCGTCATGGGCTTCCAGGCGTACAACGCGCGCCGCGGGATCGGAACCTGGATGCACCAGCGGAACGACGACGGGCAACTCGGTTTTACGCATTCGTGGAGCGGTGCTCACAGCGAACGCACGGTGATCAGCGATTTCAAACTCTGGAACATTTTCGGATCGGGCATCGAGACCGTCTATTCAACTCAGATCGACCTGGTCAACGGCCTGATCGTCGGCAACCCCGACTCGCCCATTCCTTTCGGCCAGGTACCCACCTGCGAAGTTCACGGAATGGGAATCTCCAGCAACTCGCCCGCTCAGAACTTCCTGTTCAAGAACCTGCGCATCGAGGGCTTTGAAAAATGCCTGAAGCTGCCGGGCGAAGGGCTGCGGGGCAGCGGATCGATTCCGTTCCTGGGGTCTCGTCTGGAGAATGTTCACCTCGCTAACAATAAGGTCAATCTGTTCCGCCAGGTCTTCCACCATGAACACGAGAAAGGCTTTGCGGACAACGTGCAGATTGTCAGCTCGACGTTTGACGTGCCCACGGGCAACATCGCTCCGACGGCCGAGTTCGAAGCCGAGTCGATCGGCGGAGCAGGCGTGGTGCAGTTTGACGCGAGCGACTCGTTTGACATCGATCCGAACCTGACGCTGCTCACGGGAAATGCCAACGCCGCCTACGGCTGGGACTTCGACGCGGACGGCCAGATCGACAAGTTCGGCCGCCGCGTCAGCCATCGCTTCGACAGCTTCGGCCAGCACGACGTGACACTGACCGTGTGGGACAACCAGGGCGAAACGAGCATCCTGACAAAGTCGATCGACGCCGAACCGACCGCGTATCCGAATCTGATTGTCGACAGCACGTTCGACCAGTCGGAATCGTTTCACTGGTACCTTGTCAGCACCCTGGCTGGCGAAGGCTGGCGTGGCAACGACTTTGGGATCAACGACGGAGCCGCAGTCCTGACAGGCGGACCGTGGAATGCCGGCGTCGGGCAGATCATCGCCGACTACAACCTGCGGCAGGGCCAGCAGACGCTGAGCATCGATCTGGCCAGCACCGAAGGCGACGCCGCAGCGAACCAGATTCACGTCCGCGTGTTCGGTGTCGACGGCCAGTTCGCTGTCGGCGGCTGGCGTGACACGGATCGTAACGTAGTTCAGGTCGGCGCGATTCCCATGTCGGAAACCGTGCTGCTCGACGAAACAGTCGGCGGCGGCGGCGAGGATTTTGACTCGACGACATTCAAGTGGGACGTCGACTTCGGCGAGGGTTACCAGTTCATCATGGTTGCCATCGGGACGACGGGTGCCAGCGCCGCCAACGGCGACTTCATCGGCATCGACAATGTTTATGTCGGCGATTCCGATCGGCCGCTGGTCCAAGACGACAACGCCACGACGCTGATCAACTCGTCAGTCACGATCGACGTGCTGGCCAACGACGTGGACCTGGACAGCGACGCCCTCACGATCGCCGGCGTTTCGCAGGCTGGCCACGGCACTGTCGCCATCTCGGACGACGGCTCGCTTTTGACCTACACGCCCGAGGCCGGGTACTTCGGCGCGGACGAATTCACTTACACGGTCACCGACCCGGACGGCAACATCGCCACCGCGTCGGTCAACGTCGATGTCGATGTGATCGACAACGACGCCCTGATCGCTCGCTTCGATTTCGATGAAGGCCGCAGCCGAGTCGTCGGCGACAGCTCGCCGTACGGTGTCGATCAGACGACCGCCTTCCGCCGCGATCCGGGCTGGGCCGAGGGCGTTCGAGGCTCCGCGGCGACGTTCGATGGAAAGGATGATTACATCCAGCTCCGGTATCTGCGCGAGCAGCTCGACGAGTACCGCAACGGTCGCCACGACCAGGTTTCGGTTTCGCTGTGGTTCCAGGCCAGCGACATCACCATCGGCGGTGAGAAAGACGGCGGGGTCCGGCAGGTGATTCTCAACAACGGCGACTACCACAGCGGCATGAACGTGTACCTCAGCCAGGACCGGCCGGGTGAGAGCCGTCTGTACGTCGGCGGCTGGGACCGGGAGACCGGCTGGGCAGGCACGCACCTGAGCACCGACCAGATCAAGCCCGGCACGTGGCACCACGTGACGATCACGCTGGACGGCGGCTCGGAGATGACGACCGGTGCCTTCCGAGGTTACCTCGACGGCGTCGAGTTCGGTCGCGGCGACGGGACACGGCTGTCCGGCGGGCTGTATTCCACCAGCCTCGGCCTGGATATAGGCCACACCGTCTTTGACGACGGCCGTCATCCTGGCAAGGGAGCCCGGAACAAGTTCGCCGGCAAAGTCGACGACCTGCGCATCTACCATCGCACGCTCAGCAGCGAAGAAGCCGCCACGCTGGCATCGGTCGCCGTCGAGAACAACGGGCTGATCGGCGACCAGGCGATGCACCACAGCGAAGACTCGCTGCAGATCGCGCTGAGTGCCGGACGCAGCTACACGGTCGAGATGCTCGGCGATCAGGCCTGGCAGCTCCAGCAGCAATTCAACTTCAGCGGTCACAAGAACTACCGGTTCAACAATCTGGGCATGCAGGAGAAATGGCTCACGGCCGCGAACGGCGCGTTCCACAAACTCATGCCCAACGGGGAGCTGTATCGCCATGGCGGTAAAGGTGATGTGTTGGTCGCGAAGCTGGATGCGTCCGTCTACGAAAACCCAAGGCTGCTGACCGACGCCCGACCGACTCCGGTCACGGCAACGATTGAAGATGGCGTGCTGACGATCGACCCCGACTCCGGCTACGCCGGCAGCTTCGAAGTGAAAGTCACGTCCAGCGACAGCAGCGAAACAACGACCGAAATCTTCACGGTCACCGTCACCAACGCCGGCCCGAATCTGTCGGCAATCGCCGATCAGTCGGTCCACGCCACCAACTCGCTGACCGTCGCTCTTGCTGCCACGGACGCAGACGGCGACGAGGTGTCGTTCAAAGTTGAGATCATCGAACAGTTGGCCGCGGAACTTCGCGACGAGTTCAATCTGCAGGCGCCTGCCTGGCTGCAGCGGCGGAATTTCTTTGAGGGCCAGGGCGTCAAGTGGCTCAGCGGCAACGTGGTCGAGGGCGGCGATCGCGGCTGGTTCGCAATCGACCAGCAAGGCCGAGTCTTCAGCGGCTGGAACCGCGGCGAGGCGTACCGCACACAGATCGCTCAGTTGAGTCCCGAGTTCTACAACGACCCCCTGCGACTGGCTCAGGCCGAGGCCCCGCCGGTGACAGTCAGCATCGAGAACGGCACGCTGCGGCTCGACCCCACGACCGCCCACGTCGGCAGCTACACCGTCCGGGTCACCGCGACCGACGGCGTCACCACGTCCAGCCAGGAGTTCAACGTCGAGCTGACCAACTCGCTGGCCGAGCTGTCCTTCGGTGAGCAGTCCATGACGTCCGGCGGCGAACTGACATTCGACCTGCCGGAATTCGACGCCGACGGCGATCAACTGACGTTCGAGGTCAGCGTGATGGAAAACGTCGCGGCCGATCTGCAGGCGGAGCGTCAGTTCCGCGCCCCGGCGT
This sequence comes from Planctomycetota bacterium, assembly GCA_027622275.1. Lineage (GTDB taxonomy): Bacteria > Planctomycetota > Planctomycetia > Pirellulales > Pirellulaceae. The sequence continues at coordinate 2,173 of JAQBZB010000172.1, read as the reverse complement.
GGCTGGCGGGTCGCAACTTCCTGCACAATCTCCGCAGCCAGAACGAAAAGTACTTCCACGGTCTGAACAACGGTCGCGTCCGCTGGTTCATCATCAAAGAAGACGGCTCAATCTTGCTAGCCGGCAATCGCATCGAGGACAGCATTCTGATAGGCAAGGTGGATGCCAGCTACCACGCCGACCCGACGAAACTGTTCACCGCTCAGCGAGTTGAGGTCACGGCCCGCATCGAAAACGGAGCCCTCCGCATCCGCGCCGCCGCCGGCTACACGGGCAGCTTCCACGTGCAGGTCACGATCAGCGACGGCATCTCGCGGCGCTGCGAAACAGTCGCCGTCACCGTCACTGAGGCACCTGTCAACACAGCAACCGACGACGAATCGCGTTTGCAGCAGACGGACAGCGTGTTCGCAGACTGGAACGTCATGTCCGTTTGTTTGAGTGGCCGATGAGGCAGTCCGACCAAACCGGCACGTCGTGAAGAGACCCGCTACGCCGACGCCGTGGACGAAATCTTCGCGGCCATCTGATTCAACGAGAGTCCGGGTTGCCTGGTTGGCGGCAAATTCACCGCTAGGCAGCCCGGCGATCATGAAGGATGGCGGCGTCCTCTACAACGCCGCACCGCGATGCAAGCGATTCCCAGAGGAATTGACGAGTAGACTTCGGGCGTTGATCGGCAATCCAGAAGGTTAGTTGTCTCGCTATAGCCCGGATTATTCATGAACCGATCAGCATTCTTAAAAACATACGTTTGTAAAAAGAGTTACGGCTATGTTGCCCAAAACACCGCGCAAATCAGCCGCCACGCGCTAGCGTGCAGTTCTCTCGATGTTCGCGAGAACCGCAGGCTATCGCCAGGCGACTGATGAATAATCCATGCTAGGTTGGGCGACCGGTTGCTGGCTCCGCCCTGTGCGGTGCAGACGCACCCCGCAACAGTCCTTCCGTGCTCAAGTCTTCGTCGAGGTCGGGCCAGTGAATTCCGTAGCCGCCGCCACAGGTTTTCCAGTTGGACCGCTGTTCCGGCGAGGCGTGGAGCAGACGAGGAAACCAAGCGTAGGGAACGGTAATCGTACGACCATCCAACAGATCAACGCTAAACGTGTCATCATCAAAATGAACGTCTTTGACCCGTTCGCCGGGTTTAATTTCCGAACCAGCCACTGGCAGGCCTCCAATAGTTCTTGTTGGTTGTCGCAAATGATCCGTTCGATTTCGCGAAGTTCGTGCCCACGGAATCCAAGATTCCGCGGAAGGCCGATCGGATCGAGCCACAACTTCGCGGAATCGTCGTCGTGATCGACATGCACATGGGGCGGTTCATTCGGCTCGTGGCTGTAGAAGTAGAACCGGTAGGGGCCACTTCTCAACACCGTCGGCATGTGTCCGTCTCCATTGTACCTTCGGTCGCCCAACGGAAGGTTTTGCCGACGCCGCCTCGAACGAAGCAAATAAACGGGGCACACCAAGAGATTCTACCAGCGCAAGCCGCGTTAGCCTACAATGGAAGGCGTGCCGAAGGCCCTTGCGGCAAAACCATGTTGTGTGCCCCGGTGGCAGTGGAGACAATCGATGAATTTGAATTTGCCCGTAGAAGCAAATGATTTTGTGAAAAGCCTTGTTGCACAGGGTAAGTACGAAAACGAAGAGGCGGCAGTTGTCGATGGAATCCGCTTGTTGATGGGACGAGAAAAATTGCGCAGCGAAATCAACAAGGGTATCGAGCAATTAGACCGAGGCGAATCGTTCGATGAAGACACCGTGTTCGACGAAGTTGAAGCCGAAATTAGTCTCGTCGAGTCGATGAACCGAGAAAGTTAGTCGATGCCCAAACTCCGGTATTCTGCGGCATCGAAAGAAGACTTGAAGGAGATTGCACGCTTCATCGCAAAGGACAAGCCCGTTGCCGCAAGGCAATGGATCGCGAAACTTCGCGAGAAGTGTCGGCTGGTGGCGAAGAATCCAGACATTGGCGATGACCGTTCCGATCTGGGAGACGGCATTCGATCAACCTACGTCGGAAGTTACATCATCTACTTTCGCGAGCGCGAAGGCACGCTGGAGATCGTTCGTGCTGTGCGCGGCGACCTTGAATTTCCATTTCTCTAGCCCGCATTTCTCATAACACGGCTAGCGCGAGGCCCCCAGATTTGTCATAACTTGATTTCTT
>JAQBZB010000533.1 GCA_027622275.1 Planctomycetota bacterium | reverse complement strand
AGAAGAAGGCATACCAGCCATGAGCTTCCTTTACAATCACAACGCGAATTACGCCGCCGGTAGGACCGTAGGTTGCCAGAAACGTCTTGTAATTCTTGATCGTCGTTTCGCCATAGACGGTGCAACCGATTGTTTGCCAACCGCGTTTCTGCCCACCTCGCTTGGCCAAGCTGATCTTGTGTCTGCCATACTTGCGCGGGCGACCACGACCGCGTCGCTGGTCCTTGCGCAGTTGCGGCGGCAAGTCTCGCAGCGCCGCATCCTACGATCGTGACACCAGTTTTCAAAGCGCGCCTCAAAAAAGGACGCTTGGTATAGCCTCCGTCGATGACGATCCAGACGGTTTTCTCTGCCTGTTTCAGCAGGGGAACGATCCACTCGACCAACCGAGCTGCCAATTGAAGCTTCGTGGCGAATCGCTGCCATTTCCGCGACTTGGGAATCGTCGCCATCGTCTGCTGGCGAACATACAGCATGGCTCGCTAACTTCGATTCGTAGCACGACCAATCTCCTTCTTCGTGCGTCGTTGGCGCTTTACGCGTCAAAAACCACCAAGGTACAACAGGCATCGGCCCAACGTTGAAATACCAAATGCTTATGGTGGCCCCTCGAACACGCCGTGTTCGCCACGCTCGAGAGGAGTATCGCGCCATTGGTGCCTTTCGTTTCATCCTAGAGAGTGTCGTGAAATCTCCAATAAGACTTTTCAGGCCAATGAGTTCCAAACGCAGTTCGCGGGCGTCGGTCAGGCCTAGTCTGCTGCGAATGTAATCGAACCCGGCGACGCCGGTCCGACCTGTCGTCAGCGTCGCGGAGGTCAACACCACCGAACCGACAGTCTCGAACAGGGCGGTTTTGAGGATCGGCGCAACATTTATCGGAGCGCAGGCAAGAGCGATGTACCGCCCCTGGCCCGCAACGGTCCGCCAATAGGCTGAATCGGGATAATTCTGCAAGATTAGTGCGTCAATAGTCTCAGCCAGGTCGCATAGGCGACGCAAAAATCCAGCGTCGGGGCAGCCAACCGGACGAACTTGAGAGGGCCGCAGATGCGGTGCGCTGAGCATCCTGCTGAAGAAACGCTCCCCATTTCAGACAAACCGCAAGAGCGGCAGGAGGTCATATTTGGCTTGGAAATCGGCGATGCCTTCTTTGAGCATGCTGCCAAATTCTTTCCAAAACTTGTCATATTCTTCCGGCTCGTAACAGCCCTCGAACTCGACGTGCTTGGAGATTTCCGCCGCCTTATTTTGCAGCTTGACCGAGCTTCTGATGGCTCTCGCCAGAGGAACTCGCGACGTAACCGTTGTGAGCCCAAGGTGTTCCAGTCATCAGTGGCCCCTTGCTTGACGAATAGTGGACACTAGTTCACTATTACCTCGTGCCGATTACACGCAACGCAATCGGCCAAGCTGCCAGGGATCGGTTGTCTGCTTGGCGATTCCTGGCCGTGGATCGGGCGTGTGGCGTGCTGCTCATGGCTCAGCCCTGTCCCAAATTGTCGCCTCTCTATCAGCCACGTGATCCGAAAGCATCGGATCTGTGGCGCGTGATCGACGATCACTTCGTTTCGTTCCAGCAAGTCTACGATGAACGCTTTCAAGCCAAGTATGGTTATTGGCGCCCCATCGTTGAACAGTCCGTGGCAGCCTTTCTCAAGTGCGGCGATCTGCAAGAAGGCTTCGCCCGCGTTCGCTGTCCCGACTGCAAGCATGAGATGTTTGTCGCCTTCTCCTGCAAGCAGCGCTGCACTTGCCCATCCTGCCACCAGAAGCGGACGTTGCTGACCGCCATCCACGTTGCCGAAGAGGTCTGTTTTCCTGTCGCACATCGGCAAGTCGTCTTGACCATCCCCAAACGCCTTCGAGTGCATACCCGTTTTGATCGCAAGTTGCTGGGCGAACTTGCCTCTTGTGCCTGGACGTGTCTCAAAGCGGAAGCACAACGGCTGCTCGGGCGCGAGGGTATTGTGCCCGGGATGATCGCGGCAATTCAGACGCATGGCGAACTTTTGCACTGGCATCCGCACATCCACGTGCTGATCACCTGCGGAGCCTTTACACCCGAGGGCGATTTCCTGGAGCTGTCCGAGTTCGACATGGAGCGATTGGTGGAGGCTTGGCAGGACGCCGTCTTCGATCTGTACTTGGCCAAGGAGAAGGTCGAACCGGAAGTCGTCGAGAACATGCGGACTTGGCAACACAGCGGTTTTAGCCGACCATCGCTGCGCGACGGTGCCCGCCAGTCGGTGTTTTTGCCAGCAGGCGATCAAGCGGGTATCGAGCGTCTGATCCAGTACATGACTCGTTGTCCTTTCAGTCTGTCTCGGCTGGTGAAGGTAAGCGGCTCGGGACAGATCGTCTACCAAGCGGAGAAGCAAGCCTGCCGCGCCTTTCCCGATCCGCAGGGAGACGGCACGCAAGCAGGAGTACCACGGAATTTCCAGATCTTGCCGCCGCTCGATTTCCTGGCCGAATTCACACAGCACATTCCACTGAAGGGATCACACTTGATTCGCTATTATGGCTGGTACTCGAACAAGTCGCGTGGCATACGCAAGAAGGCGGAAGCTGAAGTATCCGATGAGCCGTTGTCCGAGGAGACCACAACTTCTCGCAGCAGCCAGACATGGGCAATGTTGATCAAGCGGATTTATGAAGTCGACCCATTGTGTTGTCCGGAGTGTGGCGGCGAAATGAAGGTTGTGTCGTTCATCGAACCGCCACAGGCGGACGTGATCGAAGAGATCTTGAAGCACTGCGGATTATGGCAATCATCAACAGCGAGGGCACCACCTGACGTGGAAGGCTTGGTCCTCGAGCTGGATGCCGCCTACACAGCCAGCTCCGTTGATTCGTCGGGGCAAGCGAACGAGTCCCAAGAGCTGACCTACGTCGACATCGACACGTTCCTTGAGAACTTTTAATCATCAACGATGCACGTCGGCATGGAGACGCTACGTACGCACTGCGGGATTGAATCGCATTTTGCGTTGATCGACCTGCATTTTGCACTCAGATAGGCTGCAACTTCACACAACGATCATCAAAAACTGGAAAGGGGGAAGGAGCCCGAGTTGGGCCATGGCCCA
>JAQBZB010000171.1 GCA_027622275.1 Planctomycetota bacterium | reverse complement strand
TCAAAAAAACGCCGCGCTACGCCGATGCCCCTCCACATTTTCCGATGTGATGAGAAATGCAGGCTAGCGGGAGCAAGCGGAAACACGATCGGTGGCACGGCGGCGGGCGCGGGCAATGTCATCTCTGGAAATATTGCCCGTGGAGTGCTCTTTCAAAATGGTGGCACCGACAACAATGTGATTCAGGCCAACTTCATCGGTACCGGTCCAGGAGGCGTCGGTGCCTTCGCCAACATTGGTGCTGGCATCGCAATTAACAGCGGTGCAAACAATACGATTGGTGGCACCGGGGCGAATGCCGGGAACGTGATTGCCAATAACCAATTTGGCATCATCGTCGGAAGTACGGCCAACGACAGCTCGATTCAAGGCAACTCGATATTCAACAACTCAGGGATGGGCATCGATCTGACTAACGACGGCCCGACGGCCAATGACGCAGAAGACGCCGATAGCGGCGCAAACGAACTGCTGAACTTCCCCGTACTGACCAACGTCTTCCAGAACGGTGCCAATCTCGATATCGACTTCGAGGCCGATCTGCCGGCGGGCAACTACCGCATCGAATTCTTTGACAACGCGAGCGGCGTTGATACGAGTGGCTTCGGCGAGGGCGAGACGTTTGTGGGCTCGGCCAGTATCACCGTCACCGGCGCTGCCGGTTACGAATCATTCAGCACGACGCTGACTTCCGTCACAGCCAGCGACATCGTCAACATCACGGTCACCGCAACGGAAGACCTCGGCGGCGGCAACTACGGCAGCACGAGCGAGTTCGGCCCTCAATTCCAAGGTGCGGGAGTCATCACGGTTACGACGACCAGTGACACATCAGACGGCGACACGTCGAGCATCGCGGCCCTGCTCGGCAATCGCGGTGCCGACGGTTTCGTCTCGCTTCGTGAAGCGATCATCGCCACGAATAACACGACAAACCTCGGCGGCAATCCGGATCAAATCCACTTTAACATTCCAACAAGTGACGCCAACTTCAATCTATCCGGCAATAACGAATTTACGATCCGACCCAACTCCACGTTGCCCGGCCTCGCCGAAGCCGTCATCATCGACGGCTTGACTCAAGCTGGCGCATCTGCCAACACCGTGGTTGGTGGAGCGTCCGATGCGGTACTGCTCATCGAACTCGATGGTCAGAGTGCCGGCGCGAGTGTCGACGGTCTTAGTATCACTTCCGGCTCAACGATTCGCGGTCTCGTGTTGAACGATTTCACTCGCGATGGCATCTATTCCGGCGGGAACAACAACGTGATCGAAGGCAACTACATCGGAACGGATGTGACGGGGACGATTGATCGCGGACACGGGAATCATGGAATACGATTCGATGGAGACAACAATACGATCGGCGGTACAACTGCCGCGGCGCTGAATGTCATCGCCGGGAACACTCGCGGAATTGAGCTTTCAATAGGTGCCAACAACAATGTCGTTTCGGGCAACTTCGTTGGGGTGGACGCAACTGGCGCAACGGCGCTCGGAAATACTCTCGAAGGAATCTCACTCGGTGTCGGTGGTAGTAACAGCACGATTGGTGGTACGACGGCAGCCGAGCGAAACATTATCAGCGGCAACAGTCAAGGCATCGTTGTCGTTACCGTCGGCGACGTGATTACTGGCAACTACATCGGTACCGATGTTACTGGCACGCTGGATTTGGGAAACACTGGAGCTGGAATCTATCTGAGCGGCGCGGATGGGACGACAATCGGCGGCACTGCGGCGGGCGAAGGCAACGTCATCTCTGGGAACGACAATAATGGTGTTTTCATTTTTAACTCTGCAATGAATATCGTAATTCAAGGCAACATCATCGGTCTGGATGCTGCGGGAAATACTCCATTGCCCAACGAAGTGTCGGGGATCGTCGCACTCTTGTCCGCCACGAACACAACGATTGGAGGAACGGCTGCTGGAGCCCGTAACATTATTTCCGCCAACAACGGACCGGGAGTCACCCTGGATGCCAGTACGTCAAACAATCAGATTCAGGGCAACTACTTCGGCACTGACATCACAGGGTTGCTCGATCGCGGCAACGCGAATTTCGGAATATCTTCGGCGTCCGACGGAACCACCGTCGGTTCGATTGGAGCTGGCAACCTGATCGCGGGAAATCTCGGTGGCATCTCGCTCAGCGGCGACAACAACCAAGTCATTGGAAACCTGATTGGCACGGATGTCACGGGAATCTCGCCCCTCGGTAACGATCAAGCGGGGATCTTGATTTCGGGTTCCAGCAACATAATTGGCGGAACTGTCGCAGGTGAAGGCAACACGATCGCCTTCAACACGAACGATGGTGTCGCAGCATCGACGCTGGGGGGCGTGGGCAACACGATCGTTGGTAACGCAATCCATTCCAATGGAGATCTGGGGATCGATCTCAACGACGATGGTGTCAGCAGCAACGACGCAGGCGATGTCGATACCGGTGCCAACAACCTACAGAACTTCCCGGTCATCGACTATGCCAACTCCGATGGGGTCGGTTCCATCAATCTCATTGGTTCACTTAACAGCAACGCATCGACGAATTATCGTATCGAATTCTTTGCGAGCACCACGGCGGACGGCAGCGGCTTTGGCGAAGCCCAACGGTACCTCGGATTCGTCGACGTCAGCACAAACGGCAGCGGCGACGCTACCTACAACGTCAATCTCTCAGCGGTTGTTGCCGACGGTGAGTTCATCACGGCGACAGCCACCGTCGATCTGGGCGGTGGCAACTACGGCGATACTTCAGAGTTCAGCCAAAACATGCTGGCCAGCACCGTGAACGACGCACCTGTCGTGAATGCACCGGGAGCCGCACTGAATGCGACCGAACAAACAAACCTGTCCCTTCATGGCACAGGCTTCAGTGTCAGTGATGCTGATGAAGCCAACAGTGGAGCCATCGCGACGCTCAACGTGGGCGAAGGAGCCATCACAGTTGTCGCAGGTGACAGCGGAGTGACCATCACCGGCGGCAACGGTACAGGCGGGGTAATGCTTAGCGGCACGATCGCCCAGATTGACAACTTATTAACGGGCGGTGGTACGGGAACAATCACTTACCTGAACAGCAGCGACACACCTGCGGCCAACACGACGTTGACGGTGACGGTCAACGACCAAGGCAACGTCGGTTCCGATCCTGGCCTGAGCGGTGACGGCACGAGCGAAGAGGGTCTCAACAACGTCACGATCAACATCGCGGCAACCAACGACGATCCGAGTGACGCAGGCAGCCTGCCGACCGATATCGCGGTCACGGAGGACGTCAGCAGCGACGTGAACCTGTCAACGATCAACCTGGCCGACCCCGATGCGGCGGCGGGCAGCTTGACGGTCACGCTCACGACTAGCACCGGCGGCAACCTGTCAGGTACTTCCGGCGGCGGAGTGACGGTTGGTGGCAGCGGCACGGGCACACTCACCCTGGACGGCACATTGGCCAACCTGAGCACGTTCCTCGATACGGCCAGCAACATCACGTACTTGCACGATACACCCGGCACCAACGGCGATAACGCGGATACGATTCAAGTCGATGTCACAGATAACGGCAACACGGGCAGCGGTGGTGGCGGCACGATCGCTCTCGGCACGGTCAACGTCGATATCGGCGCGGTGAACAACGCTCCTGTGAATACAGTTCCGGGCACACAGACGGTTGCCGAGGAGACGCAATCGGCGATTGCGGGGATTAGTGTTGCGGATCTGGACGCTCTGGTTGGCAATATCTCCACACAGCTGCAAGTCACCAACGGTGTGCTCGATGTGACACTGTCTGGTGCGGCCACGATCTCATCCGGAGCGAACAGCACGAACGACTTGACGGTTCAAGGCACGGTTGCCGATGTGAATGCAACCCTCGCCTCGCTGCTGTACACGGGCAACACGGATGTCGTTGGCTTCGCGGCGGATACGCTGACCGTCACGACTGACGACTTGGGCAACACTGGAGCGGGCGGCGCGATGCAAGACAGCGACAATGTGCAGATTGACATCACAGGTGTGAACGACGCACCCGCTGTCGCTGGACCGGCCGGGGCGTTGAATGCCACTGAACAAACGAATCTGGCGATCGAAGGCACGGGATTCAGTGTGACGGATGTCGATGAAGCGGGGAGCGGAGCCAACGCGACCTTGAGCGTGGGTGAAGGAGTCATCACGATCGTTCAAGGAAATAGTGGTGTTACGATTTCTGGCGGCAATGGCACGGGAACCGTCACGCTCACCGGCACGATCGCTCAGCTGAACAATCTGCTGACCGGGACCAGCACGGGAACCATCACGTATCTGAACGGCAGCGACACACCGTCCGCGAGTACGGTGCTGACGTTCACGGTAAGCGACCAAGGCAATACGGGCTCGGGCGGGCCGCAGTCAAACGGTACGATCGTCGTCATCAATGTTGCCGCCGTCAACGACGCGCCGCACATCGACCTCGATGCGAACAACAGCAGCGGCCAAGCGGGTACTGACTTTGCCAACACATTCACCGAAGACGGTGGACCAGTGCGCATCGCCGATACCGACGCGGCACTCTCTGACGTTGACAGTCCGACGCTTACATCGCTGCAAGTTGTGCTCATGAACCAGTTCGACGGCGTGAATGAACTGCTCGCGGCGAATACCACGGGCACCGGCATTACGGCGACCTACAGTGCCGGCGTGTTAACGTTGTCGGGAGTCGACTCAGTCGCCAATTACCAGCAAGTCCTTCGCACGATCAGCTACGAGAACACGTCGCAGAACCCGAACACGACCGCGCGAATCATCGAGTTTGTTGCCGACGACGGCATCGTGACGAGCAATTTAGCAATTGCCACGGTGGATGTTGTAGGTCAGAACGACGCGCCGGTTTCGGCACCCGAAAGCTTTTCCGTTGACAACGACAAGACGCTAACGATTGCCGCACCCGGTCTGCTCGGCAACGATAGCGATCTCGACAACGATCCGCTCAGCGTGACGCTCGTGAGCGGACCGCCGACCGGCACATTGACTCTGAATGCGGACGGGTCGTTCACCTACGTCCCCAATTTGAACTTCAGCGGCACGACGTCGTTTACTTACGTCGCGAACGACGGGACGACCGATTCGGTGCCCACCACGGTTGCCATCCAAGTCGTCGCGATCGCCGCCCCGCCGATCGATCCTGGGCCTGATCCAGATCCACCCCCAACCGAAGATCCCGGAGACGAGGAGCCGACCGACGAGACACCTCCTGATGATGTGCCGGCAACGCCTGACAAACCTGGTGCAGGGGACGACGAATCTCGCGATTCAGGAACACCCGCTGCCCCGCCCGCTGATTCAACGCGTGGTGTTGCCGCAGCGGAAACCACCTTTGCAATTCCCACAACCGACGCGCGGGAGAACCAGGAACTCGTCATTGAATCGCTCCGAGCCGGTGCGGCCAGAACCGGCTACAGCTCGGATCAGTCGAGGTCCACGGCGCTGGGATTGCAGCGATTCGGGTCCGTCGATCTGGCTGTTTCGTATGGCGAGTTTGAACTGACGGAAGTGCAACGCGGCCTGCTGTGGCAGCAACTCGATACGCTGCAAAAGGAACTCGAGTCGGAAAGCGAACTCGAACTCCACTTCGTCGGCACGGCGACGGTTATGACGGCCGCCGTTTCGACAGGCTACGTAATTTGGGCCTTGCGGGGGAGCTTCTTGCTCGCCAGCTTCTTGTCAACCGTTCCGACCTGGCGGTCTCTCGACCCGCTCCCGATTATCGAGAGTGATCGGCGAACGGCGGACGCTGTTGACGACGATGAATCGCTGGCCGACATCGCCCAGTCGAAGTCGCGGAAAGACGCAGAATCATCCGACGAACCGCCCTCCGATCGATGATGGCGGCAGCAGCAGCAGCAGCAGCAGCTCCCCATCCGGCTGGCCCGGATGGAAGCTAAGATTGTTGAGTTAGTCCGTCAATTCTCTTCGCCTCGCTGCGGCCCCATCCAGCTCGTCTGGATGGTGAGAAAGATCTTCCCGCGAACCAATCTCATTCACCATCCACGCGAGGTGGATGGGGTCTTCGTTGTCGATAAGTGATTGTTCTAACTCGTTAATCTTTGCCTCCATCCGGGCGAGCCGGATGGGGAGCTGGTGGGGCGGGACGCTCTCGGTCACGTTGATCCGGTTGTGCGGAAGACGCCGATTGTCTCACTCGGACGATCGAACCTCTTTCATCTTGCCCGATGTGCCGCGTTCCATTGCCTCCGAATGTCGCTAACACGTTGGTGCATGCTAACTTTGGATAACACTTCGGTGCAACTGCGCGCGTTTTGCAGCGTCGCGCGGCTGTCCGCCCATCAAGTTTGCGCATGACACGTATCACCATCTCATTCCGAATCGCCATCTGTTTAGCACTGCTTTCGTTGTGCGGGGTTCTGATTGCGCGCGTCTCCGGACTTTATCCCGACACCCAAAAGATCCGCTTGCAGGGGCGGATCGCGCTCTGCGAGTCGTTGGCGATCAACTGTTCGATGTTGGCCAACCGCGGTGACTTTCGTGGAATTGAAAAGAACTTGCAAGCCTTCGTATTGCGTAACGTAGAGGTGCGTTCGGCCGCTCTCCGACGCGACGATGGCGAGCTGTTGGTCCAAGTTGGCGATCACGCGGCTCACTGGAAGGGTCTCGGTGACGGACGATCGACCGACGCGCAAATCTATGTCCCGATTGCCGCCGACAGCAGGCTCTGGGGAAACGTTGAAGTCGCCTTCCAACAGGTTGCATCCGTGGGATCGACGACCCGTTGGATGTCCCAGTTCGTCGAATTTGCGATTTTCATCACGGCCTTCAATGCGATCTTGTTCATCTTCTGGCTGCGCCGGGTGTTGATGCATCTCGACCCATCGCGCGTCATGCCGCAACGAGTTCGTGCGGCGCTTGACACGCTCGCCGAAGGACTGCTCGTGCTCGACAGCCAAGGCCGGATCGTGATGGCGAACAAATCATTCGCAACGACCATTGGACAGCGGGCCGACCAGTTGCAAGGACGCATTGCGTCCGAGCTGCCCTGGATCGGCGAGAAGGACCTTGACCAGCTCCCGTGGCACGCGTCGCTCCGCGAGAATTCTCAACGAGTCGGCATCCCGCTGCAATTGAAAACGGGCGAGTACGACGAGCGGGCGTTCCGCGTGAACGTCGCTCCCATCTTTGGCGAAGATGGAAAGAATCGAGGTGCCTTGGCAAGCTTCGATGACGTGACCGAGTTGGAGGTGAAGCGGTACGAGTTGCTGAAGATGCTCAAGACGCTCAAGGCGTCGCGTGAGGAAATCCAACAGCAGAACACGCTGCTCCAGCGACAGGCGACGATCGACCCGCTGACCGAGTGCCTGAATCGACGCTCCTTCTTTCCGCTGTTTGACCAACATTGGAAAGACTCGCAGACCAACCACAAGCCGCTGTCCACGTTCATGGTCGATATCGATCATTTCAAATCGATCAACGACGAGCACGGGCACGCCAAGGGTGACGAAGTCCTCAAAGGCGTTGCGGCTTGCCTGCGTGAACAAGTTGGCGAAGCAGGACTGGTCTGTCGATTTGGTGGCGAGGAATTCTGTGTCCTGCTGCCTAATTGTGAATTGGACCGGGCAGTCGCACTCGCCGAGACGATACGAGTTGCGATGTCGGAGATTGCCTTCGGCGTTCTCAAGGTTACGGCGAGCTTTGGAGTGTCGGCGATCGATCTGGGAGCCGTTAGTCCCCAGGATCTGCTGGAGCAAGCCGACAGATGTTTGTACGTCGCTAAACGGCACGGGCGAAATCGAGTTGTGCCGTACAACATCGACATGGGAAGTGTGGAAGTCGATGGGTCCAAGATCCGTCGCACGAGACCGGAATCTAACGAAGGTCCGCCGATCACACACATTCCGTTCCCAGCAGTCGCGTCGTTGATGTCCGCGCTGGCTTATCGCCACGCCGAAACGGCGGAACACAGCACCCGCGTCGCCGATCTCTGCGTGGCGGTCGCTCGCGGCGTGATGTCGGTCAGCGAGGCCTACGTCTTGGAGATCGCGGCGCTGCTGCACGACATCGGAAAGATCGGCGTGCCGGATGCCATCCTGTTTAAGCCTGGAGAGCTGAGCAAAGAAGAATGGCGCGTGATGAAGATGAATGAGCGGATCGGCGTCGAGATCGTTGGTTCGGCGTTCTACTACCAACCGTTGGTCGACGTGATCCGTTTCCACAAAGCCCCCTACGATTCGACAAACGACGTCAAACGCCTGCCGAAGGGCGACGCGTTGCCGCTGGGAGCTAGAATCCTGGCAATCGCCGACGCCTACGATTCAATGGTGACGGATCGGACTTATCGAAAAGCACGCACCCGCGCCGAAGCGTTTGCGGAAATCCGACGATGTGCCGGCACGCAATTCGATCCGCAACTCGTCGAGCGATTCATCGACATCGTCGCCAGCAAGCCACCGCTCCCGCAACTGTCGCCTGGCAAGATGTCTCGACAAACCGCACTTCAAATGGCGACCCAGATCGAAGAGTTGGCCCGTGCTCTCGACGAACAAGACCTCGCCACCATCGAAGCACTCGCCACACGTCTGCAGTCCACCGCCGCTTGCGCCGGGGCGACCGAAGTGGAAACGCTCGCCGGCAAGTTGAGTGAAAGTGCCACGTCGTCTGACGACGTCTCCGAAATCTTTGAACTCACGATCGAGCTGATGGATCTTTGCCGCTCCGCCCAGCGGGCCGCCGTCTCGTCGATGCCACTGACGAGCACTTCATAAGGCGATTGCGGCCGATTATACCGCACGCGGTTCAGGATGACACAAATACAAGCACGACGCGCAAGCGAGTGGGTTCGGGAGGCGCTACTCACTCGCTTGCGCGTCGTGCTTGTATGAACGTGCCACTTTCAAACGCGCCCAGTATAGCCGTCCGGCTACGCCATACAAATCCCGCCATCGATGTTGTAGGCCTGGCCGGTGATCATGCGGGCCGCATCACTCGCCAAGTAGACCGCCATGGGCGCGATGTCTTCCGGGACAAGCCGACCACCGATCGGCGTCAGTTGTTGTTCGTGAGCTTCGAGATCCCGTCCAAGCCGCTCGGCGTCGTACTTCACGCGGACGTCGTTCATCCGGGTTTGGACGGGGCCCGGACAAATGCAGTTCACGGTGATGCCCTCCGCCGCATGTTCGCTGGCCAGCGAACGCATGAGCCCCAAGACGCCGTGTTTACTCGCGACATACGCTCCTGCGTGCATTCCCGTGATTCGACTGTTGATCGAAGCCACCGTGATGATCCGCCCCCACTGCTGTTCCCGCATGTGAGGCAGCGCCGCTTTCGAAAGCAAATACGGAGCCGTCAGGTTGACTTCCATCGTCAAGTCCCAGAACTCGTCGCGGAACTCCGCCAACGGCCGCGGGTCGCCGCTGCTGCCAACTCCCGCGTTGTTCACGAGGATGTCGATTGGACCGAATGGTTCTCCGGCTTGTGAGATCAGTGATTGAGTTTGCTTCCGGTCGGCGAGATCGCATTCGACCGCCGCGGCGACTCCTCCCGCGGCGGAGATTTCGCGAACAACCGTTGCCAGTTCATCGCGGCTGCGCGACGCAACCACGACTTGTGCTCCGGCATCAGCCAATTGGATGGCGATCGCCCGACCAATGCCCCGACCGCCACCAGTTACGAGTGCCACACGTCCGTTCAATCCTGTCACGTCTTTCTCCCTTACGCAGAGTCAGTTGTCAGCGTCATCCCGCACGAGGCATTATGACGGACGAGAGGGCCGAGCGGCAGATGAAAAGTCACCGGGAGGGTGAGACTCCTGCCGAACCGGCTCAGCGGGAGCTTCGCCCTCCCAAAACCTTCCTTGGTAAAATCTCATCTGCCGTCGGCTTAAGCGCGGCGACAGTCCCGCAGACAATTGTCTCATGATGCGGTAGAATTCGACCTTCGAAGGCCACGGCATTCTCGGTGGCACTGGCATTCTTCGCCTTGAAGGAGTGAATACTGCGATGAGCGATTCGTTTGGCGTTCGGGATACGTTTGAATCGGCAAGTGGGCCGGTGGGGATCTATCGCATTCAGCGTTTGGAAGACCAAGGGCTGGGAGCGGTCTCGCGGCTGCCGTATTCGATGCGAGTGTTGCTCGAAGCCGTGGTCCGCAACTGTGACGGCTTCGTCGTTACCGAGGACGACGTTAAGAATCTCGCCAGCTGGAACGCCGCCGCTCCCGCTAAGTTAGAGATCCCCTTCAAGCCCGCTCGCGTCGTACTGCAAGACTTCACCGGCGTGCCCGCCGTCGTCGATCTGGCAGCCATGCGGAGCGCGATGCGGCGGCTCGGGGGCGACCCGACCAAGATCAATCCGCTCATCCCCGTCGACCTCGTCATCGACCACTCGGTGCAAGTCGACTCGTTCGGCGACACCAACGCCTTGGCCCGCAACGTCGAGATCGAGTTCCAGCGCAACCGCGAACGCTACGAGTTCCTGCGTTGGGGTCAGAAAGCATTCGACAATTTTCGTGTTGTCCCTCCGAACGTGGGCATCGTTCATCAAGTGAACCTGGAGTTCCTCGCCAAGGGTGTCTTTGTGCGCGACGATGGCGAGGGACCTGTCGCGAGACCGGACAGCCTGGTTGGAACGGACAGCCACACGACGATGATCAATGGGTTGGGCGTCGTCGGCTGGGGCGTGGGCGGGATCGAAGCCGAGGCCGTCATGCTCGGACAACCGCTGTACATGCTAATGCCCGAAGTCGTTGGCTTCGAGCTGACCGGCAAGTTGCCCGCCGGAGCCACCGCGACCGATATGGTGCTGACCGTGACCGAGGCGCTGCGCAAGGAAGGCGTTGTCGCCAAGTTCGTCGAGTTCTACGGCGCTGGAGTTTCGCAGATGAAGCTCGCCGACCGCGCGACGGTCGCCAACATGGCACCTGAGTACGGCGCGACGATGGGCTTCTTTCCCATCGACGGAGAATCGCTGAACTACATGCGCCGCACCGGGCGAACCGCCACCGAGGTCGATCTTGTCGAACGCTATTCGAAAGAGCTGGGGATCTTTAGAACCGACGATGCACCGGTGCCGACGTACACGAAGAAGCTCAAACTCGATCTCAGTTCGATCGAGCCGTCACTGGCCGGGCCGAAACGGCCGCAGGATCGCGTCGCGTTGTCGTCGATGAAGAAGTCGTTCGAAAAGTCTTTGCGGGCTCCGGTGGCGGAGCGTGGCTTTGCGCTCGACGACGCCGCGCTAAAACGGACGGGGGCCGTGCGGGACAATGGGCACAGCAGCGAGATCGGCCACGGCGCGGTTGTTATTGCCGCGATCACGAGTTGCACGAATACGAGCAACCCGTCCGTGATGTTGGCGGCCGGCTTGTTGGCCAAGAAGGCGGCGGAGAAAGGCCTGCGCGTTGCCTCGCATGTGAAGACCAGCCTCGCTCCCGGATCGCGAGTCGTCACCGATTACCTCGACAAAGCGGGTCTCACCGAGTCGCTGCAACAACTCGGATTTCACACCGTCGGCTATGGCTGCACCACTTGCATTGGCAACAGCGGCCCGCTGCCTGACGCGGTTGCGAAAGCGGTCACCGACGGTGACCTTGTCGCGTCGGCGGTGCTCAGCGGTAATCGCAATTTTGAAGGCCGCGTCAATCCGCTCGTGAAAGCGAACTACCTCGCCAGTCCACCGCTGGTCGTGGCTTATGCCTTGGCGGGCACGACCGACATCGACCTGACAACCGAACCGCTTGGCCAAGCCAGCGACGGCTCGGAGGTTTTCTTGAAGGACATCTGGCCGACGAACGCGGAGATTGAGCAAGCCATCGAACAAGCCGTTCAGCCCGAGATGTTTACCAATCGCTATTCGGCTGCCTTCGAGTCGAACGAGACGTGGAACAAGATCGCGACGAGCGAAGGCGATCTGTATGCTTGGGACGAGGCCAGCACTTATATCCAAGAGCCGCCGTTCTTGGCCGAGTTGACCGCCGAGGTTGGCGAGACGGCTCCGATCCGGGAGGCGCGCGTCCTGGCGCTGCTTGGCGATTCCGTCACGACAGATCATATCTCGCCCGCCGGTGCGATCGCGAAAGACAGCCCCGCGGGCCGCTACCTCATGGAGCATGGTGTGGAAGCGCTTGACTTCAACAGCTACGGCTCGCGGCGC
Source organism: Planctomycetota bacterium (assembly GCA_027622275.1). Classification (GTDB taxonomy): domain Bacteria; phylum Planctomycetota; class Planctomycetia; order Pirellulales; family Pirellulaceae. Next base: position 7,745 of record JAQBZB010000171.1, on the reverse strand, counting down.
GGTAACGATCGTGTGATGGTTCGCGGCACGCTTGCTAACATCCGCATCCGCAACCAGCTGGCTCCTGGCACCGAAGGCGGCGTCACGCGTCATTTGCCCGATGGCGCGCCCATGACGATCTACGACGCCGCGATGCAGTACCGCCGCGAAGGCGTCTCGCTGATCCTGCTGGCCGGCACTGAATACGGCACGGGCAGCAGCCGCGACTGGGCAGCGAAGGGAGCGTACATGCTCGGCGTCCGCGCCGTAATCGCCGCCAGCTACGAACGCATCCACCGCAGCAATCTGGTTGGTATGGGTGTATTGCCATTGGAGTTCCCGGCCGGCCAAACATGGCAATCGGTCGGTCTGACCGGCGAAGAGACGTTCGACATCGAAGGCCTGGACGACACGCTTCAACCCCGCGGCACCGTCACCGTCAAAGCCACCGACCCCGCCGGCAACACCCAAGCCTTCCAAGCCCGAGTCCGCATCGACACTCCCGTCGAATTGGACTACTACCGCAACGGCGGCATCTTGCACACCGTGCTGCGGAATCTGTTGAAGAGTTGAGTAGGCCGGAACAAGGCTTTGCGCAGTTCCGGCAGGGGTGTGACGTTTGATTCATGCCGGAACTGCGCGGACTTGTTCCGGCCTACTATCTCAATCAATGGTGGTCTGGCAAATCACTTGTTGCCGTCTTGCCGGTGTCGCTGATGGCCAAGGTCATCTCCAGCGACTCGGTGATCGCACCATCGCGTTCGATGTCGATTTTCATCTGGCTTGCGACCACTCCGAAGGGCGCGTTCTTGTGCCGACGGGTTTGGTAGCCCGGATTATTCATCAGCCGCCTGGGGATAGCCTGCGGTTCTCGTGAACCTCAAGAGATCCGCACGCTATCGCGGGGCGGCTGATTTGCGCGGTGTTTTGGGCCAGATGGCCGTAACTCCTCTTACAAACGTGTGTTTTGAAGATTGTTGACCGGTTCATGAATAATCCGGGACAGGCGATGCAGCGGCAAGAATGCTTCTTGATCGTCCCGACGAATTGGAGGATTCGGCCGCATTCGGAATATCGGACCAATTGTTCATCGTACGGAAAGACAGGAGGCAATATCTCGACCCCACGGTGATCATCGTCCTTCCCCCGATTCGGTGAGCTATCCTTACTTCGGAAACAAATTACATGAGCCTTTATTGAGCAGGCACTTGCGGATGTCACGGAGAGCATTGATCGTCGATGATGAACCCCATATTCGCCGCGTCGCGGAACTGGCGCTACGAGCCGTCGACTGCACGGTCGTGTCGGTGTCGAACGGGGAAGAGGCTTGGCATGAAATCCAAGCAAACTGTCCAGACATCGTTGTTTCCGACGTCCAAATGCCGAAGCTCGACGGCCTTCAGCTGCTGCGTCTGATTCGCACAACTCCCGAGTACGCCAGCCTCCCCGTCATTTTGCTCACTGCCAAGGGATACGAACTGCTTCAATCCGACTCGGGGCTGCTCGATACTTGCGACATCATCCACAAACCGTTCAGCCCAGCAGCACTGTCACGCCGCGTGCATGAGACACTCTCTGCACGGGTCGCAGCAGCCGTGACAAAGAAACTGTGGACAAACTAATTCCTGGAGGGCGAATTGGGAGGGCGAGGCTCCCGCCGAGCCTTTCCCCGGATGGCTCGGCAGGAGCCTCGCCCCGCGCGAAACTCAAATCGGGAAGTTGTTGATAATCACTTTCAAAGTGCTAGTCACGGATGATCGATCGTGATGCGTTTCAAGATCGATCGCGTATCGAGTCTGCTGGTGGCGGGTCCCGACGGGAGCGCGCTTTGTGGATCGGCGGTTGGCCGCAACGGCAGCGAATCGTCGACCTCTCCCGCTTCCAACACAGGTACTTCCGCCGAAGCCGGACGAACATTGGCGTCGGCCAGAATAGTCGGACGCGCTGCAGCTTCGCGGCGGATCAATGTTCCGACCAGTGACTCGGGCGGCACGCCGGGTTGAACGACCGCGAATGAATACTCCGCGATCTGTTCGTTGTAACTCAACACGTCTGCCAGCAGATCGCGGCGAGTGCGGCTCAACTGTCGCAGCGAATCGAGCACATGACTCAAGCCGGCCGCGCCGTTTTCGTACGCTTGGGCGAGTTGCGATGCGGCGCGCTCGCCGGCAGCGACCGCTTCGGCACGACGTTCGATCACATCTAGCTGATAGGGCAGTCGCCGGTCGATTCGTTTCAGATGCGCGGGAGCCGTTCGATTGGCAAACAGCGTTTCAAAGTGAGTGCGATACGGGCCAACAAACGGCCGGTCGATGGGGCGAGGTTGGCCTGTCATCTCCAGACGCCCAACGTCGGAAAGTTGCTCTTGTAGTTCCAGTACCTGCAACGCCAATGTTGCTTGTCGCGCGCGAGCCTGAGTCACTTCGGCGGTCAGTAGCGACTCTTCGAGCTGCGACGGCGGGCGAGGCAACTCGGACAAGTAACGAACTTCGTGTCGAGCGAAGTTCTGTTCGGCAATCGCTAAACATAATCGCCAGTAACTCTGCACGGCCCGTTGCCGCGAACCGTTATCGCCGATGCGGCGCAGCAAGTCGACGAGCGCGACGTCCGTGCCGTCATCGCCCAGCATCTCGATCGCCCCGTCCAAGATCATCACTGCCAACGCTTCCGAGTCCGTTGAATGAACCGGCACGACGGGCAATTCTGCCTGGGCTCGCGTTGCCGTTGGCCGCAATTGGCCGGGCGGCTCAGCTGTTCGAGTCCCCAAGACACTTGGCCGAGCAGGCTCTTGGTCGGTCAAACGAAACGCTCCACCGTGGTCAGCGGCACTTGGTTCGACGATAATCGGGGCGGGACGTGACGGCGAGACCGGCTGAGCTCGATCAAATTGAGAAGGTTGGAGCTGACTGATTGTCAGGTAGGCCAAAGATAGAACGAAGGTGTTCATCGCTGCATCCATGCGTGGTGGTTATGAAGCACTGGGAGGAGTAACGTGGCATTTTCAGGGAATCCGGTCAATCCGAAAATTGTCATCCAGTAGGCTGGCTCCGTTGAATTCGCAGCCCGCGCCGCAGCGGGTCCGCAGGCGAGGCCCGACGTGACGCGAGACGCACCCCTATTGAGAATTCCGATTCGAGGACGGCTATGAAACAGAACTTCTTGTTGACGCTCATCGTGTTGTGTGCCGCGTGCCCGGCCAACGGTGACGAACCGCAGATTTTGAAGCGGAATCCCGATCCCTACGGTTACCCTCGCCCGGCACCCGCGGCCGTTCATGTGCCCGTCAGTACAAGCTTCTTCATTCAGGTCGGATTTCCAAACAAGGACACGACGGATGCCATTCTCGCCGACAGCGTTGTTGTGCGGCTTCGTTCCTCCGGCGTGGAGGAAGTGGAGTTGCTGAGCCGTGGCGAGCGTTTCGCCGACGGCTACACAGGCAGCATCGCACCGAGCCTCCATCGGCCTTGGCCATCAACATCGATGGCGGTCGCGACCTGCGACCGGGAACGACTTACACGGTCTCCGTGCAGGCGCGATCGCGGTCCGGCAGCGAACTGCCCGGCGACAAGGGATCTTGGCAATTCACAACCGCGGATAACGAGCGGCCGCACGAATTGCAGTTTGTCTTCGACTTATCCAGCCCGCCAGTGATTTGGCAGGGCGGCTTTTTCACGGGCTTCTGCAAACCGAGCTTCTGCACGAGCGCCTCGAATCGAATTCCCGGTTACGAGTTGATGCAAAGTATCAGACGCGAGTCGCCGCGGGCGTGGAGTTTGCAACGCGACTTTTCTCCGACCAGTACCGGGCATCAGCCGGAGTTCCTCAATTGGTCGCATCCCAACGTGGTTCGCGAACTCGAGACGCGCCGCATCGTCTCCATCGAGCCGCAGGACAAGGGCATGTTGCTGCGCGTCGAGGACTTCTTCGGTCACCAGCAGTATGGCATCGCGTCGGGCCGGGCGCTCGCCGAAGACTACTATGCCGGCGACGAGATCCTCATCGCCGACGGGGTTCATGACGCGCGGGCCAAGGTACTGCAAGTCGTTGCCGACTCGCCCGAGCTGCGGTCGCTGCTCGTCAGTCCGTTCGAGACCCCGGAAGGCGGCTGGAAGATCGAGTATTCCCGCCCCTTGCCGACCGAGGAAGATCCTCGCGCGCCGGGCCTGTTCCCCGCCGGTGGATGCTATTTGCGCAAGCACCGCCCCGTTGGTACTCCGCACTACTATTGGGGCCGGTTAGATAACGAATGGGACATCGCCGTGCGGCAATTCCATCGTCGCATCGTGGTGAATTTCACCGACGCGCCGGGTGATCTTGCGATCGACGGTCGGCAATGGACTTACCCGAAGGACTACGTCGAGCATCATCAGGTGGTTTACGCCTACACCTCTCATCTGATCGAGAGGTACGGCGACGCGAGCCTGGATTTCGTGTGGAGCATCTTCAACGAGCCTGATCTGGCCGTGGCGTTTTGGCGCGGTGGTGATTGGATCGAGTTGCAAAAGTTCTACGATTACTCGACGGACGCGATCTTGCGTAGCTTCGAGGACCACGGCTACGACTCGCAGCGTGTCTTCATCGGCGGGTTGGAGATCGGTGCCATATTCGGCACGCATATCGAAGGACCGATCCTGAAGAAGTTTCTTTGTCACTGTTCGCCGACCGCAAGTTGCGAGGGAGAATTGGAACTGAATGCCGCCTTCGGCGACGCGCGTCTGAATGGCCGCCGGTCGCGAAGAGTCGAAGACTTGTGCCGGGCTCACGATGGCAAAGGGAGCCCGTGCGACTTCATTTCCGTACACTCCTACAATGCCGCGCCCCTGACAGCGGCCAAGTTGCGTCGCGCGAAGGAACTGGCGCTGGAAGTGGATGCCGAGTACTTCGCGAACGTCTGGGTGAACTGTTTTGAATCCTGCCCGGATTGGGCACCGCCGCCGGATGTCGCCGCCGCGGACAGTTACCTGGGCAACGGGTACTTTTCCTCGTGGTGCGCTGACGTGACGCGGCGGCGACTGGCCGCTGCCGCCGAGGATGCTCGCTATGGATTCGGCGAAACGATGCTGACATTCTGGCCGTGGCCCAACAGCAATTTTCGCGGTCACAACAATGCGACGCAGGTCATTGGCGTGGATGATAACGGCGACGGCCGTAAGGACCGCGACGAAACCGTGGCGTTGCCGATCTTGCGATTTCTCGGTCTCTTGGCGCAAATGAACGATCGCTATTGGGTCGTGCCCGAGCAAGTGATCGGAGGCCACGTCGTCTCCGGGTTCGCGTCTCAAGAGGATGATCGGCTGTTCATTCTGATGTACTCGCACAATCCGCTGGACGTTCAGGCTCGGTCGCAGGCCGAATTCGTCGTTGAACTGGAATTGAACGGCGTGACCTGGAACGAGGCCAGCGTGCGCGAGTATCAATTCGATAAGGACCACAACTCCTATTTTCGCCTCGGTCGCGAATTGCGTGATCGGCCTCCCAGCGCGGCGAACGTGCTTCGTCCCAATGCAGAGGAAGTGGCCCAATTGCTGGCTGGTTTCGCCGATCAAGATCCGGCCGTACAGCTTGCCACGGTGAAGAGGGCGGCCGCCTATGATGAACTTCCGGAAGCGGTGGTGGGTGCCGCGTTTCAGCTGTACCAAACAACGAAGGACGAAACGATTCGAGCGGCCATCGAACAGGCCGGTCAACGAATCATGAACCGCCAGCCGGGCTTTGATCCAGTGCAAGTCGCAGACGTCAAGGAGTTGTCCGAACTGCGCGTCACGGGCCAATCCCAGCTCAAGAGCGACGGCACAGGTCGCGTTCGTCTGACATTTCCCGTCGCGGCCAACGGTGCTAATGTTGTTGTGTTGGAGAAACGAGTCGCTGATTGACGTTGGCACGCACCCTCGTCCGTCCGGGAAACCGCTAACCCGGATCATTTTATCAGCCGCCTGGCGCTAGCCAGCGGTTCTCTCGAAGTTCGCGAGAACCGGAGGCTAGTGCGTGGCGGCTGATTTGCGAGGTGTTTTGGGCTAGATAGCCGCAACTCTTTTTACAAACATTTGTTGTTAAGAATGCTGACCGGTTCATGAATAATCCGGGCTAAAGACACTGGACGGACGAGGGCGTCCAGCCTACGGATTGTTCAATCGGTATCACTTCGGCGTGGGAGAAAAACTGGACAGGGACGAGCCAGTATGTTGTAATCCAGCGAATGCACGAAGCTGCATTTCAGAAAATGGACGTCGCCCATCCTCCCCTCTCCCGCCTCGAACGCATTTGAAAGGAAATCATCATGTCCCGGATCACCCGTCGTACGCTGTTGAAGTCGGCTGCCGCCGCGAGCGCCGCGTTTCCGCTGTTCACGATCGCCGGCACCAAAGCCTCGGGACGCGTGATCGGCGCGAATGATACGATCCGGCTCGGCGTGGCCGGCATCAACGGTCGAGGAACATCACACATCGATGGCTTTGCGTCGCAAGAGAACGTCGATGTAACCTATTTGATCGATCCCGACAGCAGTTTGTTCGAATCGCGGAGCGCCCGTGTCAAATCACAAGGCGGCAACGATCCAACCTGTGTGCAAGATATTCGCCGCGCCCTGGAAGACAAGAACCTGGATGCGGTCTCCGTGGCGACTTGCAATCACTGGCACTCGCTGATCACCGTTTGGGCTTGCCAAGCCGGCAAGGACGTCTACGTCGAGAAGCCGATGAGCCACAATCTGTTCGAGGGACGCAAGTGCGTCGAGGCGGCGGCCAAGTACGGACGCATCGTGCAACACGGGACACAGCAGCGCAGCAGCGGGGAACGCGCGCAACAGATCGCCGCGATTCAATCGGGCAAGTACGGCAAGCTGCTCGTTTCGAAAGGTTACTGCTGCAAGCCGCGCTGGAGTATTGGGCAGAAGCCCGTCGAAGCAGCCCCATCCAGCCTGGACTTCGATCTCTGGCTGGGCCCAGCTCCCAAACAGGATTTTCACCGCAACCTGGTGCATTACAACTGGCATTGGTTCTGGGACACCGGCAACGGCGACACCGGTAATCAAGGCGTGCATGAAATGGACGTGGCGCGTTGGGCGATCAAAGGCGCGACGCTGCCGAACAAGGTGTGGAGCATCGGCGGCAGGTTCTTCCCAGAAGGCCCCGACCAAGGCGAAACGCCGAACATGCAGCTGTCGGTTTACGAGTACGGCGACGTGTTGCTGGTCTTCGAGACGCGCGGCTTGGTCGACAACAACAAGAAGTATCCGAAAGCCCCGCCGTTCAAAGTCGCCAACGAGTTCTACACGACTGAAGGCAAGATCATTGGCTGGAAGTTCTATCCGAAGAATGGCGGCGATGCCGAATCGATCCAAGGCGAAGAAGCAAGCGTGGCTCCGGGCGGACCGTTTGGTGCGTTTACCGCCGCCGTGCGCAGCCGCCGCACGGAGGATGTCAATTGCGATGCGGAGGTCGCGCATTACTCCAGCGCCCTCTGCCATCTCGGCAACATCTCGTACCGGCTTGGCGAGTCCGCGAAGTTCGATGAGAAAGCCAAGAGCCTCGGCGACAACAAACAAGTCGTCGAATCGTTCGACGCCTTGAAGGACAACCTCAGCAGCGTCGACATCAAGCTAGGCGAGACAACCTACTCGGTCGGCCGCACGTTAAACCTTGATCCCAAGAGCGAGAAGTTCATCGGCGACGACGAGGCGAACGCGCTGCTGACTCGCCCGTACCGCGAGCCGTTTGTCGTCCCCGAACAGGTCTAGGCGGTCATTGGCTTTATACCGTAGTGGTGGC
>JAQBZB010000170.1 GCA_027622275.1 Planctomycetota bacterium | reverse complement strand
CCTTCACGTAGTAGCGCTGCATGTACGCGCTCATCTCAATTCGCAAATTTCCCCATGACAGTGCTTTTCAAGTCCCACCTTTTCAAGTCCTTTTGGGATCGCTTGCTCCCTGGAAACTAATCGGAGGACTCGGCGAAGCTTCTGCGTAAGTTCAGCCGCCAAATCGACGTGCCCCGCTATCGCAAAAGCAAACGCGGCCCCCAAGAAGAAAGTAATCAAGCCACCGCGAACACGTCCCAGAACTCACGTCTCCACCGCCAAAATACTGAGACAAGCCGCCAAATAAACACCTTGAAAGCTCTGGAATGGGAGGTTGTCCGGTCGGTACGTCCAGTTCCTCGTTAACAGCCGACAAAGAGTCCGTCGAGCTTACGCTAGGCGAGGGGGCTGTCGGATATGCAACCCGCTACTGCAGCTTGAATGACAATGTACAACAAAGGGACCCTACGCATGATTTGCGTCTCCGTCAGCGTTGCGCACGTCCAACTGAGCAAGATATGACGTAGCATCCTTGTCACCGATCAGAGCTTTGCGTGACGTTCGCTTGACCGGATTCACAACAGGCGGTTCGGCTTGAACATGTGCTCGGTCAGACAATGCAAGCGCTACAATGTTAAGGCAAATACTCGTTAGGAAAAGAAAAGCCGTGCATCCTTTCAAAACCTGATACGTTAACTTCGCTGACTTTGCCTTATGAACTTCCGGTCCGTAGAACTGAATAGTCACCGTGTCGCTCCCCGGCCTCCAATCCATGGTCTTCACTTCTGCACGCTGCCAAAGTTCCCTCGCATGATCCGTGGCAAGTGCGAAAAAACCTGTAATACCGAAACAGACCATTGCCGCAACAATGAATACGTTCTTGCGAATCAGCTTTTTCACATTCCGCCTCGTAACGCCAGATTGCACCAGACATCGCACATAGCTTCGTACGTCCACTGCATTTTACCAATCTGTGCTTCTTGTGTCACGTGTCTCGGAGTGCGCAAGTCAGCTGGAGAGTGGGGAAGCGGAAAACGGGGGAAAACGGGGACATCCATCCTTACTACGTGTTCGTGTCCGTTGACTGTTGGCTTCCGTTCGTTGTCCACACACGAGTCGCGGCCGAGAGAGATGTGTTGCAGGCGGAGGTTGATGCTGGGCTGTTTCCAGAAGGAGATATGGTCGATATCTGTCTCACCGGATGAAGATCGATGAGAGCATCGAGACAGAGGCGATGACCGGGAGCTTTGTTAGCCAGAGCCGAGCAAACGCGCGTGGCGACATTGGAAGCGACGCCGGGTGCGGCGAGTTTGCTCGCGACGCACTGCCGAACACCCGCCTGCCACTCGATGATAGAGCCGGCCAAAGTTCGATGCTAACTCCAGACCGTAGGCCGGACCAAGCGCAGCGCCGTTCCGGCATTCGCATGACGCCGTAATGTTGCCCATCGCCCGGAGCGGCGTCGCTAAGGCTCCTTGATCCGGCCTACGATCTACCATTTATCCGGTTAAGAGGGTTCGCCCCAATCGTTTGCGTCGTTCACGCATTTCGGAGCAACGCCTCCCCAGGCAAGGTCGTAATGCCCAAGCTCAACGAATCGGTGGAAGGAAGACCATTGCCAGTCAGCGACGCGCGGAACCAACTCGTGTTTTCGCGGATTCCAGTGAATGTAATCCGCACATCTTTCAAGGTCTTCTTCGTCGCGCACCGTGTGTTCCCAAAATCTCGGTTGCCAGATACCACGTTCCCCTCGCCGACGTTGCGACTCGGTGACCTGTGCTTCCGGCAGTCCCGCGGCGAGCCATTGATCGCAAAACTCTGCTCTGATCTGTTTCATGCGTAACGAGTACCGCTGATAGCCGGCGGGCAACTGCATCACAAGATGCCAATGATCAGGCAGCAAGACGTTAGCCACGAGTGTAAAGGGATGCCGGTCGCGAACGGACTCAATCGCCCGTCGAAGGAACCTTCGCCCATCATCCGTTACAAGAATTCGACGCCGACCGTAGGTCACCACCGTGAAGAAGAACGTCCCGCCAGGAACATACCAGCGTCGATAATCAGACATCCCAGTTCTCCCAAGCCTGGATCGAGCAACGCCATTCCGAAACGATTAGCGTTTACGTTCCACGCCACCACCGCGATTGATCTGGTAGGCCGGACCAAGCGCAGCGCCGTTCCGGCATTCGCATCACACCGTAATGTTGCCAATTGCCGGAGCTGCGTCGCAAAGCCTCCTTGATCCGGCCTACGTTACTATCGTAACGACACACAGGCTGATAGTCTTCTTGTGGAGGTCGACGCCGACGAACTTCATGGGAGAATCCGTTTGTAACCAACCACCTGTTTACCACGTCTCAAAGGGCCACCGCTTCGCGGCGTCGCCTCTCTCATGAATTCGGCCTACACGTATACCGCATCCCAACTTCTAAGACTGTGCAGATTTGGACACCGAGATCTCGACTGGACTGCGTTGGTTGTTGGGTGGGACGCTCGTCGTCTACTTGCTGGTGATGTACGTCATCGGCTGGATCGCCCAGCGGCGCGTGAAGGACACGGAAGACTTCCTTGTTGCGGGCCGAAGTTTGCCCTTGTCTTTGGCTTGGTTGACCATCCTGGCGACTTGGTTTGGAGCCGGGACGCTGCTGACGGCTGCTGATGAAGTGCGGTCCGAAGGGCTGCAAGCCGCCGCGCTCGATCCGCTGGGAGCCGGTTGTTGCTTGTTGTTCGCGGGGTTGTTCGTCGCGGGGCCAATGTGGCGGATGGGGCTGTTGACGGTTGCGGACTTCTTCCGAATAAAGTTTGGCCCGACGGCGGAATTGATCTCGTCGTTGATTCTCGTGCCGAGCTATTTCGGTTGGATCGCCGCCCAGTTCGTCGCCTTGGCCGGCATCTTGGAGCTGTTCTTTGGGATCGACCCGACTTTTGGCTTGGTGCTGGTCGCTGTCGTTGGGACCGGCTACACCTTAATGGGAGGCATGTGGTCGGTCACGCTGACGGATGCGGTTCAGATGATCCTGGTGATGACGGGATTGATCGTCCTGACCGTGACGGTTTTGTGGCAGCTCGGCGATGGGAGCATGACCCACGCACTGCACCGAATTGATACCGAGACATCCGCGGACAAACTAACCATCGTTCCGACGGCGGAGCTGGCGGCATTCGTCGGCTGGGTGGGCGTGTTTCTGACCGGCGCGCTTGGCAATGTGCCGGGGCAAGATCTGATGCAACGAATCTTCGCGGCGCGCAGCGATCGCGTGGCGACGCAGGCCTGCCTGATCGCCGGCGGCATGTACTTGGCTTTTGGAACGCTGCCGTTGTTGCTCGCGCTCTCGGCCGGGTTGCTGCTTCCGGAGTCGACCGAGCAGGCGATCTTACCGGCGCTCGCTCATGCGTTTCTGACGCCAACGCTCGCCGTGATCTTCTTGCTCGCCGTGCTGTCGGCAATCCTGTCGACGATCGACAGCGCGATTTTGTCGCCGGCGAGCGTCTTGGCTCAGAACGTGATGAGTCGTTGGGGAGAGGGCGATGTGCTGAAACGAAGCCGCTATGCCGTGGTGGTCGTCGCGTCGCTCAGCTTGCTCGTCGCCTACTGTGGCGAAGACGCGTACTCCCTGCTGGAAGAGGCTTACTTGTTAACGATGGTCGGTCTGTTCGTGCCATTGATGCTGGGGCTTTACTCTTCGCCGACGAAGCCCGCCGCCGGAATTGCGTCGATGTGTGCGGGGACCGCCGTCTGGGCGATTCACTTTGCGGCTGGGTGGGACTTGTTTCTCGAAGCGGTGCCTCTCGTGGCCAGACTTCAGATTCCTGTTTCGCTGGCTGCTCTCGCCGTGAGCCTGATTGCCTATCTGGCATTTGAGCCGCCCTGGAAGATCCGCTGGAACACGAGGCGTGAGCGGAGCGACGCGTAGTTGACGGCTGAGCGGTTCGGTTGCCGCGTCGCAGTACAGGCGATTGAGGCTCATTCGCTGATGCATTACGATAGGCACTCCGCTCGTAGGGCATCGCGCCTGTTACCGACTCGACACGACATGATCCGCAGAGGAATCTGAAGATGCCTGAACTTCCCGCGACAGGAACCCGCCTTCGGCTCACCAAGGTGCAGTGGCTGATTTGCGTCATTGCGTCCATCGGCTTTGCGTTTGATATCTACGAGCTGCTGATGCTGCCGTTGGTTGTTCGTCCGGCGTTGATGGAACTGGGAGGAGTTGCTCCGGGAACGCCCGAATTTGCCATGTGGGTCGGTCGTCTGTTCTATATCCCGGCGTTCGTTGGCGGCATTTTTGGGCTGTTGGGCGGATACTTGACTGACATCCTGGGGCGGCGACGCGTCCTGACGTGGAGTATCTTGCTCTACGCCGTCTCCGCCTTCCTGGCAGGCTTTTCGACGTCGATTTGGATGTTGTTGTTCTTTCGTTGCACGACTTTCGTCGGTGTTTGCGTCGAGTTCGTGGCAGCGGTCGCTTGGCTCGCCGAGCTGTTCGACAACCCGAAACAGCGTGAGCAAGTCCTCGGCTATACGCAGGCGTTTTCGTCGATCGGCGGACTGCTGGTCGCGCTGGCCAACGGCTTGGCCCTAGCGTACGCGGCGAACTTCCCTGCCATCGGACTGCCCGACGCATTGAACTTCTTCGGTGGCGCGATCAACGATTCACATGCTGCTTGGCGTTACACGCTGATGTCCGGCCTGATTCCGGCCATTCCGTTAATCTTCATTCGTCCGTTCCTGCCCGAGTCGCCGAAGTGGGAACAGAAACGCCTCGCCGGAACATTGAAGCGCGCGAGCCTGCTCGAGCTGTTCGCACCCAAGTTGCGTCGGACGACGGTCGTGACGACGTTGATGTTCGCGTGCAGCTACGGCGCGGCGTTTGGGGCGCTCCAGATGATTCCGCAGATCGTGCCAGGGCTGCCCCAGGTGAAAGCCGAAGTTGCCGGCAAATCGGTTCCCGAACTTAAGAAGATCGAGCAAAAGACCGCCGCCAACGTCACGAAGGTCCAGGAGATCGGCGGCTTGGTCGGTCGCTTCTTGTTGGCGGTTCTGGCAGTGCGCATCGTCAGTCGCCGTCAGCTGCTGCGCGTCTTCCAATTGCCGGGACTGTTCGTCATGCCGTTTGTGTTCGCGTATGCCGCGGTCAACAGTTTGGACCTGCTGTATTACGGCATCTTCTTCGCGGGGCTGTTAACGGTCGGGCAGTTTAGTTTCTGGGGGAATTATTTGCCGCGCGTCTACCCGCTCCACTTGCGCGGCACGGGCGAGAGCTTTGCCGCGAACATCGGTGGTCGAATGATTGGGACATCGTTCGCTTGGGTGACCAGTACGCTCGCAACGAAAGCCTTCATGCCGGGCGAGACTCCCGCCGCGAAAATTGCCTTTACCGCAGCAATTGTGGCTGTCTTTGTGTATGGCGCGGGGTCGATCCTGTGCTTCTGGTTGCCAGAGCCTGGCGAGGAAGATATTGACTAGCGAGCGTATCGCTCCCTGGTCGCGGAACTCGCGAGAGTTCCATCGGAATTCATCGATGCCAGTCGGAACTCTTGCGAGTTCCGCTACAAGGACACGGGAGCCGCACTAGAAAAGTTCTTCAATCCTTTGCCCGTGATCGGCCAGAAAGACAGGGCGATTGCTGGGCGTGTAGACCGGCCGGTTGCGGTCGACGCCGAGCTTGTCATAGATCGTGGCGGCAACATCTTCGGGTAGATAAGGGCGTTCGGCGACGTAGCCGCCGTCCCGATCCGTGCGGCCGATGACTTGGCCGCCGGGAGCTCCGGCACCGGCAAACAGGTGCGAATAACCATAGGCCCAATGATCGCGGCCTTGGAACTTGTTCAGTTTCGGCGTACGACCGAACTCGGTCATGAAGCAGACCAGCGTCTCGTCCAACAAGCCGCGTTGGTCGAGATCCGCGATCAAGGCGGCGAAGGCTTGATCGGTGCTGCCCATCATCACCCAGTGACCGATTCCGTAACGGCCCTCGCCGCCCGCTTTGTCCCGAACGGTCCCGCAGGAGCCACTCGTATAGATCAAGTCGTGATGATCCCAGTTCATGTTGAAGCCGCCAGGCGTGGCGTCCGACAGCGGCTCGCGGACATCGACGGTGACGAACCGGACGCCCCGTTCGATCAGCCGCCGGCCGAGCAGATAGCACTGGCCGCGATGGCCGGTTCCATATTGCTGGCGAATCGCGTCGGGTTCTTCGGCCAGATTGAACGCGTTGCCGGCGGCTGGGTTCGTCAGCATCTCGGCGGCTTGCTCGCGGAGCGCTTGCAGGTTCTCGATTGGTGGAGCAGGTGCGGCCACGGCCACGTCGAGATTGCTCAACAAATCCTGGCGATTCTCGAAGCGGCGCGAGTCGATGCCAGCCAACAGACCAAGGTCCGGCACTTTCCACTTGGGATCGGACAAGTCGCGACCGCCGGTCTTGAAGACCTTAGTCGAGGCGGGCAGAAAACCTTGATGCGTCTGCGCAGCTTGTTCGTGATTGCCGGGCACCATGATGTAGGGCGGCAGATAATCGCAGCGCGTGCCGAGCCGATGCGAAACGACTCCGCCAATATCCGGCATCTCGAGCGGTCCGCCTGGCACCGCTCCGCTGAGCGCGTATTGCGTTCCATCGGGATGGCCGTTGACCGCGCCTCCCTTGTGATACATCGACCGGACGACGGCCAGTTTGTCGGCCACTTTCGCGGTGTTCTTGCATAGCGAAGTGAACTGGATCCCCGGCACATTGGTCGCGATCGGTTCGAACGGGCTGCGCTGGTCGACCGGAGCCGCCGGTTTCGGATCAAACGTGTCGATATGCGAGAGCCCGCCTTGTTCGTAAATCACCAAAACGTTCTTCGCCCGAGCGATGCGATCCGCACCGATCGTTTTGGTCGACAACATGGACAGACCGCCTGCCAGTCCGATGCCCAGAAAACTACGGCGTTGGAGGCGACATGGATGAGCGGGCATGAGCTGTCGGACGGGGCGGGAATGTGGTTGGCAGGAGCGCGAACGAATTTCTGTTGGAGTTGCGATTCTCGTTCAGATCGGGTTCCCAGTCAACATTATCTGAAAAACGGTAGCGGTACATTTGGCAGTTCGGAAGCCCGGCTTTTGCGAAAAGCCGGGCTTCTTTTTCTTCAAACTGTACCACTACGAACGCGTCGACCGCTTACGGTATCGGAATACCTGTTGTCGCAGTTCCCTCGCCAGCGGGTCCAACGATCTCGATCGCCAGGTCGTCGCCCCAAATGGTCCCAGAACCGCCGAGCAAGAAGCCAAAGACGATTCGAGTCGCTTCTTCGGGAACGTCGAGAACAACGTGATATTCGGTCCAATCCGTTGTTCCTCGAATTGGACGGTTTTGCATGTTGTCGAAGCCGAGAGGCTTCGACTTGCCGTCAACCCGCAACCACAAGCCGGCCGCCTTCGCCTCGTTGGTTTTGAGATAGCCGGTGTACTTGATCCGTTTTCCCAAGTACTTCTCGGCATCCATCGATTGCGTAAGACTTCCAAACGTGCCGCTGGCGTCTTGCTGTTCGATCCGTCCGCTGGCTGCCCCGTTGTGCGCCACTGCCGCATCTCGCGTTCGTAGATAGCCTTTGCCGCCACCGCCCCAACTTTCGGGAAGATCGCTTCCTTTCCTTTTCTCTTCGAAATCTGTATTCATCGGCGTTTCGGCGAACATGCCGGTGGTCGCGGACCCTTGGCCAGCGTCGCCAACGATTCGAATCTTCAAGTCGTCACCCCACACATTGCCGCCACTGCCTTGTATCAGGAACCCGAAGCAGATTCCCGTGGCCGACTCCGGGACGTCCAGCACGACTTCATACTCTTTCCAGTCGGTCACGCCTTTAATAGGGCGATCGCTCATATTGTCAAAACTGAGTACCTTCCGATCCCCACCGTCGACTCGCATCCAGAGTCCTGCGTGCCCGTTCTTGATATCGGTTTTGATAAAGCCGGTGTAGGAAACTCGTTTGCCGAGCAGCGGAGCGGCCGTCATGCACTGGGTATAGCTGCCCCCGACGCCTTCGCCCAGAGACGCGATCTTCCCGCTGAGTTTGCCTGAGTGTTTCACTTCGCCATCCAGCGTGAGTGAATATCCCTTGCCCCCTCCTGCCCAGAACTCAGGCTGACTGTTGGCAGCCTGCTCTTCGAACCCCATGTTGCTTCCCAAGGACTGTTGGCTCGCCGGTTCAGTTTTCGGCGGTGCATCCTCGGTCTTTTGTGCGCGAGCGACCGGCTGCCAGGGAATGACTCCAAACAGGCATGCGCTAACCAGCGCCGCCGCATAGGCAATTGAGCGGAAACGCGAGGGACTTCGGAAATGACGCATGGCGACCAACCTCCTTCGAAGTGACGTGGACGATTCGGATACGGAAACAGTGCTGAACGCCCGGCACGCGCGCAAATGCTCGGAGCCGTGGACCGCAACTTGCATTAAGGCTTTGGCGTAGTCAGTTACTTGCGACTTCGATTGGATGATCGCCAACTCGTCACACGCCATCTCGCGGCTCAACCGCCACTGCCGATGTGCGAACCAGACGAGCGGGTGAAAGAAGAACAGCGCGTGAACGATCGCCGGCAACCAGCTCCACCACAGGTCGGCGCGTCGAACATGTCCCAGCTCATGGCTCAGAATCAATCGCAGCTCGTGACTTGAGCAACTCGTCAGCGCCCGTTCCGGCAACACAATCGTTGGCTGGATCATGCCCATCAGCAGCGGTACGGCAACGGCGGGCGATGAAGTCAGTCGTGGTGGCGACCGCAGGCCATACTTGGCTGACAGCTCTTCACAGGCATCGAGCAGCGACGGTGTGAGAATCGGTTCGCGTTGGATTTGGGATGCCCGTCGCCACTCGAGTCCGAGCAAGACCAGGCGGACGAGAACGCCAATCATCCACAGGGTGAAGCAGGCGACGAGCGCGGCTTGTCGCGTTTCGAGCGAAGCGACAAGCGGTGGTTGCGTGACGAGACTTAGCTCGACGGAATCTTCCGTTCGATACAACGGGAGATCCGCATCCGCAAGTGGATGCTGCGCGCCGCCGGCATTGGCCGGAAGTATCGGCAGGCGGAGCGGCGTGAGCAGAACGACAACGATCAAGAACTTTACGTCGACCAAACGCCACAGCCAACATCTGGTCCACGCTGGCGCAGATCGCATCAGCTGACAGGCAATCAGTGCGATGACGATCGCGATGCTACCTTGCCAACTCGCCCGCCAAATCGCGCTCGCCCAACTGTCGGCTAACCAGTGGCTGGCTTGCAAAAACTCGCCCATGAATCGAACTCCCGCTACTTGTTGTCCTGGCGTCGTTTGTCCAAGTCCCTCACGGCTTGTTTCAGTTCCGCCAGCTCTTCATCCGAGATCTCGCCCGCTTCGGTCATATAGGCAACAAACGGCGAAACCGAGCCGCCAAGGATTTTTGTCACGAAGTCGCCTACCAGCGACTGCATCAGTTCTCCCGGCTCGACGGCGGGCGAATAACGATTCGCGCCGCTCGTCTCGTCTCGAGAAAGAAGCCCCTTCGTTCGCAAACGCTCCATCATGGTCAGGATGGTCGTCCGCGCCTTGCCGGCACCGGCAAAGTGGTCCGCGACCTGCCGCACCGTGACCGGATGCGTCTGCTGAATGAACCGAAAGACGGCGAGTTCCTCTTGGCCGATCTTGGTTTTTTTCTTGCTCATGGAATTCCTTGACTACTTGCGTAGGCAACTGTGACTATATTTGTAGTCAACTGGGATTCGTAAGTCAAGCAGCAATTCTAGAAAAATGTGAGACCGACGATGGGACCCGACAAGTCGTGTTTTGGACTGCGGGGACTCGTCACCGCTTTGGTCTGTGGCGAAGCCACTTTCTTTCGGCATAGGAAGGGGCTCGGCCGCGAAAGAAAGCGGTGACAAGTCACCGCCGTCCAAATGTCTCACTCCCCACGGCGTGAAGCGTGGTCAGCCAAAAACGGTCTTCGTGTTCGCTTCAATTCTACAGCCACGTCAGTCGATCCGTTTGCCGTCGAGTTTCAATGGCCCTTGGCGGAGGATGACTTTTTCAACCTCGTCGTCGTCGTCTTTGACGAACTCGATTTCGGCCTTGATGATCTTGAAGAAGAAAACGGTTTCGGACTTGGCGTAGACATCGAACGCCGGTTGCGCGGCGAGTTTGGCGAGTAAGTGATCGTCCTTGCGAGTGACAACCAGCTTGCCAAGCGCTCCGAGGTCGTAAGTCGCGGCATAGCTGTCGAGAAGTTCGGCCGCGAGCTTCACTTCTTCCTCGTCGGGCAGCTTCGCCGCCTTGAAGGTGCGGCCGCCTTGTGTGTGTTGCACGGCGATGACCTTGCCGTCATCGTCACGCAGGATTTCGACTTCGGCTTCCACGGCTTTCCAGAAGAAGCGTGACAGACTGGCCGGGAAGATCTCGAACTTCGGTTGGCCGGTCACTTGGGCATACAGATGGTCGTCTTCAGTCGTCACCGCCAAGATCGCCGCGCCGTAGTCGTAGCGTCCGACCAATGCGAGATACGATTTCGGATCGACGCTCGGATCGACTTCATGTTGCCGCTGTGAACGCATTTGTTCCCAGAGATAGAACTCGGCGACGTGTGACGCGATGCTTCCGGGTTCGATCGTCCCGGAGGATGGTAACGCATTGTGCAAGACCGCGATGGTTAGCTCTTGGTCGGGGAATCGCGTGAGATAGCTCGCGAATCCTTGCAGACCGCCGCCGTGGCCGATCGTCTTGAGACCCCGTTGCTCGGCCAACATCCAACCGTAACCGTATCCGGTGTCGCCGCTTTTCGTTTTGGCTGGCGTGAAGGCGGCCGCCAAAGCTTCTTGCTTCAAGGCCTTGCCGCCGAAGATGCCTTCGTTCCAAAGGTGCAGATCGCCGACCGTCGAGTACAACGCGCCGGCGGCACCGGCCTGCGACATATCCCAATTCAACGCTACGGCGAACTTGCCGTCTGCATAAGAATACCCACCGGCTTCGTGCTCCAATTCCAACTCCGCGCGATGGACGCCCGTGTTGTGCATGCCCAGCGGCTTAAAGAACTCGTCGGCGAGATACTCGCCGTAACTCTTGCCCGAGACCTGCTCGATGATGTAGCCCAGCAGAAAATAACCCGAGTTGCTGTACGACCACTTCTCGCCCGGATCGAAATCGAACTTGTCTTGCTTGAACGAGGCAATCAGATCCAAGGGCTCGATCGGTTTCGTCACGTGCGCGAAGAAGTCCGGTTTCGACGTGTAGCTGGTGATCCCCGAGATGTGCGTCAGCAGATGATGCAGCGTTACCTCGTCCCCTCGCGGGTAATCGGGGATGAACTTGGTGAGCTTGTCGGTAATGTTCAGCTTCCCGTCTTCTTGCAGCTTCAAAATGGCGGCGGCTGTGAACTGCTTCGTGACCGAGCCAATGCGGAACTTGGTTTCGGGTGTTACAGGAACATTGTCTGCCGCGTTCGCGAGGCCGTAGCCTTTGCTGAACACAATCTTTCCCCCGCGCGAGACGAGTACCGCGACTCCCGGTTCGTCGGGCTTTGCCAACTCAGTCAGCATTGTCTCAACGTAGACGCCGGCGTCCGCGAACGGCCGCTTCGTGTCGGCCCCTTGTTCGGCAAGCCATATCGCGACCTGCTCATGGCCTCGCATCCGAGCAGCTTGATAAGCCGACAATCCACGATGGTCGGTCGCGTCAACTTCGGCACCGCTCTCAACGAGCGATTTGATCTGCGTCAAATCACCTTGGAAGCTCGCGGCAACCATCTTCTTGGGTAACGTCGCCGCGTTGGAGAGCCGATGAAAGTCACCGCGAATGTCCGACCCGTCACTGTTGCCGAACTTTGCGCGTTGGATCATGAGGACGTAGATCGTTTGCGTCTTGGCATCGACCCAGCCTTGCGTTCCAAACGCGCCGCCGTGGCCGAACGTTCCGGGCGAGACATGTTTCGTAACGCCCTGCGGTTCGCGGACGACGCACCATCCCAGTCCCCAACCGTTGCCCGGCGTAAATCCAGTCACGATGTCGCCGGTTTGAATCGTTGTCATCTGCTCGACGGCTTCTCGCGAAACGACTCGCTTTCCATCAAGTTCGCCGCCGTTGAGAATCATTTGATAGAAAGCCCCCAGGTCGCGCGCGGCCGAGAAGAGTCCGCCCGAGGGATTGGGCACGGTATCGCCGGACAGGTCGGTGATCCAGTGCGCTGCGACGGCCAGCGATTGCTTGTCTTCACCCGGTTGGTAGAGCTTGGCAATGCGTTTGCGTTGTGAGTCATTCGGCGCGAAGGTCGTATCGACCATCTTCAGCGGCTTGAAGATCCGCTGGGCAAGAAACTCTTCGTACGCTTGTCCGCTGACAACTTCGATGATCCGACCGCAGACGTTCAGACCGGGGCTGTATTGCCACTTCGTTCCCGGTTCGAAGCTTAACTTGCGCGTGGCGAGTTCCTCGGCCGTCGCCTGGAGCGAGCCGATGCACCGCTGCTCGCCGCCCAGTCCAGAAGTGTGCGTCATCAAGTGGCGAATCGTCATCTCGGTCTTGGCCGGGCCGTCCGCGAGCGCCACGTCTTTGAACTGCGGCACGTATTTCGCGACCGGATCATCGACCGAGAGTTTGCCTTCGTCTTGCAGGATCATCAACGCGGTCGCCGTGATCGGCTTGGTCATCGAAGCGATGGCGAAGATCGAATCCTTGGTCATCGCCTGGCCTGTCGCAACGTCCGCCAACCCGACCGCTTCCAAGTGAATGACTTGGCCCTCATTCGCGACCAGCGTGACCGAGCCGGAGAATTGCTTCGCGTTGGCGAACTCTTGCATTCGACTCGATATCGCGTCAGCAGCCTGAGCCGAGGTTGCCAAGGAGGCAATGGCAAGAGTCGCGAGCACCAGGACGGTGAGCCGAAAATTCTGAGTCTTCATGGGGAAGCTCCAAGTAAAAAGGCCGTTGATTTCGCCGATCATAGCCTGCCCGTTCCTGTTTCTCTACTGCCCGCCGGTGTTATACTGGCGAGACACATCGAATTGCGAACGAAAGAATCTCGAAGAGGCTCATGATGTATCTCAGGATGGCGAAGCGGATGCTGTTGGAGACGGACAAGCGTCTGCTCTGGAAGCTGTGTTGGAATATGGGGGTCAAGGGTCTGCGGTCCGTGCAGAAGCATAAGGCACGGCTGAAGCGCGGCGAGTTTTTTCCGCCCTACCTGTACATCTCGATCATCAATAGCTGCAACTTGCGTTGTCAGGGCTGTTGGGTCGACGTGGCGGCGAAGCAGCAAAAGATCGACGTCCCGGCAATGAACCGGATGATCAACGAAGCCAAGGCGATGGGCAACTCGTTCTTCGGTTTGCTCGGTGGCGAACCGTTCATGCACGGCGAGTTGTTCGAGATCCTCGAAGCTCATCCCGACGTCTACTTCCAAGTCTTCACGAACGGGCACTTCATCACGGACGAAGTCGCCAAGCGGCTACGCAAGTGCGGCAACGTGACCGTGCTGGTCAGTATCGAAGGCAGCGAAGTCATCAGCGACGAGCGTCGCGGCAAGACCGGCGTCTACAGCAAGTCGATGGAAGGCATTCAGAACTGCCTGAACAACAAAGTGATGACCGGCGTTTGCACGAGTTTGTGCCAGTCGAACTACGAGGACTTGCTGCAAGAAGCTTGGCTCGATCGATTGATCGAGATGGGTGTGCTGTACACCTGGTTCCACATCTATCGCCCAGTCGGCCCCGATCCGTCGGAGGCATTGTCGCTGACGCAAGAACAACAGAAGCAGGCTCGTCAGTTCGTCGTCGATATGCGAGTGAAGAAGCCGATCATCTTCATCGACGCGTACTATGATGCCGATGGTGAAGCACTCTGCCCGATGGCCACTGGCTTCACACATCACATCAGCCCTTGGGGCGACATCGAACCTTGCCCCATCATTCAGTTTTCCAAAGACTCGATCCACGACGAGCGACCGTTGCGCGAAGTCTTCAACGATTCGGAATTCCTCCGCGACTTCCGCGAAGCCGCCGCCACACACACCCGCGGTTGCATCGCGCTGGAACGGCCCGACATCATGAAGCAACTCGTCGAGAAACATTCGGCCAAGGACTCAACCGCTCGCGGCACCGCCATGCCAGAACTCGACGCCATGACAACACGTCCATCGCAATACAACCCAGGGAGCGAGATCCCGGAAAAGAGCTGGGTGTATTGGCTTGCCAAGAAGATCGCCTTCCACGAATACGGCGTCTACACGAAGAATTTCGATGCGTCCGCGTGGAAAGACACGCGAGTCGCCGCGGTGGAGCCTGAGTCGGAGTTGGTGCAGATCAAAACGTAGAAGAGAAATCACAGCGACTGAAGTCTTCCTCGCCAAGGAGATTTGTTATGAACGCCAGAGAAGCGATCTCGCAGATTGCGTGTGACTTGCCAGACGATCGTGTCGAACAGTTGCTCGATTACGCGCGGTATTTGAGTTCCCGCGATGAACGCTTCGGCTGGCAGGTGTTCGGGAAGTTGCAACTTGCCAAGGCATACGGCGACGACGAACCGGAATACACGGCAGCCGATTTGCAAGGGAAAGGCTAGGTCGTGAGTCCCGGCGATGTTGTCTTGATCTCGCTCCCACAAGCATCGGGCGGCCCCGCCAAGCTCCGACCCGCACTTGTGCTTTCACTGTTGCCGGGAACATTTCAAAACGTGCTCATTTGTGGCAGCAGTACGCGTCTGGACCAGTTAGCCAACGATTGGGACGAAGTCGTTTCGACTGGGGACATAGACTTCGCGGCCTCGGGTCTGCATCGAGAGTCATCAATTCGTTTGAGCTATTTGTACGCGAGCGACGCTACCGAAATCACGGGCACGATCGGCAGCATTGATGCCGCCCGGTGTGACCGTCTACTCGTTCGGCTCGCATCGCACCTACAGCCCTAAAGCACGCTGTCGCACGGT
Source organism: Planctomycetota bacterium (assembly GCA_027622275.1). Taxonomy (GTDB): domain Bacteria; phylum Planctomycetota; class Planctomycetia; order Pirellulales; family Pirellulaceae. Next base: position 5,004 of record JAQBZB010000170.1, on the reverse strand, counting down.
GTGAAGGCGACGATCAAAGGCGAAGAATTAGCCGAACCGGCATGCCAGAAAAGCAGAAATCTTTTTTTGCGGACGCGGCAGCGCGGAGCGTAGAATCAGCAGCGTAGAATCAATTGTTAGTTCCTGATTCCCATTCCGCCGGTTGAAAGGGACTCGTCCATGTGCCGGTTCACGCTGTACCTTGGTCCGACGATTACGCTCGGCTCGCTGCTGACCGAGCCGGATCATTCGTTGATCCACCAAAGCTCACACGCTCGTGAACGCGAGGAGCCGCTCAACGGCGATGGCTTTGGCGTGGCATACTATGTCCCACAGTTAAGCGCCGAACCGGGTCTATTCCGATCGGTGACGCCAGCCTGGAGCAACGCCAACTTGCGGCAACTGGCCCGAGTGACCGAAAGTCCTTGCATTCTGGCGCATGTCCGCGCGGCGACACAGGGACATCCGGTGGCCGAGATGAACTGTCATCCGTTCGTCTGGCGGCAATACGCGCTGGCGCACAATGGCGACATCGGCGGATTCAGTCAAATCCGGCGGCGTCTGTTGGCGGAGTTATCGGATGACGTGTTTCAGGAGATTTACGGTACGACCGACTCCGAGCATCTGTTTGCGCTGTTCCTGGAGTATCTGCAACGCGACGCGACGGAGGCAGCGGTCGAACAGCGGATGGCGACGGCGCTTTCCGCGGCGGTCTCGCGAATCGTGACATTCCGCCGCGAGGCGGGCAGTACCGATGAGTCGTACATAAACGTCGCGGTGACCGACGGTCGCTGCGCGGTAGTGCTCCGGTATACCACCGACGCCGGCGAACGCGCGGACACGTTGTATCTCAATACGGGCCGCCGCTATACGTGCGACGAAGGCGTCTGCCAAATGATTGAACCGGAGTCCGGCGAGGAGACAGTGATTGCCAGCTCCGAGCCGCTCAGCGATGACCCCGGCTGGCAGTTGATCCCGGTGAATCATCTGGGTCTGATTAGCGCTGATCGAAAGACGTCGGTGCGCGCGTTCGAGCCGGGAATCCAAAGGCCATGAAACCGAATCGCGGTCAGATTTGAGATCGCGTTGTTGTGGTGAATGGTCATCACTGTTCAGCGGCGAACGCGGCTGCGGTTTCTGATCCTCGTTGTACTCCGCCGCTTCGTCTGGTTCGCTTATCGCGGCGGCGCGCTTCGGCCGCTTTCGCAAAACTCGTCCAGCTTCGATTTCAATTGCTGGGCAACCGCGAGGTGCTTGAAGTAGAGGTTGGTCGTCTCGCCGGGGTCGGAGGCTAGATGATAGAGCTGCCCCGGCGCGTCGGGGGCGGTGTCCTGTAGCTCGAAGGGCTTGAGATTCGGCCGGTCGTAGTTGTTTCCGCCGCTCCCTTGATGATCCAAATACTTCCACGGACCTTGGCGAATCGCCAACGCGAGGCTGATCGTTTGGTGCAGCGTATAGTTGCGAATGGGCTGGTCTTCCCGTTGGCTGCCCGTCAAAACCGGCAGGAAGTTAAAACTGTCTTCCGCCGCGTCGTTCGGCAAGTCGGCATGGACGACGGCGGCACAAGTCGCCATCACGTCGGTCAGGCAAAACGTCTGCGCCGTCGTGCTGCCGGGATCAATCCGGCCGGGCCAGCGCGCGAGCATTGGCACGCGGTGGCCGCCTTCCCAATTGTCTCGCTTCATGCCTCGCCACGGACGCGCGCCGTCGTGCTGATGATCGCCGCGCATGTTGATGACGGTGGTGACTTCGGGTCCGTTGTCGCTCGTGAAGATGACGAGCGTATTGTCGGCCACGCCGAGTTCGTCGAGCGTCTTCAACAGTTCGCCGACGACGAAATCCAACTCGAAGATGAAGTCGCCGTGTGGTCCGGCATCCGTCTGGCCCTTGAAGCGATCCGCCGGAAATGAAGGCAGATGCACACCCTGAGTCGAATGGAACAGAAAGAATGGCTTATCCGGCGTCTGCGCGACATGATCCCGCAGAAACTGTTTGCTGCGATCCAACAGCACAAGATCGACTTCCTCGAGATCGAAGTCCGGCGCAATCATGCCGGGTCGATTGTCGCGCGAGTAAGGATGTTGGGGGAGCGACGATCGGTCGATGATACGCGTCGGCGGCACGGGTATCCGGTCGCCGTCGATCCAGGCGTACAGCCAATCGGTGGTTGGGCAACAAGCCGTGCCGAAGAAGTGATCGAAGCCGCGATGGGTCGGCGCGTCGGGGATCGCGCGGCCGTAGTCGATGCGTTTGACGGCCTCCAAGCCGTTCTGATGGATTGGCGTGCCCTGACTATCAAAAAACGTCAGCCCCACGTGCCACTTGCCGAAGCACGCCGTTGCATAACCCGCTCGTTGCAGCATTCCCGGCAACGTGAGCCGCGATGCTTCGATCAAACAGGGCCCGCCCGCGCCGTCGAACACCCCTTTGAACCCCGTGCGAAAGGCCATCCGCCCGGTCAGCAAGCTGTAGCGTGTGGGAGTACACACGGTCGACGGGCTGTGGGCGTCGGTGAATCGAATGCCTTGCGCGGCGAGACGATCGAGATGGGGCGTCGGAACCTTCGACTGCGGGTTGTAACAGCCAACGTCGCCGTACCCCAAGTCGTCGGCGAGGATCAACAGAATGTTGGGCTTGTCGCTGCCGGCAAATACGGTCGCGGCGAGCGAGAACATCGAAATGGCAAACACATGAATTCGCATTCGCGGCTACTCGTTTCTGCCGAGCCAGCGGCACGCGTTCGCAATGACTTGGATCATTTCAGGTTGTTTGTAGACGGGAAACGTTTCGTGTCCGGGGCGGAAGTAAAAGACTTTGCCTTTGCCGATATTCCAAACCATCCCGCTGCGGAAACGCTCGCCAAGTTCCCAGGTTTCCTCGAAGATCACTTCGTCGGGCGCGGGCACGTGAAACGGTTCGTTGTACATCTCGGTTTGATTGACCTGAAACGTCGCGGGCAATCCCGCGGCGATCGGATGTTGCGGTGACTTGACAGTGATTGTGCTGGGCTTGCCGTCCGCGCGGTAGTCCGGGAAGCAGCACCACGGCAGATGGATCAGTCCGTGAAACTCGGCGGCGGACTTCTTGAATCCAAAGTAGGCGGGGGTCAAGGCGCTGCCGTGCGTGGGGACTGTGTACTCGCGCGGCGGCGAAACGGTTTCAATCGTCAGCGATTTGTCTTTAGCATAAGTTTCGAAGTGCCGGCGGCCATCTTCCACACTTCGCCAATTCATCGCCTCGACAAACGGCCGCGCCCAATGAGCGGAATGCAACGCGATCAGATCGAGATCGCCCCGGCGGATGTAATCAACGATCCGGCGCGCGTTCTCGACGGTGACTTCTTTTTGCCGCACATGCCCCCACCAGACGATCACATCCGCCCACTCGAGGTTCCCGGCGCCAAGTCCTTGCTCGGGATCGTCCAAGGCCACCGAGCGTAATTCAAAGTCGTCCGCCGCTGCCCGCAATCGCGAGGCGATTTCGTCGCCGAGAAAGTTGTCGTAAGCTTCCGCCTGGCGCGGTTGACGCTCGTCCCACACGAGAACATGAATCGGCTCGGCGCGCGAGGTGGCTGTCGTCGCGGCGAGGCATACAGCCAGCAGCAGAGATTGTCTCATTTTCTACCCTTTCGGTTCGGGTTTGAGTTCTTTCAGTCGCCGCTCGATTATCATTAGACGAGACGCGGCCGGAAAGCCCTTCGCGCGCGAGTCCGACACTCGGGAGGCGTGGGCAAGTTCGAAAGCATCTCGGGCAGAGAAACGGTTCTGGTGGTACATTTACCGACTGTCCTTCCATGTCTTTGGCCAAACTGCTCACGACACAACACGAACATGTCGCCAGAACCAAATGACGGCACCGATCGGCCGGGTTACTTCGACGCCGAGTTTCGCGTTCTCTGTTCGTTACTATTCGCAGTCGCGGTGGCTTCGTTTGTGTTCACCGCCGACCGCGTCAATTGGCTGTTGGATGCGGGCTGGGTAGCGGTCGGATTGCCGCTGATTTTCTTTTTCGAGTAGTTTCTTCGAGGCGCCGGCAGCGCGTCAAGAAATGAAACATGCCCGCGGCGGGAGAACGTTGCCGCGGGCATGTGGCCTAGCAATCACACACAGTAACTACTTAGCTTAATATCGCAGAGTGGTGGACACGGTCAAACCGCTGAACGCGAGGTTCGATCCAACCCCGTTGAACTCATCCGCGAACGTGTCGTTCATCCAGAATTGCGTTTCCCAGAGGAGGCGCAAGTCGAGGTCGGCACGTCGCAATTCGCGGGTCCAGCCAACACCCAGCTGGTTTTCCAGCACGACGGTGATTTCGTCGTCGACCGTGGGCGCTACAGAACCGCCACCAAACGCGAAGCCGAGGTTATCAGCGGGGTTGTGGATTTTGCCGATCAACATAGAACTGCGGGCGTTGCCGACCAGATAGAGACCGCGGGAGCCGACTTCACGCTGGGCTTCGATCGCCACCGTGGGACCGGCGCCCTCGAAGAACGTCTCAGGTCCTCCAACAGAAAACCCAGCTCGTCCATAACGAATACCGCCAGCGAGCATCAGATCCCAACAATCCATTTGCGAATGGAGCGTTGCCTCGAGGTCCAGAGCGTCCATATTGAGATGCACATTGGAGATTCCAGAGACCGGCGGAGTATGGCCATGGCCGTGATTGTAGGTCCAGTAGCGGAGTCGGGCTCCCATGCCTTGACCACCGTCGTAACCGAGCGTGAAGCGATGGCCGGCCCCGTACTGATTACCAAATCCCGGCCCAAAGTTCGCGTCGCTGACATAGGGGCGGAGGATCGTGACCTCGTAAGCGGCATACCATGCGGGGTCGTTGCAATTGCAATCGCCTTTCCCCTTCTGGCAACTTCCGCAATTATCGTCCTTCTGTGCGCTGCCGCCCAGGTTGTAGGAGGCGAACTGTGCGTCCTGTTCCGACAGTTGCGATTCTAACGATTCGAGTAACCGTCCACGGGCGAAGAATCGATCTTGGTACGTTTTGAGGATTGGGGTAATCTTCCGCCATCAT
>JAQBZB010000532.1 GCA_027622275.1 Planctomycetota bacterium | reverse complement strand
TCTCAACCAAAGGATGCTCGCAGTTCAGCGTCTACCCGAGCCCTGTGAGGGGCAGTCTTTGGAAGCTGTCATCTATGTACGGTTTTGCCGGCACGTTTTTGAAGTATTCGGTACGTCGAGACATTTCTGCCGCGTGTCGTCATCTTTCGTTTCTTCTTCGTGCGTTGCTGCGGACCGTATGGGTTGGCAAGGAATTCATCGACGTTTACGCGACTCGCCAACCAGAGCAGTTTCTTAGCCAACTGCTTGGGGGTCAGATTGGCAAAAGCGCTCGTCCAGTGCGCGGTCGGAATTGCGATGGCCATGCCTCGCGCAACGCCGCTGATCTCGTCTGCAAGGTAGTAAAACGAAAAGGTGGTCGCTTTCTTGGCGGTGCCGGTTCCCGTAGATGATGCAGCAACTTCGGGATGCTTCGCGCGCAAGGCGGCCAGTACCACACTCATAGCGTTGTACATCACCACTGCCAAGCAGAATCCAAACAACGCAGCTTCCGGATAGCCTAACGTGTTTAGTTCGCATTTCAGTACAGTCGTCAACTTGGCGAAAGCCGTTTCAATTTGCCAACGCGAAGCATAGGCCACGGCGATCTTGGAAGCAGACACTTTCTTCGGCAGGTTCGTCAACAAGTGGAGCTCCGCATCTCCGTCACGTGTCGGTTCATCCAATTTCAGTGTCACCCGGCGTACGGTGAGCTCCTCTCCTTCCGTCGTCGTCAAACGCAAATCTTGTTCGTAAACGACGCCGGTGTCGATGCGCCCCACCCGTCGGCGACGCCCCACCGGCTGTCCTTTCAGGCTGCCGTGTTGACGGATCACGAAATATGCTTTGCGTTGCGCAATTCCCCCCAAGAAGTTGAGCGTACTGTAATCACGATCTGCGATCCAACATTGCCCACGCCGCACTTGATCGAGCAGTCGGATATAGATTGGCTTTTGACTGGCATAGCCGTCTCTACAAACGATTAGATCTTCTACGAGTTCGACGTGTGGATTCAAAACTGCCACCGTATGGCCCGGCAGCGGTGCATCGCCGATCGCGCGGAGTTCCTTCAGTCGATGTTGGGTACCGGACAAGTGATTACCGTCGGCAATCCGCACGTCATATCCAGCGAGTGGGCCCGGCAAGACGGCGCCCGTCTCTTCGACGATGGATTTCAAGTCGGCCGCCGTTTCGCGGACCAAGTGTTCGGAAACGGCCGACTCGATTCCTGACAGCTTGTTGTAGATTGACCTCACCGACACGTTGATGTCGTCACGCTTCTTGCGGTACGCGGCATGTACAGACGGCTGAATCCGCGTAACGACCAAGCTCAGCAGCTCGGCGCAAGTGGAAAAGGCCAACTCGCCGCAGTACTGTCTTTCCGCGACGTTCTCGAACAGCTGGTCGAGTCGCTCGGAAGAAAACACGGCCTCCAGCGTTCCTCGAAACATGACGCTTACGGGACTCTCATCGATAAACGGTTCAAAGACTTCGTCAAAAACCATGCGAGACCTCCTTGATCTGGAACAAAACCAAAGGAAGTGTTGCAACAAGTTTTCCCAAGCCTAGGTCTAGCCTCCAATCGCGTGACTGCTACGATTGCAGAGGCAGCTTCCAAAGACTGCCCTTAACGGGCCAGGGCTTTTAACATCTTTGGCTTCGTGTTTGTAGCAGTCGATGAGTGGATACGTGAGTTCCGTTTTTGCAACGTTTGCGTTTAGTCGGAGGTTGCTTGGGACCGCGGACGCTTTTGCGGTAAGCACGGACGTCGACGTGGCGGCTCACCCGACGCAGGAACGCCGCGATCCCTCGAGGGTGTTGCGGCGTTAGCTCGGTCCACTCCTGTTCGTTGACCGCAGTCAGCATCCCCTCCATCGGTGAGACGATGTCCAGCGAAACTTGATACTGACTCATCATCTCGACGTCCTCTTGCTCGTGTTCAGCATACAACGCCGCCAGCAGCACTTGCCGGGAGTTATAGGCCAACATCGCCATGCAAAACAGAAACAACGCGCAACGCGGATGGCAGTTCGAGTTCATCTCGCAGTTCAACGTCATCGTTAACACGTGGAATGCGTTTTCAATTTCCCAGCGTTCGCGATACAGCTGCGCCAACTCGCAGGCTCTCGCGTCGATCGTCGGTACGTTACTGAGAATGTGAATCTCCATGTCGCCGTCACGCGTCGGCTCGTCAAGCTCGACCGTGATGCGACGCACCACCAACATGTCGTCTCCGTCGCCAATCTCCATCGCTTGCTCGTACACCATGCCGGAGTCGATCTTGCCTACGCGTTTGCGTTTTCCCAGCAATTTGCCTTTCAAACGGCCATGCTGGCGGATCACGAAGCAGCCGCCGCAACGGACAGCAATCTTCAACATGAATCGCACGATGCAAAAGTGACGATCCGCAATGATCAAATCGCGCGGAGATAAATCTTCCACCGCACGATCCAGCACTGTGGACTCTTGCGCGTGCGCATCTTCGAGCAAGTACGCTTGATCAAAGAGCCCGGTCTGATGATCGAAGCGAGCCACGACCGTGCCCGGCAGCGGTGCCGCGCACAACCCGCGAGTCTCCTTCAACCGCTTCTGTGTTTTCTGCAGATGATTGCCGTCGACCGAAAAGCATCGATATCCGGGCAGCACTTGCCAAGGTTGAAAGTTGAGGCCGTCGAGCAACCCGGCGGCCTGCTGGGCACTGTAACGCACCACGGCTTCGGAGACGCTCGGTTCGGTACGATTGAGCTTTCCGTAGTAGGCCACCAAGGAAGTTGCCAGCTCCTGTTTGTACTTGAGATAGGCTTGATTGCGGTTCTTGAGGGTCCCCAACGCAATCTCGGCCATAGACGTAGCGACCGTCGAAAACTTGATGGTGTCGTTATACTGGCGGCTGCGATTCTGCTCGAATACCTCGTCTAGCTCGTCGGTCATCAGAGTACCCACGATACACCTGGTCATGACCGCTAGCGGATTCTTTTGAATGAAACGATCCAAAACTGTCTTCCCTGACATAGCGTTTGCCTCCGTGCAAGCATGAATACTTCCTTGTATTGCACCTACTTACACGAAATCGCGATAACCTGGAAAGATGTTAAAAGCCCTGGCCCGAAAGGCTAGTTCTGTCGCATCGCGAGCTTTGGTGAGGTTG
>JAQBZB010000169.1 GCA_027622275.1 Planctomycetota bacterium | reverse complement strand
AGCGTGCGGTTCTCTCGAAGTTCGCGAGAACCGCACGCTAGCGCGTGGCGGCTGATGAATAATCCGGGCTAGTCTCGTCCAAGGATAAACGAGTTTAATTTAATCGTCTTGAATTGCGTCTCACCCTCGGCGATTTGAATGGCTTGGTCCATCGCTACATTTCGAAATGTCTGCGTTGAATCGGACGTTGGCCAGTAGACTTCAATCGACTCAATGCTCTCGGCCTTTCCCAGCCCGATATTCTGCCGCAATGGATTGCAGCCAAAGCTGCCCCCGCTATTCACGTGCCGGTAGATCGATCGCGGCTTTCCATCTTCAACGATCGTGACGTGAATCCTTGCTCCGATGGCTGAGTGATTGGACTGGTGGCCGACAAGTTTGATGGTAATCCAGCGATGGCCAAAACCCGGATTTTCAAAGAGGGCGTCGTAGTATTTGTCGCCCGGCAGCTGGCCACCCATCTGGACGTAGACGTCTTGGTCGCCATCGTTATCGAGATCCACAAAGCTAACTCCATGTCCCTTTTGCAGATGACCAAAGCCACCGCCCATCGTCACGTTATAGAATCCCCGACCGGCATTGTTGAGAAACATGAGATTGGGCCTCAGCTCCCAATAGGGGACATCACCAGTCGCTAGGTAGAAATCCAAGTAGCCATCTCCGTTCACGTCGCCAAAGTTAGCTCCCATTGGCTGGGTTGGATGATCGAGATTCTGTTCCGCGGCCACGTCCTCAAGCCCTCCCTGACCGTTGCCGCGGTAAAGCCCCGGCAGTTCATATTTCCATGAACGCGATCCAGCATTCGGAACGCCATCATCGATCGTCCCTCGAACGATTCCGTTGCTGTCAGTCGTCGCATCGGCGTTCAGCGCGTCAAGTGTCAGCAGTGCCACGTTAGATCGAGTCGAGCTGATGTAAAGATCAAGATTGCCGTCGTTATCGAAGTCCCAGAACCACGCCGGAAATGAATACTGCGGTCGAGTCAGACCCAACCGGACCGCTACGTCGGTAAACGTTCCGTCGCCGTTATTACGGAAAAGGCGATTGTTGCGTGGATCGGGCGGCGCATCTCCAGCCAGATAAAGATCCGGATAACGGTCGTTATCGTAGTCACCCCAGACCGTGGCCATGGAATACACTCGAGACTGAACTCCCGCTTGCGCTGCAACGTCCGTAAACGTGCCGTTGCCGTTGTTTCGAAACAGCTGACAGGGGGCATCGAATTCGCGGCTGTCTTCATTGCCAATGAAAAGATCGAGGTTACCGTCGTTGTCATAGTCGGCCCAAGATGCTGTCTTTGTCGGATAGTGTCTTTCCCCGAGTCCAGCCTCGAACGTCATGTCGGTAAACGTCGCGTTACCATTATTTCGCAGCAATGAATTGGGCCGGTTGCCAAATTCGTGATGCCAGGCGCCACGCAGAATCAATACATCCAGGTTTCCATCATTGTCGTAATCGGCCTGGACCATATTGAGGCCACCGTACATGCCAGTCAGACCGGCTTCTTTAGTTCGGTCGGTAAACGTCCCGTCTCGGTTGTTGCGAAAAAATCGTGTTTGCGTATTTGGGTTCGAGGACGACGTGAGGATATCCAGATAGTCATCGTTGTCGAAATCGTCCACGATGACGCCGCCAGCTTGATTGTATGTGTCCAGCCCCAGCTTCGGAGCCACGTTCTCGAATCTCGGAAACTCGACTTCCGATTGAAAATACTCCGGGGGAATGAGGTACTGCTGCGGAACCCCCTGAGGATATTCAGCCAGGGTCATGTACGCGATATTCAACAGCCAGCGTGCGAAATTGCCAAGCTCTTTGTTCGAGCTTTTTCCATTGCTGACGTTTTCCAGAACCTGTTGAAAGTATTTGATCGCCTGCCTGGATCCTTGTTCGTCCGCATGCACGCCTCCTCCGCGGATCGGCAGAATGCAGCTATCTGAACCGTGACGCGCACAGCAGTTTTCGGTTTCGCCTAGTCTCAGCCAGGCAACTGCCAGAAAGAAAATGGTCCGATTCCAGGCCTCGAAATACTCACCGTCAGCATCGGCAAGCTCTAGACGTGGGAAAAGTTCATAGGCCTCGGTCAGATGCTGGATCGCAAGACGCGGACTTTCCTCATAGTGCAATTCCTGGGATCCGAGCACTTGCAGGAGCGCGAATCGCTTGAGTGGATTGTCGTCAGGGCCGAGGGCTTCAAGTTCGCGTCGCGTCTGAATGTGTGCTAGATGCCCGAAGAAAGGGAAATCGGCTGGTGCCCGCTCTTTGATCTGCTCCAAAATCGCCAGCATTCGATCGTGCCCCGAGACAACTTCATTGCCGGTTCCAGCAGCCTCCGGCGAGCCGACCGATCGGTCTTTTGAGCACCCAAATGCGCACAGGCATGAACTGACAAGAAGCAGGCCAATCTGCCCGCATATCCCAAGACGCATTTTCAGCGAGCCTCGCAAGCCAAGTAGATCATCGACCACCGAAGCAGACAAAAGCCGGTCGATCGATAATGGTTGAAACTGGGTCGGATCTTCGCGGTGGTTCTGGCGTCCCCATGTACCCGTCGGCTGTGGCGCGCCACCGGTATTTCGATGGCTTCGGGCGAGCGGTGCCTTGGGAATCCAGCGTTTTCCGAAGCGCGATCTAGGGCGGTCCGGCGATCTCCTCCACACCATACGGCGATGCCGCTTCCGGTGGTAGGCAAGGGGGGCATCATCCTCATTCACCCCGATCGCTCGCCTCTCGTTTCTCGACTGGATTTTCGCCCTCGCCTCGGACTCGCGTATAGTAGCCACTTTCCGGGTTGAACAAAGACCAGGCACCTCGCATCGTGGTCACGGCTGGCAGTAGGTTGCCCGACGCGTCGGTTATCCAGGCCGCGTGCGCTGTGGGCTCGAAGTGGATGCGGATGTCGAGGTCCCCTACGCGATCGGATAGCGGATGTTCCTCGAGCTCCGCGAAGGGGTAGGCCTTGACAGTTGGCGAGTCGATTCCGATCACTAGATCGAGTTCTTCGACTCCGAAGCTGGCTTTCTCTCCCACGTACTGGTAGGGTGGTCCGTCGGCAAACGGCACATCGAGCACCTCGGATTCGGGATGCTTTTGGTGCCAGTGTCGCCAGGTAGTTTGCACGCTTGGAATAATCGTCAAGGGTGTTTTATCCAATTTGCCTTTAAACGCCCCGTGCCCGAGTTGGCTCCACTCGCTCTGGGTCCGTTGGTCGATCAGTATCAAGTTGCCTTGATGGGTCATGGCGCTGCGCGAAAACATGCGGTGGGGATCCTCACCGGCGCGGCGGCTAAAGACGACCCCCGACAGCGTCAATTCGCACCATGTCACGCATATCGGCTCGCCGCCAATCTGATCGTTGAGCACCTCGTGCATGAAAATCAATTGCACGGGGTAGGCCCGCGGTTGACCCTTGACCACGACTCCCACTACGAGTTCGGCGTCCTGAAGATCGATGGCCCCTTTCGCTGACATGGGCTCGTAGGCAATCGTAGCCGGGTACATTGGTGGGAGGTTGCCGACCTCCGAAGGAAGCATATAGCGCTCTCTGGGGATATTCGCGACGCGGTACCAAGCGAATCCAACGGACCCGACCGCCACAGCAGCCGCCACAACGATTTTAAGCGTGCGGTTCATCTGCACATTATGATGCCGTCAGGGGGCTGGATCAATAAGGTTACTCACAGAACCGACGAAATCCCTACCAGGCCGGTCGTCAATTCAGAATCCCTGCGACGGGCGTTAGAGAGTTTGCTTGAAAAGCCGCCGTCGATGTCACCCGTTCACCGAGCGGTTACATGGACTTGACGTGGCGAGAACACCGTTTTCGACGAGATCCTGACGAGTTCTGACTGCCCCTCGATAATAACCACTTCGCCGTCCGCTTGCACGTCGGCGAATTCTTGCTCCCTTCCGGAAGGCCAGCGGACGCGCAACCGATCGATCGACGTCGAGGCAGCGAGACCCAACACCACAATCCGCTGATTGCTTGCCAGGTATCCATCGCCCGCCGTCAGCTGGTGCAAGAAGACACTTCCGCCCGCATCGGCAGTCACCGTCGTTCCAATCGCATCACGATCCGAAAGGGTTCCTCGTAGTCTGATGACCAGGCCGTGTCCCGACTCCTCCGTGGTGTTCTCAAGCAGAGCTACAGGGGCGTCCAGGTGCGAGACCACAACATCTTCCCGCCCATCACGATTCCAGTCGAGACGAGCCAGTCCGCGTCCTAGGTAGTTCCCTTCGAAATAAGCGCCCAACGACTCCGCCGGCAACAGCCGAAAACTATTTCCTCCCTCGTTTCGGAAGAACTGGGGAGGCATTTGGTACGGCGTACCCTCATCACGCAGATCGTCGATATGCCCGTTCGTCACGATCAAGTCGAGATGGCCGTTCAAGTCGGCGTCCAAGAACTGAGTGCCAAAGCCCAGCATGGCAGTCGACTCTGTCTCTAATCCGGCCTGCCGAGTTGCATCATCGAAGAAGGCGTCGTTCTGACGATAGAGCGTGTTTGTTTCCGAGTAAAAGTTCGTGACGAACAGGTCGAGATGCTGATCGCCGTCGCAGTCCCCGATGGCGACTCCCATACAGGCTTCGGAGAGCCCGCTGCCGTTGAAGGCGAGACCTTTCAGATAAGCCTGCTCGCTGAACACGGGAGCCTCTCCGCGAGGGGCTTGATTCTGAAAGTAGAAGTTCGCCCGCCCGTCGTTCGCGACAAACAGGCTCAGTTTTCCCGAACCCTCGAAATCAGCCGCGACAACACCCAAGCCCTTACCACCGGCCGCTCGAATCCCAGCCTGGTCGGTAACATCCTCGAAACGACCGTCGCCCAGGTTCAAATGCAACCGGTCTTGCGCTGCCTCAAACGATGTTGGGCTGCACATCTGCGGCCGTCCGTCTCGGTTCTTACATACGAGTTCATAGATGTCGTCTCCTTGAAGGTAATTCACCGCGTAGAGATCAGGCAGGCCGTCACCGTTGACATCGCAGATCGCGCAGCTCGTGGTCCAATCCGCCCGATTCAAGCCAGCAATCATCGTCACATCATGGAAGGTTCCATCGCCATTGTTGCGGTACAGACGATTCCGGCCGATGTTACCTATCATCAGGTCTGCGAAACCGTCATTGTCGAAATCGCCGACCGCGACTCCCTGGCTGAACGAATTCTCCGACAGTCCCGCCTCGACCGTAACATCCATCACCGTGCCATCAGCTCGATTCTGAAACATCCGATCAAGGTGCTCGTGAACGTCTTCCCGAGGCGGCCACGCGCATCCCTGCGCCAAGTAGATGTCGGGCCAGCCGTCGGCGTCAAAGTCGAGAATTGCCGCTCCGCCACCCGTGTACTCATACATCTTGCGACCTTGTCCTGGCGGAGAAGGATCGTTGAAGTAAGCAAATTCCAATCCTGCCTGTACGGCGACATTCTTAAACGCAATCGTGCCGTGCGCGACGCGCGAGGGGTCGATGGCTTGGGGGTTCGACGGCAAGGCGGTCCAGTCGGGAAGCGGGAGTTCGGAAAGATCCACTTGCCCTGCTGGGTTGGCGGAGGCCAGCGTCTGCGGCGGATTCTGTCGAAGCACGTCTTCGAGCGCGATTGCCTTGCGCTGCGCCCAGGCAAGATCGGGATTCTGTTCAAGGGCGGCTCGGCACCAGCCCCAGGTCTCCCAGGCCCGCCCCAGCTTATCCATTTGTGTCGCGATCTCGAGAATCACGGCAGGCGTCGGCCCTTCGCGGTTTAGTCTGGCTTCCTGCTCTTTCAAACGCTGTAGATTCTGGGAGCGGATCACGAAAGGTCGCGCTCGATCGTCATCTCCTTGAGCAGCAAGTAGCTTCGACAGCTGGAGCACCGCCGGACGGAGATTCGGGTCGCGCCGCGCGGCTTCCCAATAGCAGCGGATGGCAGCTCGCCGTTGGCCCGTTTGCGTGGCCCAGTCGCCCCGCAGCAACCAGATGTCAGGGTCTTGATCGCTCTCGCTGGGAAGCCGTCCGTGCCAACTCAAGAACTCCTCCCCACGGGACTCCTGCAGGATCAAAGCCCCCAATCGTGATTGCGCTGGGAGAAAACCGGGCTCAATCGTCACGATTTTCTCGAGCAACTCTCTAGCCCGTTTCGTCTCTCCCTGATTCATCGCGGCTTGGGCCATTCCCACCAACACTCCGACGTACTCCGGTTCCGTTGCGTGGCAACGTTGCAGCAGCGGAGGCGGACTATAGAGGCGGGGCTCGCCAGTCAGCGCCAAGAGTTGATCGAGACGGAAGCGGCCTCCACGCATCGCAGCCAGTATGTGGGGAACCATTTCACGTCGCCGGGCACACGATGAGAGGAGCAGATACATCGCCAGATTTGCATCCGCATCTTGCGGCGCGATCTCTAACACGAGGCGCAATCGGTCCTCGGCCTCCGACATCCGATACTGCTGATTCAGGAGGATGTCGCTGGCGATGACGTTACCCAGCAGAAAATCAGGATGCCGGTCATCCGTCATCTGGTCGAAGTGCGCGATCGCGGCATCAAACCTGTCCTGATACGCAGCGGCCTCACCAGCCAGACGATAGGCTGTCGTTGCCCACTCTGAAGACTCCGGAACGCCTGCCGCCAGCTCTTCAGCCGTGCGAAAGTCGCGTCGCTGAAACGCCTCGCCGGCTTTCTGTAAAAGCTGATCGTCCGGTTCGCGAGGAAACTCGACGTCGCCAGGCGCGGCTTGAGAATCTTCGCCAGGCTCCGGAACTGCCGTTCCGATGTTCGGCTTCCACATGATCCCAACCAGGATCGCGCCGGCGACCACGATCAGACACGCCAGGCCAATTGGAAGGGCGCGACGGGACATTGGCTCATTCCGCTTTCGACGAGACGGTGACAAGTTTGGACTGCCCCTCGATAATAACCACTTCGCCGTCGGCTTGCACGTCGGCGAATTCTTGCACCGTTCCGGAAGGCCAGCGGACGCGCAGCCGATCGATCGACGCCGCGGCGTCGAGACCCAACACAACGATCCGCTGATTGCTCGCCTGGTAACCATCGCCGGCAGTCAGCTGGTGCAGAAAAACGCTTCCGCCCGCCTCGGCAGTCACCGTTGTTCCAATCGCATCACGGTCCGAGAGGGTTCCTCGTAGCCTGACAACGAGGCCGTGTCCCGAGTCCCCGGTGGTGTTCTCCAGCAAAGCCGCGGGGGCATCCAAGTGCGATATCACCACATCTTCCAGCCCATCACGATTCCAGTCGATGCGAGCCAGTCCGCGTCCCAGGTAGCTCCCTTCGAAATAAGAGCCCAACGATTCCGCCGGCAAGAGCCGAAAACCATCGCCCTGGTTTCGGAAGAACTGAGGCGGCATTTGATACGGAGTACCTTCATCACGCAGGTCGTCGATGTGCCCGTTTGTCACGATCAGGTCGAGATGGCCATTCAAGTCGGCATCCACAAACTGGGTTCCAAAGCCCAGCATGAGCGTCGATTCAGCGTCTAGTCCCGCCTGACGCGTGGCGTCGTCGAAAACTCCATCGTTTTGCAGATAGAGGGTATTTGATTCGTTAAGGAAATTCGTCACGAAGAGGTCCAGATGCTGATCGCGATTGGAGTCGCCAATGGCGATTCCCATGCAGCCTTCCGCGAGACCGCCGCCATTCAAGGCGAGACCGCTCTGAAGCGCCTGTTCAACGAATACCGGAGAATCTCCGCGTCGTGGCGTTTGATTCTGGAAGAAGAAATTCGCACGCGTGTCGTTCGCGATAAACAGGCTCAGTCTTCCCGAACCGTCGAAATCAGCGGCGACAACACCCAGGCCCTTACCGCCAGCCGCTCGGATTCCGGCCTGGTCGGTAACATCCTCGAAACGACCGTCGCCCAAATTCAAATGCAAGCGATCTTGCACAGCCTCAAACGAAGGCGGGCTGCAAATTCGCGGCCGTCCGTCTCGATTCCGACAGACGCGTTCATAGATGTCGTCTCCCCGTAGATAGTTCACGAAGTAGAGATCGGGCAGGCTGTCCCCGTTGACGTCACAGATCACACAGCTTGTAGTCCAGTCCGTCCGCTCGAAGCCAGCAACGACCGTCACGTCACTGAAGGTTCCGTCACCGTTGTTGTGATACAACCGATTCCGGCCGATGTTGCCGACCAGCAAGTCGGCGAAACCGTCATTGTCGATATCGCCGACCGCGACTCCCTGGCTGAACGAATTCTCCGACAGTCCGGCCGCATTGGTAGCGTCAATTACCGTCCCGTCCGCTCGATTCTGAAACAGCCGATCGAGGTGTTCGTGAACGTCTTCCTGGGGCGGCCAAGCACAGCCCTGCGTTAAGTAGAAGTCCGGCCAACTGTCCCCATCAAAGTCGAGTATCGCAACTCCGCCACCAGTCAACTCGTACATCTTGCGACCTGCTCCCGGCGGAGAAGGGCTGTTGAAGTAAGTAAAATTCAATCCCGCTTGCGACGCGACATTCTTAAACGCGATGGCACCGTGCGTGATGTTCGGCGGAATGAAGGCTGAAGGAATCGAAGACAGGGTGGTCCAGTCGGGGAGCGGAAAATCGGACAGATCTACTTGCCTCGCCGGGTTGGCGGAGGCCAGGGTCTGCGGCGGATTTTCACGCAGCACGGCTTCCATCGCACTTGCCTTTTGCTGCGCCCAGGCAAGATTGGGCTCTTCATTGAGGGCAACTTGGCACCAGCCCCAGACCTCCCAAACTCGTCCCAGCGCCTCCAATACTGTCGCGATTTCGAGAACCATGGACGGCGTCGGCCGGTTATCGGTCAGTCGAGCTTCCTGTGCTTTCAAGCGGTCCAGCTGTTGAGAACGGAGCACGAAAGGTCGCGCTCGAGCGTGCTCTCCGCGCGACGCCAACAGCTTCGACAAACGGAATACTGCCAGCCGCAGATTCGGGTCGCGACGCACGGCTTCCCAGTAACAGCGAATGGCGCCCGGCCGCTGGTGCGCCATCTCGGCCCACTCTCCCCGGAGAGACCAGATATCCGGGTCTTCCTCGGCTTGGCTGGGGAGTTGCCTGTGCCAACTCAGGAATTCCTCCCCACTCGATTCCTGCAACAAGATGGCCCCCAAGCCTGAATGCGCTGGAAGAAAGCCGGACTCAAGCTTCAGGGCTTGCTCAAGCAACTCTCTTGCCGGCTGCTGCTGTCCTTGATTTATCGCAGCCTGGGCCATTCCCAGCAAAACTCCCGCGTAATCGGGTTCGTTGGCGCGGCACGGCTCCAGCAATGAGGAAGGGCGGTAAAGTCGAGGCTCGCTGGTTAAGGCCAAGAGTTGGTCGGGATGAAAGCGATTGCCACGTATTGCGGCCAGTATGTGGGGCACCATTTCGCGTCGACGGGCACACGATGATAGGAGGCGATACATTGCCAGATTCGCATCTGCGTGGTCTGGAGCGATCCGTAAAACGCGTCGCAGTCGCCGTTCGGCCGCCGACATCCGGTACTGTTCCAAGTGGACGTCACTTGCGATGACGTTTCCAGTAAGAAAATCTGGATGGCGGAGATCCGTCATACGGTCGAGGTGCATGATCGCGGCATCAAACTTGCCCTGTAACGCGGCCGATTCGCCAGCCATGCGATAGGCGGTCGTCGACCACTCCGAAGACTCGGGAACGCGAGCCGCCAAGTCTTCAGCGGTGCGATAGTCGCGTTGCTGAAATGCCTCGCCAGCACGCCGCAGAAGTTGATCCCTTGGTTCGAGAGAAACCTCGACGTGGCCAGAATTAGCTTTTGAATCGTCGCCAAGCTGTGGCAGTGCCCTTCCGAGCCTCCACGTGATCAAAACCAGCATCGAGCCGGCGACTACGATCAGACACGCCAAGGCAGTTGCGCTGCGACGCATCATGAACGCATCCGACTTAAGACTTGCAATAAGACTTGCAAACTTGTGTGCAACGTCGTTTTTGGCCACCACAATTCCGAGTACTAACTTTAAGAAGCTGCGACTAGAAATGCCGGGCGCACTCAAAAGGTGATAAAAAAAACGCCCGGCGAAATAACGACCGGGCGCAAGTAGCTAGATTGGACGTTTAACGCGAGCCGGCGGCGAGCTGCAATTTGCTGCCACGACTCGCGTTAAACGAACAACTATCAACGGTGAGCAGGACACATCAGGGTGAAGGGGTGTCTCCAGGGGCCGCCTCATTTCCATCGAGTCCCCCTGCGGGAAGTGCACCTGCTTCACCCATTTTTGCTGGGTCAAGCATTGGAGCCCCTTCCCCCTCTGCGGCATACTCCTCACCACTACCACAACCCGCCAGCGGTGCCATCATCATGAACGATGGGATCACCAGCATGACGATACTCATGAATTGCTTCATTGTGAAACTTCCTTTTTGCTAAGAACTCTTACCGAAATTCCGAATCGGTGTCATATCTCCAGTGAGCCGGATGTAACGAAAGCAGGGGGCATGTCCATGCCCCCTGCGAACTAATCAGTCTTCATCTTACCACGGAACTTCGTTTGTTGCAGTTGGATAATTCTGAATAGTGTGGATTGCAGCCCACACGTTACCCCCGCGTCCCCAAAGATCACCTCTGCCAGTAGCGACCCCATCCGCAACGAACTTCACGGAACCATCCGCCACCGCTACTTGAATACCTCCCGGGTGCATGCTGGTCGGACCGGGCCACTCCGAGTTAGGACGCCAATGGTAAACATATTTCGGCATGGAGGCGTGCGGCCCGGTATGACCGGCTAGCCAGTCTCCATCTGATGTTCCATTCGCAGCGAGGATTTCCCCCTTGCCAGCTTGCAAAACCCAACTGTGGTTATTAACCCACCCGGTTGGCGCGACGAGAGCCGTCCGAAAGACACGTTCACCACCGATGCGGATCCTGCCCTTGCCACCGGTCCATTGCCCGATGCAGCAACGGCTGTATGTCCCTACCTCAGCCACGGCAATTGTGTTTGAGAGGCCATCGGTGACATCTGCAATCTTGACTGGATCCATCAGGGTAAAAATACCGGAAATATCATCCCGATCTTTCCTGCGCCGATGGTGATCGTAGCCTCCATTGCCGGCGTAGGAGGAGAGTCCCCATCCATGTGGCAGCTCTGCGTACGACTGATCTGAGGGACAAAGCAAACCTGGAAGACTTATCTCTCGAAGCGGTATCCCAGGGATATTCGGTGTCGCACCGATCACTTGGTTCCACGCAGGGATATTAAAATCAATTGCATCGGAAAGGGGCTGTTGCTCAATGAACGGCAGAATGAGCGCGATCCAGGTATAACACCGGGCGGTGGCACCAGGTCCTAGACCGAGGACTCCTGGCGTATTCTTCGCATTTCCGTGCCAGATCCCATCGGGGGGAAACGTCTTGAAAGTGCTGTGATAGTTGTGCAGCGCGAGACCAATCTGTTTCAAGTTGTTGCTGCACGACATGCGCCGCGCGGCCTCCCGAGCTGCCTGCACGGCCGGGAGCAACAAAGCTACTAGAATGCCAATAATGGCGATAACAACCAACAGCTCCACCAGCGTGAAGCCCTTCCGATCCCGTGGCACCGAACGTAAAGTACACATAAATGAGGCTCCGTGAAAAGAAATGAAAGTGTCACTAACGTCGCGAGAGTTAAGCGATCCAAAAAGTTCCGAAGTCAGGCCCAGCAAACTGACATTCACCGATTTCCCGAGCGCATTGATTCCGGCTAAAGTTAGTTTCTAACAGTCCCGTTCCCGAAATGCAAACACTTTTTCATTTTTTATGAGAAATATAGGAATGTCAGTTTCCGCGACCCGTGCGAATTATCCTCGATTCGAGCTGAACATGGGTCAGCATCCGCCCTCCCGTGGGGTCTCTTGAATCGGTCGGTGGTTCAGCGGCACCGTCAGGGTGGACATGCTGAGATCGTTTCGTGATGGTATTCTGTGTGCTGGTCGCCAACCGCATCGCACTGTGGTGACAAGTGACCGCGATCTCCAGCCACGACAGCCCACTTTAGCACCCATCGCGTGTCAATCGGGTTTCCTAGTTATGTCACCAAACCGGCAAAAACACCTCAGGCGGATCACGATGTTGCTGGCGGCGGTAATTTTTGGTGGCTGGGTTTTCTACCGTGCGCGGCAGCCTGCCAACGACGACTTATCGCAGGAGCACCCCGCCGCCGCGGAGGCCCGCGATTGTTTGGCGAAGGGTGAGGTTGCACTGAGCGAGAATCACCCATCCGAGGCGGAGCAGTATTTCCGAAACGCGTTGGCGCAAGATCCTGAACAGCACCAGGCCCGTGCCAATCTGGTTTACTTGTTGACCATCGAGTGCCGCACTTATGAAGCGCTTGCCCAGCGTCACGAGTTGCTGCGGCGGGATCGATGTACGATCGAGGACTTGCTGTTCATGGGTAAACCCGAGGACGTGCTACAGACTCCCGAGTTGGACAGGTTTCTACAGCACCATCCTGACGACCCACATCTGCTGTTGGCGAAAGCCCGAATTGCCAAAACCGTTTACCGCTACGCGGCAGCTAACCGTTGGGTCGAACAGGCGTTGGCTGCCAAGCCGAACTCCGTGGAGTCCCAAGCCGAGCAAGGTCTGCTGTTGCTGGAACTAGATCCGACGGAGCAGGCACTCACGCGCTGGCAGCGTGGACTTGCTGCGGGAGCAGATGAACATCCCGACGTCTGGCTGGTACGTGGAACCTTAGCGAAAATGCTTCATGATCCGCGCGGAGCGACTCGCTGTTTCGCTGAAGTGTTGCTCAGAGATCCCAACCACCGTCCCGCCACTCACCAATTGTCTTTGACGCTGTCGGCATTGGGAGAGGAGTCGCTGGCCGCAGAACTGTCGGCTCGCGTTAAAGTACTGGACGTGCTCAGCAAAACGATTGATGATCTGTATAGCTTCCCCGACTCGCGCCAAAGTTGGCTCAAGGCCGCCGGGCTGTTGGAATCGTTGGGTCGAATGCGCGAGGCCTGTGCTTGGTATCGCACGATCGACACACGGGAGGGTGGTAATCTTCTTGCCAAAGCGAAGGCCGAGGAACTGCGTACGCGACTCTCTCCCCAGACGCCAGTCGTCGTTGCGGAAGCCAATCCGTTACTAAAGTTGGACATCGAAAGATTTCCGCTGCCTTCGGTGGAACACATCCCGTTGCAGACTTCCCCACGAGACTCCGGCGAAGAACATCAGATTCGTTTTTCTGACGTAGCACAGCGCACGGGCCTGGATTTTGCAATCGCCGGAGCCGACGCGTCAGTCCACCACAGTCGGGCCTTCTATGACTTGATGGGGGCTGGAATCGCCGTTATAGACTTTGATTTGGACGGGTGGCCCGATTTGTGTTACCCGCGAGGCACCGCGTCTGACGGCCATCGGGTGCAAAGTCCGCACCTTGGCCGCTTGTATCGAAATACTGGTGACGGACGGTTTGTCGATGTGACCAGGATGGCCCAGGTCGGTGAAAATCGTTTCAGCCAGGGAGCCGCCGTGGGCGACTTTAACAACGACGGCTTTCCCGATATTTTTGTCGCGAACGTAGGCGAGAATCGCCTCTACCAAAACAACGGCGATGGGACGTTCTCAGACATCAGTGGGCCAGCCGCGATCGAGGGAGCACGTTGGACAACGAGCTGTGCAATAGCGGACTTGAATGGGGACGGGCTGCCTGACATCTACGAGGTGAACTACCTGGGGGGAGATCGCGTTTCCACAATGCTTTGTGGCGGGCTCGCTGGGAGCGATTGCATACCCAGACATTATCCGTCCGAATCGGACCGTTTCTTCCTGAATCTGGGCGATGGTCAGTTTGCCGAACGCTCCGAGGAGTCTGGCATCGTTGCGGCTGACGGCAAAGGGCTGGGAGTCGTCGTGGCCGACTTTGATGGCGACGGGCTGCCAAGTGTTTTCGTGGCTAACGACACGACCGCCAATCATTTCTACGTCAACCGGGCAGGACGCGGTGCGATTCCTCGTTTCGAGGAACGAGCGACGCTCGCTGGCCTGGCATTTGACCGCAATGGTCTAGCGCAGGGCTGCATGGGAATTGCCGTCGACGATTTCGATGCTGATGGCGAACTGGACCTGTTCATCACGAATTTCTTCGACGAGTCGAATACGCTGTACTCGGGAGGATTGGGGCAGTACTTCGAGGATGCAACTCGCCCAGCCGGATTGTACTTGCCAAGTCTGCCGATGGTGGGATTCGGCACGCAGTTTCTCGATGCGGATCTGGACGGGGATCCGGATCTGGTGGTAGCTAACGGGCACATCAGCGATCGCGGGCAGGATGGCGCGGAATTCCAGATGCGGCCGCAGTGTTTCGAAAACCGAAAGGGGCGATTTGCAGAACTCTTTGCACCGGATGCGGGCGCTTACTTCAATCGCAAGTTGCTCGGCCGCTCTCTCGCAAAAATCGATTTCGACCGCGACGGCCGCGAGGATTTTGTGGTCACTCACCTGGATGCGCCGGTTGCGCTGTTGCACAACGAAACGCCAAACGCCGGTCACTTTCTCTCCATTCGGCTCACGGGCGTTCGGTGTGATCGTGACGCCCTTGGAGCCACCGTCACGGTCCTCACGGAAAATGGCGTTCGTCGCGTCCGCCAAGTGACCGCCGGTGATGGGTACATGTCCTCCAACCAGCGGCAACTCGTATTCGGGCTTGGTGCTGAGAGTTCGGCCAAACAAGTCGTCGTTCGCTGGCCGTCCGGCACGTCCCAAGAGTTCGGGGCCGTCATGGCGGACCGCGAATTGATCATTGTCGAAGGCGGCGGGGCGTTTCTCCACGTCACCAAATGACGCAGGAGTCGATCGGAAAGGTTTCACTTACGAATAATGAACTTCGGGAAGGAGAAATCGCCATGCGAATTCATCGCGGCTGGCTGCGAGTGCTGTTGCCTTTCAACTTGCGCACTACCAAATCGCCTCGTCCGTTGGACGCGACGTTGCGTGCGGCGTTTTTTCGCGAAGACTCGGCCTGGCTAGGACTGGACAGCGGATCGGATCGTACGAAGGTCTCGCATTCCGATTATTACGAGGAGTACCTGCCGCACGCTCACAGCTTTCTGTTTGCGGCCGCTGGGGCGACGGGGTGTCGTTACCTGAAACTGAAACGCGACCGAATACCTCTTCTCCTCGCGGGAAATGCCGAGGTTTGGACAAGGACTCGCAAACCCGTCAAGGAAAAGAGCCGTCTCCACTCAGCCGCCAGTAGTCTTTCCCTCCGCGGCTTACAAACGATCGGCATCGCCGCTGGCGATCCGATCTGGAACGCCTCCCCGCCGTTTGACTTGCCGAACTCCGCTTGCCGCTGCGCAGGCATCGATCCTGCCCTTCGAGGAGCCGCCAACGAAGCCCCACGCATCCGAAAGCGAAGAGGAGCAAGCGTCGTCGTTCGAGTATGACCGCAATCGGCTCTCTCGATCCCGCCACACTGCCGCCCGATGCGGTGCGTGTCGCAGACGAAACGGCCATCGTCCAGGCCGGACTTGCTTCGACCGCTTATCAACAGACGGATGATGCTTCGGCGCGTGTCAAGGGCTCGTTCTGCGTACCCGTTCTGGCACGCGCACATTCTTTGCAACGCTTTACTCCGGGTATTCGTGTCATGCAGAGCATGACCTACGCGACTGCCAACAAGCCTTTGTTCGAGGTTTGCCTACTGAGCCGCCGATCTCGTACCGCGTGGCGAGCCGCCGATGGGGACGCCCTCGGGCATCGGTCGGCTGGCGGTCAGATAGCCGCGGCTGAACAGCTTCTGCTTCAGATCGCGGAACTCGTTGAAGCTGTCCGGGTACGTCCAGATCGTGATCGTCGTCTTGTCGGGACGATTGGCCGCGAGCACGGAATGCAGTTTGCTCCCTTCGAGCAAGCCCTCGGCGACCGGCTCGCCAAGCGTCTGGTCGACGGGGAGCAGGACGAAGTTGTCGAGTTCCACGCGTTGTTGAATGGCGGTTCCGGCACGCGTCGTGACGGTTTGTTGTGTCCGTTTCAATTGGTATCTCATCAAAAAACCACCGACCGGGCCAATCGTCTCGGTAATCTGCGAAGCCTCTTTCAAACGCCACATCTTTTGACGAGCCTCCTCTTGCAGCTTGTCCACCAATTCGTCCCACGGCACATAAGTGATCTTTCCACCGGCAAGCTGGAAGTGGATCTCTTTGCCAAAGACCGTCTTGGCCATGGGCGTTGGCAAATGCTCGATGATCGACGTTTGAGGGATCGAACCTTCCGCGGCCTCGACGCTACTCTCAAGTCCGCTCAGCTCGGCGCGGGCGGCGACAAGGTCGCGTTGAGCGTCGAAGTCGCGTTGTTGTTCGGCGTCTAGTTCGTCTCGCTTCTCCGCCATCACCTGTTCCGCGGACGCCAAGAGAAGTTGAATCTTATCACGTTCCTTGCGGCGATACGCAATCTCGAATGCTTCTTGATTGACTTTCGACTTCAGTTGTTGAATGTCTTGCTCCACGGCACGAGCCACTTTCATCGCAGCCGCGACTTCGATCTCAGCCTGGGCGGTTGCTTCTTCCTTGGCGGAGATCGGCGCGGCTTCCAGCATCGCGTCCTTGGCACGAACACCAATGACCATCACCAGGATGATGAGAATGCCGACGAGGTTGGCCACGATATCCAGGAACGAATCCTGGCCGGGTGCTTCGACGGCTGGCGGCTTGCGACGTGTCACTGGGCTTGCCTCTGAACTTGGATGCCACTTCCCGATAGCAAGGATCTCAACTCGACGAACCGTCCCTCGGCTCCCGGGTGGACATAGACTTCGAGAACCGGTTGCCAGTAGCCGCCGACCGGTGCCGCGTCCCATTGCTCAATCTGTTTCCACAACAGCTTCACAAATTCGTCGATAGAACGAGCCAACGGATCGGCCGCCATGACTTCGACAGGCGGTACGTTCTCAGAAGGACGCGAAAGAATCGAGAGTCGATCAAATTTGCAGACGACGCGCACGGGGATCTGGTACGCCGTCGCACCAGCCGCGGCTTTGGGAACGGCCCAGTTGGCACCCCGCTTGGCCATCGGCGAAGACGATCCGACGTTACCAGTGCCACCACCTTTCGCAAGTGGTCCGCCGGGACCAGACTCCGCGGAGTTGGGTGCCCCCTCCTGCCCTGCCGATTCTTGAGATGACTGGCTGGCGCTTTGCGATTCCGGCTGCCCTGCTGCCGCGAATTCATTCGTCTCGGAGTTCGAGTCCTCAACGCGGAACGACGCTTCGCCGTCTCCTGCGCCTGTTTGATCGGTCCCGCCATCCCCTTGGTGACCGAATCCGCTCGCAGTACGGCTGGCGGAGCCGCTGCCGCCGATCGGCTGAAATCCACCTCGCATGGGCGTTGCTCGATAGCCGCCAGCGACAGCATGTTGCTCGTATTGACTGGGCATTGCCGCAATCAGGATGGCCTGACGTTCGCGGGCTTGCTGGACGGTTCGCTTCAATAGCTCACGCAACGTCGGATCGAGTTTGGGATATTCCAGTTGCATCTCCGCATCGAGCAACTCATACCCGAATTCGTCATCCCAGGCTTTCAGTGCTTCTCGGGCGTAGTTGTACGCCAGCGTGCCATTGGGGCGCACAATCAACAAAGGATACGGTTCGCCGTGAATCGCCTTGTCACCCTGCCGAGCCCAATGCTCGCGTGTGGCACGCAGTGCCGCATCGAGCGGATTGCCGGGGCCCAGCGGACCTTCGAGATCACCACGGCGCAGGACAATGCCTTCTGGTTGAATCGTGATTCCCTCTTCGCTGCACTCAATGTAGATGGGGCGGCGTTTCGTTCCGTTGACTCCCTCGTACGGGACGATCGCGAACGTTTGAGGCCGTGTCGCGGCTTCCTTGCGAGCCTCTTCAAGACGCCGGCTGGCGGCATCGATGGCGGCCCGCAGCTGCTTCAATTCAGCAACCGACTGCTCGCTGCTCGCATTCTGTTCGCTACCTAGCTTCTGGAATTGCTCGGCTTGGGCCTTGAGTTGGTTCCACTTCTCTTCCAAACGTCGAATGTGGTCTTCGAGATGACTCAATTCAAGTCGCCGCTCGGATAGCGTCGCCGCTAACTCGGCGCGTTGTTGCTCGAAGACTTCGCGCTGCCATTCGTAGTCGTCTTGCTGAAGATGCTGCTTCTGTAGCTCTTCGTCGAGTGCCGATTCATCGCGCGTGCGTTCTTCCGCCACGCTCGTGGCGTAGACGCGGGCTTGCTGGACCACCAAGACCAACAGCACGATCAACGCCCCCATCGTACAGACCAAGACGGCCAG
This sequence comes from Planctomycetota bacterium, assembly GCA_027622275.1. Lineage (GTDB taxonomy): Bacteria > Planctomycetota > Planctomycetia > Pirellulales > Pirellulaceae. The sequence continues at coordinate 1,883 of JAQBZB010000169.1, read as the reverse complement.
AAACGGGAACAACGACGGGCTGACGGCTTGCTTACGAAATCGTCGCCGAGTCATGCAGCGCGACCTTGGGCTGGAGTCTTCTTGTCAAGTTCAACACGAGCTGCGAATTCGGGTGTGTGCCCCAGTCGGGCATTGAGCAAGTGGATCGCCGCCGAGAGGCTCATCACCGTATCTTCAAAGTTCTTGGCACCGGCCAACGAGTGGAGATTCTCGTTCAGTGCCGTCTCCAGCTTGATCACGTCGCCGGTCGCTTTGACAACTTCGTTCATGATCTTGCCTTGCCGGACCATTTCTTCCTGTTGGCCCTGCAACAACCGAGCGCTTTGTGACAGAGCCGTTTGCCACTGTTCCCAACGATTGCTTACTTGCTCGTCGGCTTGTTTGCCGAGTTGTGCCAGCCGATCCGCGTGACTCGCCAGCGAGCTTTCCAACGATTCCGTCAGTGCGGTTCGCATCTTATCACCCGACGACTCGAGCATGTCCCGCCATTGAATGTTCGAAGCCTCGATCGTACGTTGCCACAGTTCGGTTTGCTTTTGGGCCAGCAGTTCTGTCGTCTTGGCAACCGCGATCGTCATCCGGTCTACAGCGACGAGATGCGGGTCGGACCCAAACCCACTCTCGTCAAATCGATCGAGCAATTCCTTCGCGGCGAGATCATCCACGGTGGCTAACAATCCCGTCTCGATCCGCTCGACCACGAACTGAACGAACATCAAAACGATCGACAAAGTCAAAGCGACGGCGGTTGTATCGAACGCGACATATAAGCCACTCAACAACCCGTCCATCGCCGTTTGAACCGAATTCGCCAGTTCTTCGGGGTTGAGATCTCCCAGCGCTTTCGTGATGCCGACGACCGTGCCCAAAAATCCAAGCATCGGCGTGGCCCAGATAATGATGCGGACGAACGAGTAGCTTTCTTGTTGCCGCGCGCCGTCGCTGTCACTCAGGTATTTGAGTTCCTCGTCGAGCCCGATCGCCGCGTTCTTGCGATGCACATACTCCAAGGCTTCTCGCAAGCGGTGGCCAAAGTACGATTCTTGCTGTGCTCGTGGAAGTGCCGCGACACTCTTCAGCATCTTGTCGGCGGCATCGGCCGGGTCTTGGTAGCGACCGGTCGAATCGAACGAGAACTTGCGCAGTCCACGCTGCTGGCCGATGACATCCCCCAGCTTCAACAACAGCGCCGCCGCTCCCACCATGAACATTGCGACTTCGGCATACGCGATCGGATGCGACGCGAAATAGCGATGCATCGCAGGCGTATCGAGCGGTCCTTCGAAGATCAGGACATAGAACATGCTGCATGCGGCCAGCCCAATCAAAAGCGGCCACGCCAGGCTGCCTATCATCTTCGAAATTGAATTGCGATCGCTGGACCCGGACACGGCGATATTCCTTACGTTACGGTCAAGATGCTAGCTGGCATGGCCGGTGACGCGCACGCACAACCGGACCTGCTCAGCCTTACAATCGGCATAATCGTCACAGATCATTGAACGTATGTCGGAAGAATCCGTACGATCCGCAGCCGCCGCATAACCGAAAAAGTTTGCCAAAGTCGGTGACGAATTCGCGTCGATAGTAGCCTTCATCGGACACCAGTGCGCCCATCAAAGGCGTGCTCGCAGAGCGAGTTCCTGGTTCGCTCACACTCGCATCCCAGGGGGGACCAAGAGCCCGGATGAGTCCACTGGCCATCCGGGCTCTGTTTGTTTCTTGACGGGGATCGGTGAGTCCGAACGTGGGGTGTTCAGTTTGGTGCTGTCGATGCGGATCAGGACGATGTCGTTTCTGTTCCGCAGGAAGTCCTTCGTTGGACTCCTGTCCCCCAACGAGCTTGTCTCGTTGGAGACAAAAGATTCGTGAGTTAGCAGCGC
>JAQBZB010000531.1 GCA_027622275.1 Planctomycetota bacterium | reverse complement strand
TTCTCCGTGAACTGGTTCAGCGTTACTCTAAACATCTAACTCAGTTCGACTTAAAAGCTGCACGACCTCAAAGGGGTAGTGGTACAGTTTGCCGATCTCGGTGCCTAGAGGTGATGGCCTCGTAACCCGACGCGTAAGCGAGGCAACGTGCTGCGTCCTCGCTTACGCGTCGGGTTTCCATGCCAATCACCAAACTGTATCACTACCCTCAATGGAATTGCTTTGAATTGACGTTCCATTTGCAGTAATCTAATGACAAGGTCTTGGACGCCGAACACTCCAGCGGCGTTGGGCAGGTTCAGGGTCGCTCCAGCTTTTTCGAGAGGACCCGCTATGAAGACGCACCGCCAGCCCCGAACCCGCCGTGTTCAAAGACATGCGCGGCGACGCGTCTTCTTTGAGCAATTGGAGCAACGGTTACTGCTGGTCACGGACTGGACGAATCCGTTCAGCAGCTTCGACGTCGATCGCGACGGTCACTTCAGTCCCATCGATGCCTTGGTCGGCATCAACGAACTCAACAGTCCAAAACTCATCGGAAGTGACAGATCACTGCCAGATCGAGCCGGACACGAGGAACTTCCGTTCTACGATGTCAACGGTGATGGCTTCCTCTCACCGGTTGACGTGCTGATTGTCTTCAATGCATTGAACGGTGGATTTGTGGCACCACCAATCGAGGTCTCTCTCGCCACGGACACTGCTCCCGGCGGTGAAACGAACGACGATTTTCTGACTTCCGATCCGACGGTCTTTGGGAGAATCGTTGGCAAGTCGACGGAGTCTTCGAAGCTCACCGCTCAGGTCGACGGAGGCGCCAGAGTTGATGTCGAGTTTGAGAATGATGGTTCGTTCCTGTTTTCTACTCCTCTGGCGCTAGACAACTCCGCAGATGGTGAGCACACAGTGCGCATCACGGCTCTGCGAGGAGAATTAATTGTCAATGCCAGAGAGATCATCTTTACCTTGGACACGCTAGCGCCAGGTATCCCATCCGAAGTCACGCTGAATTCTACAAGCGACACCGGGATCAGTGACTCGGATCGAATCACCAACGACAACACACCGACGATTTCCGGCACAGCGGAATCGAACACGATCGTCCATCTCCTCGCCGACAATCAAACGGTGGGACAAGGCAGTTCTTCGGAAACCTGGCAGATCACGTCCGCGATTCTTCAGGACGGCGGTCGCGCAATCACGGCCAAGGCAGAAGATCTTGCCGGGAATATCAGTTCAGCATCCGCGCCACTATCGCTGACCATCGACACGGTTGCACCGACATCCCCTGGCGGCATCGCCTTGACAGTGGAAAGCGACAGCGGAGCCAGCAGCACCGATGGCGTTACCAATGTGAAAGACCCGACGGTCCGGGGAGACGCTGAGGAAGGAGCCCTAGTGCGGCTCTTCGCCGACGGCCAAGAGGCGGGACAGGCCACCGCCAATAGTCCCTGGCAGATCACGCTGAATGAACTCGCCGATGGAACTTACGCGTTCACGGCCGATGCAGAAGACGCTGCCGGGAACCTGAGTGATACGTCGGCAACACATGTCGTGACGATCGACACTCTAAAACCAGAGCCGCCAAGAAACCTGAGCCTCACGCCAGCGTCCGATTCTGGGTTCAGTAATGTCGACGGCATCACGAATAGCACCGAACCTTGGATTCAGGGTGATGCTGAAGCAGAAACCGTTGTTACCCTGGCCCTCGGCAGTCAGACGCTAGGATCCGCTGTCTCGGACGGAAGGTGGCAAGTATCGCCCGGCACTTTATCCGACGGGCTACACGCATTCACTGCAACGACCACCGACTTGGCCGGAAACGTCAGTGACATCTCCAACGAGTTCACGGCTACGGTTGACACCATCTCGCCGGTCGCGAGGGTCGATCTTACGGGGACGTTTCGGCAGACTTTCTCTGATTTCAATGTCGTCTTTGACGACGTCAACGACATCAGCCCGGATGCGTCTAATCCAGCGAACTATTCCTTGACGATTGTCGGTGGCGTCAACGATGGTGAAGCGATCACACTGGAATCGGTACGTCAACAAACTGCCGGAACGGTGGACATCCGTCTGGCTGAGCCGTTGGCGGATCAAACCTACCGCCTGCAACTCGACGCCAATCTAGGAGATGTTGCGGGCAATTCGTTTTCCGGCGCGACGACCTACGATTTCACAATTGCCGACCCAACCGGAATCCGCGAAGTTTCACCCGCCAACGGCGAACAGCAGGTTCGATTGCACCGCGAACTCAAGGTCTACTTGGACGAGCCGATTGATCCGAGCACCGTAAGCGTAAACTCATTTCACGCCATGGCAAAAGGCGAACAGCTCGCCGGCACAATTCGCGTTTCGTCCGACGAGCGGAGTATTTCCCTTTTTCTTGATCAGTTACTTCCCGCCTCGTCGCGCGTGCGGCTATCCATCGACGGAGACCAGATCATCGGTCGTGACGGATTTGCGTTGGACGCGAACATCGACAACGAGCCTGGCGGGCTCAGAACAGTCGAGTTCGCGACTGGTGCCAACACCAGCATCGCGAACACGAGTGTCTTTGGGTACATCTACGACTCGCATGGCAGGAATCCGGACGGTTCGGACGTTCCCGTCATCGGCGCTACGGTGACCGTGGAAGGCCCTCCCGACTTGACTGCGACGACCGGCGAAGACGGATTCTTTCAATTGGACAACGTGCCCTATCCAGAGTTCTATGTGGACATTAACGGGATGACCGCGACGAACGCGCCCGAAGGGATGTTCTTTGGACGTGTTACGAAGCCGTTTCACAGCGTCGCCGGCCACACAACGCAGCTGAATATGGCTGGTGTGCCATTCAGCATCTTCTTGCCACAGATCGCCATCAGCGATGTTGCACCAATTGTTCCCGGCGCGATGACGATGGCGGGATTCAATGAGAACTCCTTAGACCAGCTTGCCCAGATCACACCCGACGTGGCACGTAGCGAATGGGAAAAGCTTGAAGTTCAGATACCGCCGGATTCGGTTTTCTTTGATGACGGAACGATGGCGACACAGGTCCGAGTGTTTCCATTGGATCGGGAGCGGATCCACGGCAAACGCACACTAAGTCTTTTGTAGTCCAAGGACTCGGGCAAGATAATCGGTATTCCAAC
>JAQBZB010000530.1 GCA_027622275.1 Planctomycetota bacterium | reverse complement strand
CTTAAACGTACCGGCGCAATTGGTGCCGCGCCGGTTGCCGCAACTCTTGGGCGTCACCCGCGCGGCTTCACGTTCCGCCAGTCGCTTTGATTCACTGTCCTTTGGTTGGAAGCAATACGCGTCGGCAGATCGGGCCAGGTAGCGCAGCAAGATTGCCTGGGCCTGGGGACCGATGGCAATGGTTCGCTTGTGATTGAGGTGCTCGGTCTTGTGGTGCTCGGGAGTGTAAAACCATACTTGAGAGCATACGCATGAACGGCGAAAATTGCTTGGAGGTTGGTTATTTCAAGGTGCGCTGCGGTTTCCGATCAGCATCGCAGCGTTGATTTCGTTGCAAAACCACTCGTGGTGTTGGACGTCCGAAACGATAGTCACTAAGTTTTTCTCGGCATTTCAGCGATTCAGACGTTTCGTGTGGGTAAACAACTGCCTCGGATTTGCAATTTCTTTTCCGGTATTCCGGACCGTTTCGCGGACGCAGATTCAGAGCTCCTGATCTCGGCGGAAAATAGGATGGCAGGTAACCAAAGGTGTGATTCACCTGCCTGACAAGCCGGCAGGGGTCTCATTTCATCTTCTACTTGTTGAGTTTACTGGTATTGAGTTGTCTTGAGCTCAACGATGTTCTTGAGGAGCTTGAGTTCCTCGGAATGAAGTTTTCGCAGATCACGAAGTGCGGATTTATGCGCTTTGTAATGGTCAGATGCGGTTTTCACTCTGTTCCGGTCAGCTACTCGAACGATCTTTGTTTTCAGCTTTCCAGCGACCCATTGCGACAGCCGTGTCGCGAAGTGTCCCCCTTCCTGATGGCAGCGGCAAGTGGGCTGCCCACAGCGGATGAAGACCTCGCCGTAGCTTCCGCCGATGAGTTCTTCGTCTCGGTAGAAGATCCGCAACAAGTTGGATTGCTCCTTCAGGATGCTACGCAACTTGTCCTGAGCTTTTTGGAGGTTTTTTTTCGCTGAAGCCATTTCCGCTATTCCTATTATATAGATATTAGTTATATAGTATAGGTCAGGCGGCGACAAGACCCACATTCCATGTCACTTAAAAAGGACACTTTCGCTTGCCAAGTTCGTTTTGGAAGCTTACCCAACCATCGAGCACTTTCTTGAGATTCACGGTTCACGGAGGACGATTTCATGGTCGCACTTAATAACGTCTCTGGCCAGTTGCCACTCATTCACCTTGTTGAATCCGATGACCTGTACTTGCAGGACCAACCCGATGTCCTGTGGTTCGAAGTACTACGAAACCTTGACTATCACCCGTTTCAAGGGACCGCCGCGCACTACTACGAGCGACTCTGGCAGTTTAATCAGCGACAAGCCCAACAACGAAAGGAACGTCGCGAATGTCCTCTGCCTGCTAATCCTGAAACCGAGCCACAAGCAATCGAAAGGCTTCTCTTCTCCCGAGCGACTCTCGACGACACCGCCGCGATACTTTTTGAGCAGCCGGAACTGGAAACACCCGCCATAGAGATCGGCCCCTACACGGTGCGGCCCGGCGTCACGCCGCCACGTTTCGCGGGCCGAGAGCCCAAATGTTTCTTTGCCATGCTCTACGCTTTCCTCGGCGTGACGCTGGCCGGTGAGCGACCCGAGCCACAGTGGGTCCATCAAAAACTGCGAGAGAACCCGGCCTTCACCCGTACTTGTGGCTTCACCATCCCTCGTCCTGGAATGAGCGAACGCGCAAGTGACATCCCGAGCCTTCGCAAGCTCCAGCAGTTCGACCAAATCATGACCGAAAACGGTTTGTGGGAAGAAATCGCCTTGGACCAAGTGGCAGCCAATCTCCGCGCTGGGAAGGTCGAAATGGAGTCAACGCTTGTGCATGATACCACCCACTACCATGCGTGGTCTTCGATGACGGTGGTCGAGTTGCCCGAAGCGGCGTCCGCCAGCGAACAAGCCACGGAACCTTCCGGTGACGCGACCGATCCCAAGAGGACGCAAGAACCACCCCCATCAACCGGCACCACGAAACAAACCAAGAAGAAGGCAAAGAAAAAGCAACCTAAGAAGCAGCGCAAGTCACATCCGCGGACCACGAAAGCCTGCCGGTGCGTGGACCGTGAGCATTGCCCGCACGCGTGGTCCAACGCGGACGACGGAGCGGGGACCGTGGTGAAGTCGACAGGCAAGATGTATTGGGCTCACAAGGCGTCGACACTGAGCTTTGCCGACCAGGAAATCTTGTTGGACGCGGTGGCCATGAATGACGCGGCCAGCCACGACTCGCAGAGCCTGCAGCCGCACCTGCGTCGGTTGTTCCAGCGGCATCCTGATTTGGAGCAGTGCGTCACGCGCGTGCTGGACGATGCCGCGGCGGACGACGCGGAACTGAAGTCGGCGATCCAAATAGAATCTGGAATTGAGTTGTTGGCACCGATTAATCCTCGCCGTCGGGGCCGGATCGTTTCTGATCTTCCGCGCGGTATCGATCACCTGACGCCGCGTGGCGTTCCGGTGTGCGGAGCGGGTTATCCGTTCGAGCTCGTGGGGGTTCGGCACGATACGGAGCACTTTCTGTTCCGCGCGCCGCAAGATGAAGCGGGTACGTTTGTGTGCCAAGGCTGTGCGTTGCGAGAGGGTTGTTATCGGGGCGACCAGGGTGGCCGGCAGGTGGCCATACCGCAACATCGTTTACCGTGGCTGGACCCCAATTTCCCTCAACTCTCCAAGCGTTTTGAGAAGGCCATGGCGCGACGGACATCGATCGAGCGGCTGCACAAATTGATGAAATTCGATTTGGGGGACGACCGCTTAACGAAGCGTGGGAACGATTCGTTCCAAGCCCGATTGGATAAGACGCTATTTGCGATGCACGTGCTCATCGGGCAGGACCACTGAGCATCTTTCGCCGTCGCCAACGATCGAGACGAAGCAAGCTGTCTGCTGCTGCGCCCTGAGCCACCCATTTCCTGTCATGCGCTCCCCGTCGCCACCAAATCGCCGCCGCACCCCTCGGCGCGCCGCACCCGATACGCCAAAATTGACGCCGCATTTGATTCATGCGTAGGCTCTCAACTCTGTCTGAAATCGAAACGTTAGGCAAGCGTCACGGCAGGAGGACTGCAAAGTCATCTGCTATCTTGTTTGAATGACCAATGTCCAAGCCCCAATGACCAA
>JAQBZB010000168.1 GCA_027622275.1 Planctomycetota bacterium | reverse complement strand
AGCGCGACCACCCTGCAGGCGGTGCCCGGTGATCGGGACGTGCGTTCGCTTTGCCGCTCTGGCCGATCAGCACGATCTCGTCGCTGAGTACTCCCGCTGCCGGGCACCGCGGCGCAGCCGTGGTCGCCGCTTCTGTCAACTCCCGCGACTCGACGACTTCATACGCACTGTTGTCCCGCAAGCGGCAGACGTAACTGCTGTTCGCCTGGACGATCTTGTTGAACAACGCGAACTTGGCGTAGCCGCGGTCCATCACGTACAGCCGGTCCGACTCGATCGTGCGTTCGAGTACTGCACGCTCATCATGCTCGCCGCCGTCGTCGGGCGTGACGTCGATCCGCGTCGGCACGTAACGGTCGACTTCAAAGTGGGTGTGCAGACGCCACTTGACCAGGCCGCTGCCTTGGTTCTGTTTTCTCCAGGACGCTTCCATGATCGAAGGCAACGCGGCGATCAGCGATCCGTCGACCAGTACCAGCGTCTGATCGATGTCTTGCAAGCGTGCGCCGCGTGCGAGCGGCTTGAGTTCCGCGCCCAGTTCGGCGATGATTTCCTTCAGCCGCTCGGCGTCGAAGACGGTGGCGGCTTCCGACAACGAACCCAGCGAGGTCCGTGAACAGCCGAGTTTCTGTTGCACCTTGCCGAGTGTACTCGCTTGTTGAATACCTCGCAGCGAGGTGACGACAGGGTTGAAGAGGTACAGCAAGATGAGCATGCAATACTGATCGAAGTGCAGGTCGCGGTTGCCCGCCTTGTCCCGCTCGCAAGCATCATCGTGCAGGCGCTCAAGCAGCGGAGCGAGCTTGTCAAAGTACTTGAGTCCGGTGATATCGGACTCCTTGAGTTTCGGCTTGTTGTCCGGGCACGAATCGGTGGGTTCCTCGCTGGCGGGATCGGAGTCAGGGTTCGTCTCGCGACACTTCTGCCGCGCCGTTTGTCGTTGCAGTTCTCTTTGAGACTGCTGTCGCCGGAGTTCGTGGGGGTCGATTTTCTTGTCCGCCATGACCGCGTCTGCCATCCTGACAGTGAAACAATACGGTCCAATTCATGGCGCAAATCCCGTGCCAAAGAGTGTCGTGTTGGAGGATTATTCCGGCTAGCAAATCTTGTGCCGAACAGTATTGGACCTGTCCCGTTTTTGTCGCCCAATGACCTCGAAAACACTTGCATCGCAAGACTCCGGAAACAGTCGACGTGGACGGAACGCTCACAAGTCTGATTCAGTCATGTTCGCAGCATCATAACTAGAATTCGACAGCTTGTCTGGAATACTGAGACTCCTTCAGCAACCGCCGGTTTTTGACTCGAGTCGGCAGTCGGCTACACTAACCGTTGTCCGTGAAGAACAACGGGGGAGAAAGGGTCTCGACAGGGAGTCAGAATGCTGAGAGTACTTGGTTCATCCCGATACCAACATGGGCTTTGGCAGCGCCGTGAGTTGCTGCGGGCCGGTGCCTTCGGGTTATTAGGTCTGCCCGGGTTCGCGGGAACGGGACTTAGCTTGGCCAATGAACGCGCGTCGAGCACCGCGGAGCTGCCAGGCTTCGGTCGCGCCAAGCAGTGCCTGGTCCTTTACATATACGGGGCTTGGAGCCAACTCGACACATTCGATCCGAAGCCCGACGCGCCGGCCGAAATCCGGGGCGAGTTTGGCACGATTGACACGTGTCTCAGCGGAGTGCGAATCTGCGAACACTTGCCGCGCGTGGCCAGCGTTCTCGACCGCTGCACATTGATCCGCTCGATGTCGCATCCGTGGAACATCCATTCGGCCGCCTACACGTTGACGGGCAATCCGGATACGGAGCGAATTGAAGGTCGGCCGCGGCATCCCGATCAGTGGCCGTACTTCGGCGGCGTTATCGATCATTTGGGCGATCACGGGCAACTGGCCGATGGCAGCCACTCGGGTCAGCAACTTCGCGGGATTCCGCGCAACGTCATGCTTCCCTGGCGACAGAGTTTCCGCGCGGCTCCCAACCGGAGGGCTGGTACCTTCGGCGGCTTCTTGGGTCCGGCCTACGATCCGTTGTGGACGAACTTTCGCGGCGAGGCACCCCTGGGAGATCCCTTTCGAGCCGTTACCGCTGACGGCCGATTTGTCTTCGACACGGGTGATTCGCCCCAGATCACGCTGGACGCACTCGACCGGCGGCGGTCTCTGTTGTCGCAGTTCGAGGAGCAATACGCGAGTCTCCAAAATTGCTCGGCGCCACACAGCTTCAATCGGCATCGCGAACGTGCCTACGACTTTCTTTCCACGCCACAAGTTCGCGATGCGCTGCGGATCGACCGCGAGCCGCTGGCGCTGCGCGAAGAGTACGGGCTCACGCTCTTCGGCCAAGCGTGCTTGTCGGCGCGGCGCCTGCTTGAGTCGGGCGTCAAACTGGTAACGGTGGTCTGGGACGAGTTCGGCAAATCGGACGAAAGCTGGGATACTCACCACGACCATCACGCACGGATGAAGGAGTTTCTACTGCCGGGGTTCGACCGGGCGTATTCGGCGTTGTTGCGCGACATGGACCGTCGAGGACTCTTGGACGACACGCTGGTGTTATGTCTGAGCGAACATGGGCGCACGCCGAAGTTCTACGCCACGAGCGCCGGCGCACCAGGCCGGGATCACTGGTCGCGAGCCTATTGCCAATTATTCGCGGGGGCTGGCATTCCAGGTGGACAGGTGATCGGCAGATCCGACGAAACGGCGGCGTATGCCACGGATCGGCCCATCGACCCCAAAGACATCCTCTGCACGGGCTATCATCTGCTGGGCGTCGATCCCCGGCGGGAACTCATGGCGTCACCGGGTCGTCCCGTTCCATTGGTCGGCGGTGGCGAAGTGGTTCGCGAACTGCTTGGATAAGCGTGAAGGCACCCGTCGCCTATGACCGCCGAATCGTCTCACTCAGCAGCACGCACCGCCGCCGAACCGTTGCTGCACGGCCTCCCTGGTACGACATCACTTGTCGCATCAACTCGCGCGTCTTCGCCACACGCGATAAAAGCACTCCTTTGGAGATTCCTAGACAAGAATGTCGTGAATGGGATTGCCGTAATCGATCTCTAATCGCTTTCGGCCTGGCACATCGAGTTGATGTGGATCGATCCCAAGTAAGTGCAGCAAGGTGGCGTGCATGTCGGTGACATAATGGGGCGATTCGACAGCATGGAAACCGAGTTCGTCCGTCCGCCCGTGGACGACGCCTTGTTTGATACCAGCCCCCGCGAACCAGACCGTGAATCCATGCGGATGATGATCGCGGCCGGTGAACTCTTTGTAGGCGTCCCGGATTTCGACTCCCGGCGTGCGGCCGAACTCGGTGCAGAAGACAACGACGGTGTCGTCCCACATGCCGCGGCGTTTCAGATCCTTGAGCAAGCCGGCGACCGGTTTGTCGACCCGGGCGCAGGAGCGGGCGTGGTTTTGCTGCAAGTTCGTGTGCGAATCCCATTCCCCATAGTCACTGACATACGCGAGCGTAAACCGGACGCCTCGTTCGGCCAGTCGCCGCGCGGCGAGCAAGCGTCGCCCGTAGACCGCCGTCGTCTCGTCATCGATCCCGTAGAGCCGCTTGGTATCAGCGGTTTCGTCATCCAGCCGGAGTGCATCGGGTACCGACATCTGCATGTTAAATGCCAGCTCGTACGACTTGATCCTGGCGCGTACCTGTTCGTCTTCGGGGTACTCGAGAGCGTTCAGCTGATTCAGCTGCTTGATGAACTCGAATTGATTCCGCTGCTCTTCGGCGAGCACACCATCCGCGCGATTACCAAACGGCAAAGGGTTCTTCGGATCTAGCGCGAGTTCAACTCCGGCGTACGCGGGCCCGAGATAATCCGCGTCGAAGTTCCAGCGAACGCGCGTGTCCTTGTATTGGCCGAGGAATACGAACGACGGCAGATTGTCGTTGAGCGAGCCGAGTCCGTAGTTGATCCACGAGCCGATCACGGGCTGGGGCGGGTCGAGCTTGTGGCGACCGTGATGCATTTGGAACTCGGCGTTATGATCGTTGTCGGTGGTGTACATCGAACGGACGAACGCCATATCGTCGACGCACGTCGCCAAGTGCGGCCACCAATCCGTGATCTCGATTCCCGATTCGCCGTGCCGCCGCGAACCGATCTGCATCGGAAAGATCCTCGAATGCAAGCGATCACCGCCGACAACGGCGCGCGATCGCAATTGAAACAACGGGTCTTGAAGCGGGTTGGCGTATGCCGTCTCGTCGTAGCTCTTGCCGGCGTACTTGTTCAATTCCGGTTTCGGATCAAAGGTCTCGATCTGACTGTAACCGCCGGATAGAAAAATCCAGATGACGTTCTTCGCTTGGGGCACGAAATGCGGTTGTCCCGAGGGTGGACGCCACACCGAGTGTTCCTCGGCAGACGCAGCTCTATCGCGCTGTAACATCGCGCCGAGGGCCAAGCCGGTGAAGCCGAGTCCGATGTCGGCGAGGAACGTCCGACGCGAGTCATGGCCGCGGCAGTCGGGCCGGATGGAAACCGTCGTCGCGTTCTTCATAATGTCTACTCAGTGCTTCTGGAGCAAATATCGAATATCGAACAAGGAATTTAGAATGATGAATGAACAACTAGAACGGAATTATGATTTGCAGGATCGGTTGATTGATTTTGTTGTGCGAGTTTTGAATGTCGTTGAGTCGTTGCCCAATACAAAGGCTGGGAATCATATTGCAGGCCAACTTGTGCGTTCTGGATCATCGCCAGCACCAAATTATGGCGAAGCGCAGAGTGCGGAATCTCGCAAGGACTTTATCCACAAAATGAAAATCGCACTTAAGGAACTCCGAGAAACCTTAGTCTGGCTGCTAGTCATCCAGCGCAAACCGTTGATCGCACCGACGGAGAAACTTGATCCGATCATCCAGGAGAACAACGAACTCATCGCCATCTTCGTGGCGAGCATAACCACGGCGAAGGATAATCTGAATAATGAATCACAATCCTAACCTGATGACTACTCTTCCTTCCTTCTTTCTTTCTTTCCTTCCTCCTTCATCATTCCTTGTTCGATATTCGATATTCAACGTACGGTAACAAATTCGTGATGACTGAAGATCGCCTGAACAAAGCCTTCTCGAGCCCGAGATGCGGCCGTTCGGTCGCTCTCGACATTTTCAAGCAAAGTAATTTGCTGTTCCAAGAAGGAACGACTCGCATTCAATTCGGCTGCCGATGGGCGTCTCGTCAGAATCTGCTCGAAGGCCGCGTTGATGAACGCCTCGTCATTCGGCTCCCCTTCCGCGAGAAGAGACTCCAATTTGCTCGCCAGCCGCTTGCCCTGCTGCACAATGAGTTCGCTGTTCGTCATCGCCAACGCCTGCTGCGGGCGCGTGCTGGTCGTGCGGCGATAGCACTCGTTCGGGTTCGCCGCGTCGAACAAGTCGAGAAACTGCATGCGTCCCTCGCCATGATGTTCGAAGTAGAGGCTGCGGCGAGGCGTGGTCAGACCTTGCTGCTGTTCGAGCTCTTTCCCGCCGATCGTCGTATCCAATTCACCGGCGACATGTAACAGACTGTCTCGCACGACTTCCGCTTCCATGCGAGATGTGTTGAATCGCCACAGATACCGATTGTCTCGATCCTGTATTTGGTTCGAAATGTCCGCAGCTTGTGAAGTCGAACTCCTGCGATAAGTGTCACTGGTAACGATCAGCCGATGGAGGTGCTTCGTGTTCCAATCGTGTTCCATCAGCTCGACGGCCAGCCAGTCGAGCAGTTCGGGATGCGTTGGCTCCGCTCCATTACGGCCGAAGTTGTCCGTCGACTCGACGAGTGCGCGACCGAAGTGACGGGCCCAGATATGATTGACGGCGACGCGAGCGGTGAGTGGATTCGCGGGGCTGGCGATCCAGCGAGCCAAAGCGGCTCGCCGCCCCGTGCTTTGCTTGGCGTATTGAGGGCTGAAAAGTGTGTAGGTCGTTGACTCGATGTCGAGCTGCGATTCGGCCTTCGCGACGGCGCTGTTGGTGGCGGAGAATTGCTGTTCCGCTTTCGTGACTTCCGCCGCTGCCACCGCGTCGGTCGCGGCTGTGCGCTTCGCTGCCGTGAGCCCACGCTCGGCACGCGCGAACTCGACGCGAGCGGATTCCAACGCGGCTTGTCGCTCGGCGCGGCTGGCTGACTTGGCGGCGGTGTCGGCGTCCCCCGGCGCGTTCTCGTACCGAATCTGATCCGCGCGAAGGCGAGCGTTGAGCGCGGCCAGTTCCGCTTCCGCTCGCACGACGTTGACTTCGTCCACGCGCTGCGTGAGTTCGGCGGCGACGAGATCCTGCTTGGCGTTGGCGACGGCCGCATCGGTCTCCGCGGTCTCCGATGCGGTAACTGACTCGGCCAACGCGGTAGCCGCTTTGGTGACAAGCTCCTTGGCTTGCAGAAGCGTGGCGTTGGCGTCCGCGAGTTCTCGCTCTCGTTGAGCAGTCTCTTCCGCGCGGGCAAACGGCTTTAAGCCTGGATACCAAGCAGTCGGCGGCAGGTCGATGCTTTCGATGACCAGCTTATCACCACCGAGGATTGCCGGCCCGCCAGGAGTGACTGCCGGTTTGCCTGCGATGATGTTGCGAGCTTCGCCACCTGCGTACATGAACGTCTCGGCGTCTAACTTCTCGTCACAGATGCGGACCATGCCACTGGTGATCGGCTTGTACGGCTTGCCATACTCGTACTTCGGATAGAGCCCTGGATCAGGTTCGCCAGGAACACGATCGTGGCGGATTTCGATTGGCTCGAAAAAGGCTCGAAAGCGAAAGTATTCTTCCTGGGTAATTGGATCGTACTTGTGATCGTGACACTGGCAGCAGTTCAGCGTCAACGCCAGGAACGCTTTGCCCGTGTGCTCGACGTTGTCTTGCATCCAAGTGTTGTAGTTCCAGCGATAGAAGTTGCGGACGATGAAGCCCGTGGCGACAAGATCCTCGTCGGCCGTTGGTGCGATCTCGTCGGCCGCAAGCATCTGCATCACCATCCGGTCATAGCCTTCGTCCGCGTTCAGCGAACGAACGATCCAATCCCGCCAACGCCAGATCTGAGCGTAGCTGTTCAGTACGTCGGGCACTCCGCGCCGGCCGTACCAATCGCTGTACCGCCAGACGTCCATCCAATGCCGTCCCCAGCGTTCGCCGTACTGCGGACTGGCGAGCAAGCGGTCGACGACTCGTTCGTAGGCATCATCGCGCTCGTCGGCCAGGAACTCGTGCAACTCGGCGCGAGTTGGCGGCAAGCCGATCAAGTCCAGATACACGCGCCGCAGCAACACATGCTTCTCGGCGGGAGGCACCGCCGACAAACCCAATCGCTCGTGTTCGACGGTGATGAACGCGTCGATTGGATTGCCGATCGCGTTAGACTTTGCAAGGTTTGGAATCGGGGGCCGAATCGGCAAACGAAACGCCCAGTGTTCGCGCGGGTCGGCTTCGGGAACTTCGTCGTCTGGCGCGATGGCACCGCCAGCGACCCACTCGGTGAGATGCGCGATTTGTTCCACCGTGAGTGGATCGCCTGCAGGCGGCATCCGCTCGGCATCGTCTTTCGCCGTCACACGCGAGATCAGCAGGCTATCGCCCGGCATCGCCGCTTTGATCGCCGGGCCGCTATCTCCGCCAAGGCGTATCGCGTGAGCCGTATCGAGTCGCAGGCCAGCTTCCCGCTTCAATCCGCCGTGACACGAGAAGCAATGTTGCTTGAGAATTGGCTTCACATCACGAAGATAGTCCGTGCCCCAAACCGTTGTCGGGAGCAGGGTCATCGCCAAGCAAAGAACGATTTCCGCAATTCGAAACACCAGCCAGATCCTCGTCGCAATGACATATCGGTCGTTGTCGATATGATAGGCGAACGACGGTCGTTTTGCGAGAACAAAGGAAATGAGTCTTGCATTCAGCGCGCGTGCTGTTCAGACCTGAATATCGTAGCCCGCGGCACAAGCCGCCTCGTTGCCGTTTGTCCCCTTCGTCGTTGCGACACCCAGAATTGCCGCTCGTAACTTGCCGTAGCTAGCTGGCACCTTCAGCGTCTTGCGCGGCACAGCGAACTCAGGGGGATTGTTGCTGTCCGTAATGACGAACACGCTCGCCGTGCTCGGGAGAGCGCAAGCTGGTGGCGGGTTGGTTTTTGAGACGCCGATGCAGTTGACGAGAAGCTTTGATAACGGTGCTGAGTCGTCCGGGATCGCGCCGGCCACCTCAATGTCCATTTCGCGAATTAGCTGGGCAATGAAATCAAATGGCAACGTGGAGACGTTCTCGTAATGGATCGTCCTTCCGGTTGCGGTGGAATGCTGTGGCAATGCCGGCTGGCTTTTTCCTGACGACGCCTTCGAGTTGAAGTCCATAATCAACTGTGTGTCGCCACGAGTCTGTTCAAGAATCTGCCGGACATCGTGAATCCGCAATCGTTTCAACAGCGAGGCGGGAGGCAGCTCCACAAGATCCCAGGAGTGCCAGGCCGTTGTTGCGAGCTGTCCAATGAAGACGGCCAGCTTGACGAGTTCTACTCTCGTACGCGTTGGGTCGGACAGTCGAGACAAGGAAGCGTACGAGTCGAGAACATAGTTCAGCGGCTTGCAAATCTCGTCCGGGATATCCCACACAGACAGCAAGCGAGTCATGATCCTCGCATGATTCTCGGGGAACACTTGCTTTTCCTGCTCAATCAACGCTTCGTCAAGCTCGGCGCATTGCTTGATCAGGTGACGGTAGTGGCTGGGGTAAGTCTTTGAGACCGGCAGGATGCGTGAAACGAGGGAAATCTTGTTCTCAATGTCAGAGATAGGAACGAGGAAACCATCCGGACTGCTTTGCATCTCCTCAGAACGAGGCACTTCCTCTTCTTCCGACCTTTCTGCTTCCGGCACTGGTGCAAGGTGCGGAGTAACGGAGACACGCTGCTGAGCCTGGTTGTCTAAGCATCGCCCTAGTCGGTGGATCACCAACCCCTTTACTTTGGCCGCGAACGCCGCGTAGTTGGTCGGCTTATAGACGATGTCGTCGACGCCGCGCGAGATCAAGTCCTTGGTGAGACGCGGATCGTCCACGCTTGTATGCACGACGATGATGGGGGCGCGGTTGTTTCTCGAGAAGTTCGAGCGACAAAGCATGGCCATGTTTGTTGGGCATCCGCAGATCGGTGACGACCAGGTCGTAGGTGTCGTCATCAAGCTGGCGGAGTGCGTCTTCACCATCAACTGCCAGGTCGCACCGAAAGCCTTCTTGTTCCAGCGCGAACATCACCGTTTTGCTCGCGATTGGGTCGTCATCAACCACGAGGGCTCGAAGAGTTTCAGGCATGTTGCGCTCCTATGGTTACATTGGCTGTCGGTATCGCTGGGTGAAGTACACTCGGGTCTGACAGCAAGGTGGTGTTGTCGTTGCTTCGCGACACGCGACCAGCAGCCTCTGCGGGAGATTCTTGCCTTTCCTCGTGTTGCGAGCGAATCTCCAGGAACTTCTGCTCGACTGCCAGGAATGCGTCGACGATATCCGGATCGAAATGCGTCCCAGCGTCCTTCACAATGATCGACTTTGTCTCGTCGTGACTGAAGGCGTCCTTGTAGACACGCTTGGAAGTCAAGGCGTCGTACACATCGGCAACTGCCATGATGCGTCCGCACAGCGGGATCGCTTCACCTGCGAGACCGCGTGGGTAGCCGCTGCCATCCCACTTTTCGTGGTGGGAGAGAATGATATCGCGGGCGATTTGCAGAAACCGTGCGTTGGGAAACTCATCCAGAAGCGACTCGATGGTTGCCGCTCCGCGAAGCGTGTGCGTCTTCATGACCTGGAATTCATCTTCGGTGAGCCGCCCCGGCTTGAGCAGAATGTGGTCGGGAATCGCCACCTTGCCAATATCGTGCAGAGGACTCGTGCGATAGATCAGATCCCTGTACTCGTCGTTGATGACATCCGCGAAATTGGGGAGCGTTTGTAGAAACTCGGCCAGCGCGCGGCAGTAATTGCGAACTCGCTCCAGATGCGCACCGGTTTCAGGATCGCGAGACTCGGCAAGCTTGGCCAGCGCGAAGATCGTCATGTTCGCCGTTTCCAGCTGCACGATCCGGCGGCCGACATTGACCCGCATGAGCAGTTCGCTCGCGTTAAACGGCTTTGTCACAAAGTCGTCTGCCCCTTCCGTGAATCCGCAGATCGTGTCAATGGCGCGATCGCGACACGTCACGATAATGCAGTAGACGTACTGCCGCAGTCCCATCGCCCGGATCCTGCGACACAATTGGATGCCACTGATCCGCGGCATCTCCCAGTCAGTGACGACGATTTGAAAATCGTGATGCTGAAACAGGTCTAACGCTTCCTGGCCGTCTTCGGCGGTGGTGACGTCGTAGCCGCCCTCTTGAAGTGTCCGGGAGATCGCCTTTCGGGCGATCCGATCGTCGTCAACAACAAGTACGTTCATGTTTCTGCCCCCTACTGGTTTGGAAAAAAAGCATAGCTTACTTGGGTGAGTAGGATGCGATTTCGCGCCGAATTCCTGGCAAGGCGTCAAAGAAACGCTTGGTTTCGGCGTTAAGATCGTCCAACAACGCGGGCACATCTTCCAGAAGCCCGGACTTCCCGGCGGCTTCGATGGCGGCTGTGACGCGCCGGATCGCCTCGGCTCCGACAATCCCAGCGGCTCCCTTTAACGAGTGCGCTGCGTTCCCCGTGCCTTCAGCATCGCCTTCTGTAATAAACCGGGAGACCTCTTTAATCCGCTTGGGAAGATCTGCCTCGAAATCGGCCAGAAGTTCCTGTACGAAATCGAGTTTGCCCATGCACCGTGCAACCAATGCCTCGTGGTTGATGGCATGTGAATCTGTCCGCTCCGCCAGTTCTGTCGATTCCCGCTCGGCTGTCTCCTCGGCGGTCGAAGCGGAATCGCTGCGGAACAACTGTGCGATGAGACTCAGCAGTTGCCGCGGCTCAAACGGCTTGCTGAGGTAGTCGTCCATTCCCGCCTCGACGCATCGCTCGCGATCCCCGTTGATGGCGTTCGCGGTGAGGGCAATAATCGGCAGATGACCGTCCAGTTCACCGTCGCGTTCCATTCGGCGAATCGATCGCGTCGCTTCGAAGCCGTCCATTTTCGGCATTTGGCAGTCCATCAGAACCAGGTCATAGGGCTGAAACCTGACAGCGACCAATGCCTCCTCTCCGTTGACAACACAGTCGCACTGCATGCCGGCCTGCGTCAAGACCTCCCGTGCGAACAACTGGTTCGTGGAGTTATCCTCGGCCAACAACGCTCGTAAGTTCGGGACAGACGGCGTGTCGCGGAAACCGGTATGTTCGTCGACTGGTGTTTCAGTCGCGTGCCCAAGCAGGCAATCGTTTATCGTGTTCGAAGGGACAATACTCGGTTCCCCGGCAACTCGTTGGAGTGGAATCTCAAACCAAAACGTCGAGCCGACGTTGCGTTCGCTTTCGACGCCGATTTGCCCTCCCATCATTTCAACGAGGTGTCTGCATATTGCCAGCCCCAAACCCGTGCCGCCATACTTCCTTGCCGTCGAGTTGTCGACTTGCGTAAAACTCGTGAATAGCTTGTCAATTCGGTCAGGCGGGATGCCGACGCCTGTATCGGAAACTTCGAATCGGACCAATTCATCTTCTTCGCTGCCGACGGGTGTGACCAGCACTTTGATCTCACCGTTGTCCGTAAATTTAATGGCATTCCCGATCAGGTTCACGAGGATCTGGCGCAGCCGTACGCTGTCGCCGATCACGCGACTGGGCACGTCGGCGCAGACACGAGCAAATAGATCCATTCCCTTCTCGCTAGCCTGGAAAGCCATCACTTCAGCCGTTTCCATAACAAGTTCATCCAACTCAAACTCTTCATCTTCTAACTCAAGTTTTCCCGCTTCGATTTTTGAGAAGTCGAGAATGTCGTTGATGACGCTCAACAGAGACTTGCCACTACTGTGGCATGCTTCCACAAACCGCCGTTGTTGTTTATCGAGTTCCGTGTTCATCAGCAATTCCGTCATTCCGATCACGCCGTTCAGCGGGGTCCGCAGCTCGTGACTCATACTCGCCAGAAACTGGCTCTTGGCGCGACTCGCTACTTCGGCCTGGTCCCGTGCGGCTCGTAGTTCCTCGCCTTTGTATTCAAGCTGATGGCTGGTTCGTTGAAGTGTTTCATTGGCTTCCACCAGCTCATGCGTCCGGGTGCCCACTTCTCCCTTCAGGTTGTTGATGAGTGCGTCCATCTCGGTGGCCTGCACACACAGTCGGCGCTGGTAACGATGCGTCGTGATGATCACACTCAGCCACAGTGGTACGGCCAACAGCAGGAAAGCACACGCCCAGGACAACCTCCGATACGCCCGCGTCGCCAGGCCGTTCAGATTCGCGCTCGCTTCATCCTGCAAGCCAGAGGTAAACCGTTCCATACCATCGAAATAGGCTATTTTGTGCTGATGATAGGCATCACTTTCAAGGATTTGCAGCG
The DNA here is from genome assembly GCA_027622275.1 of Planctomycetota bacterium. Lineage (GTDB taxonomy): Bacteria > Planctomycetota > Planctomycetia > Pirellulales > Pirellulaceae. The sequence continues at coordinate 7,712 of JAQBZB010000168.1, read as the reverse complement.
CCTCGGTCAGGTGTCCGGCCCGAACTAAATCAAATGCTTCATTCTCCACAATGACCAATGCGTTGTTCGCTGCGTCGGTCATTTGAGCTGTGCCTGCGCGGTTCAACTCGGTCGCAATAGCCTTTGCACGCTCGATAGCGTCTTCGAGCTGTGGCTCGTGTGCTCGATACCTCTCCTCCCAGCGTTGGTTCCCCGTGTGCACCGCCAAGAGACACGATGCCGAGAGCACTTCGTCGAGTCGCAGGATTCTGCCGCGCAGATAGGCGGACTCATTGACCAAGGACGTCTGCTTTCTCGACAATTCCACCGACTCACCAAGCCAGCGGATTTGCCAGGCGAGAAACCCGGCTACGACCAGCAGGACGATCAATAGTCCTGACAGAATGAGAACATTGTACGGACGGCCATGTGGATTGATACGCATGAACTTATCCTGACGCTTCGGACAAACTTGGATCGTCGCGACTAGGTCAGTCCCATCCGAAGCCGATCCGGGGTCAGGCTACCGAACCAAGCATGTCGGTGCCCCAGCAAACATAGGCCACAAATCACTCACACAAGGGGGAATTAACTAAGTTCTCAGCGGAGTAATCAACTGGATCTGGCCGATGGCGGTCAGATTGTTTTGCAGCTTGCCGATCGTCTCTTCCAGCCGGTAGAACGTTTCGAGAAGATGCTCGCGTTCGTTTTCCAAGGCGGCGTTCAAATCAATGATTCGCTGCGTGTTTGCATCGATGTTGATCTGAATCGCCCGGGCGCGAGAAACGAGAACCGAGTTGTCGACACCAGAGAGGCGTTCCAACGTGTTGAACAGTTTATTCGCTGCTCCAGTTTCCGCTTGCGTGAAGAACCGTTCGACATCGTTGGGGTTCTCGGCGTAGCGGCCGTCGAACTTGGCCTCGTCAAAATTAAGCCTGCCTTTGTCATCAAGTCGGAGACCCAACTCGGCGAGCGAAGCGATCGAGCCAGTCCCGAAAAAACGTCCCGTGATCACGTTGGCGAGATCGTTTTGGATGCGGAAGATCTCCGACGAGCCAAACAGGACGCCGACCGAATTCTCGACTTCGTCGAAAAACGCCAGCTCCGCGATCCTGTCCTGAAGACCGTTGTATTGGTCAGTGAACAGGCGCAGTTGTGTCTTGACTGAACTGGAGGACTGTTGGACGGTGATGGTGACTTCTTCTGTCGAAGTCCCTTTAATGTTTATCTTAAGTCCATCGATCAAGCTATCAAATTCGTTCGTCGAAGAAACGGCCAAGGCACCGGCGGTCGGCGAACTGGCCGAGCCGACTAGCACGAGCGCGTCCTGTGCGGCAACGATCTCTTGAAAGCCGATCCCCAGTTCGGACGCGTCAACTTGCAACTCGCCAGCTTGTCCCGTCACTTGGCTGACCAGCGACAGCCGGAAGGGCGTCGCGCCGGCTCCGCTGTTAAACACGCTCGCCGAGATGTTTGCGTCGAGCGCGTTGATCTTGGTGATGAGGTCTTCGAGCGTGTCGTCCGCGTCCAGCGTAACCTTCAGCGCGGTACTGCCGTCGATGACTTTTGTCGGCGTGCCGTTGATATCAACTTCGACCGACGTCCCAGCCAGTTTCAGGTTGGCGGCCGCTGTACCCTTTCCGACGTCCGCGACCTTCAGATCACCGGTACCGCCTGCTGTATCGAGCAGCAGAATTCCATCGCCTGTATCGTTAATTCGAGCATCAACACCAATCGCGAGCGCGTTGATCGCGTCGATGACGTCGCCCACGTCGTCGGCTTCGAGGACGGTGAGATTGACGGCAGCGATCTGGCCGTTGGTATCCGTGATTAGAAACGACCCTTTGCCAATGCCGTTGCCACCGTTCAGTGACGATAGTGCCGTACTTTCGTTGAGTGTTTGCAGGTCGAGCGATCCGCTGTTGACCGCCGCAACGGCGTCGTTGGTCGTGATCCGCAGACTGTCCGCGGTGTTCGTAACATCGCCGTTGGCGACCACCAAGTTGTTCGAGCCGCCCGTTGTATCGGTCAGTTTGATCCCGTTGCGAGCATCGTTCACTCGCGCCGTGACGCCGATCCCGGCAGCGTTAATGCCGCGGATGACGTCTTGCAGTGTTTCCGCCGACGACAGGTCAACGCTGGCGGAAGCCCCTGAGCGATCGGTCAAGTCGAGCGTTCCGAGTGGTCCGAGTCCGTAGCCACCTGCCAGGCTGTCCAACAGTACGGTATTCAGGCCAGCGACTCGCCGCTTGCCGGTGATGACTCCCGCCGTCGCGGTCGTGGTCAGTCCAAGATCGTCCGCCGCCGAGCCGTCGAACAGACTCGTCACGGCGAATGTTCCCGCTCCGCTGGTCAAGTCGATCAATTGGAGGCTGTCACCCGAGGCACTGATCTGGGCTTTCAGCTTGCTGGGATCGGCCGCGTTGATCGTATTCAGGACGGCTCCGACAGTCGCTTCGTTGTTGTAAGCGATCGCGCCGCCGCTGGTGGTTGCCGTGTCAGCGACCGTTACCAATTCGGTGCCATCGCCCGCGGAGGACGTGGCCGCGGTGAAGTACTGGTTCGCGGTTGAGTCGTTGTTGAGTGCCGCAATCAGATGTACCGCGCGCGACTTTCCGGCATCAATGTTGAACGTCAGCTGCTTCGCGACCGTATCGATCTCGACCGTTTCGTTACCGAAAGTGACGTCTTCGTCGTCAACAAAGACAATGTCGTAGTCATCAAACGATCCTCCGACGCCGACGGAAGTGAACTTGATCTCCGCATCGACTCCATTGGCGGCCGTCGTCGTGGCGGTCGACTGAGTCTCGCCCTTCGACTGTGCAAAGAACTCAATGTCGACTGTCGTGCCGTCTTGCAGACTGACTTGGAGGTCGGCGACCCCTTGCTTGAATCGCACCCCGTTGCCGTCATTCAGCCGCTTTAGCTCGAGCGCGTCGTACAGACGAAGAATGTCGTTGCCGGTTGCTTCACTTGCCGCGGTGTCGATGCCATCGATTCCCAGATCCGTCGCCGTCGTCGAGAGACCGTCATTGTGAACCCGGAGAGTCGTGGTGACTTGCCCCGCACTCGTGCTATCAGTCAGCTTGAGCCGATCACCTTCGGTCGAGGCAGTGACATTGATATCGTTCGCGGCGTTAATGGCGTTCACAACATCTTCGATCGTCTGGGCAAAGCGGAGATCGATGACTTCGGTCGTTCCGGCCCGGTCAGTGATCCGGATCTTGCCTCGCTCGATGCCCAGGCCCCCGTTCAATTGATCCAGCGAGACGCTTCGATCGACAAAGCCGCCGAAGCCAAGCGAGACTTCCCCCGCGCCAAGTGCGGTGGTCTTGCTGGTGAAACCCTGGCTCAGCAGTTGATGAGCTTGAGCGCGGCGAACGGGCGTGAAGCGATAAGTTCCGGCAGCGGGTGTGCCGGTCACGGTCGTCGAGACGAACGACTCATTCGACGACGAGACGTTCTTGGTGTCGAAGATGGATGAGTTTCGCAGGCCCTGAATCGAAAGCTGAATACCGATTACGGAAGCTGTCAGCTCGGTGATGCCGATCTGTTGCGATTGCAACGACTCCGTTCGCCGGGTGAGCAAGTCCCGTGGTCGCGCTGAAAGCGCAATCAGTTGGTCGACTGTATCCTGAATCGGAATGCCAGTGATCAGACCGACGGATGATTGAATTCGCCCCATGCTTTCCCTTGCTGTATCGTGCGATGACAGCGCCGTTGCTAGCAGATCACGCGATTGACGGGTGGATTGTTCCTTCCATCATCTTCGGCATAGAAGCGCCAAGCTAAGCAGCAAAAGCAAACCGCCGATCCCGCCTCGTATGATCGAGGATGAATCGGCGGTTATTATCTTGATCGTGTTGGGCCGCTTGCTTATCGCAGCAGGGACAACACGTTTTGTGGGTTTTGGTTGGCAATCGCGAGAACCGAAGTGCCCGATTGGACAAGGATCTGGGCTCGTGTAAGAGCTGCGGATTCCTTGGCGAAGTCGGCATCCCGAATCGAGCTTTCCGCCGCCGTCAAGTTGACCAACGTGTCGGACAACGAAGCGATATTCGATTGCAACGTCGTTCGTTGGAACGCACCCAACCGGCCTCGAAGCTCCACGACATCGGTGATCACTTCGTCGACGATCGATGCCGCGAGCGTCGTGTCGGTGTTGAGAGCGGCGCTCTGACCGGATCTCAGCTGGTACAGTCGGCCTGCATTTCCACCGAGGCTGCCCGTGTTCACACTGCCGATACCGATACGAGCCTGTTGGTTGCTGACCACTTCCGGTCCCAACTGGAAGACCGCACCGCCATCCGAGATGGTGAAGGCGATCGCTGTATTGGTCCCATCGACGACCGTGAGACTTAAGTCCAGCGTCGCCGAGTTGATGGACAGCGTATTCCCTCGGCCATTGGCCTGGATACCGTTGACCGTTGCACTAATATCGGCACCCTCGTCGCGGGCAATCGTGGCACTGCCCAGCCCGCCGGTACTGAACGTGCCGAGGTTGGTCGGTGGGGTCGCCTCAGGGTGACCTTCGCTGATGATTTCGACCGCGACGAAGGCGTCGGAACCGTAGGCTGATGAATCAAGGTTGAGTACGCCGGCAACGGTCGAGGCCGTGACTCCAGTTGCATCGCTGACCAGGTTAACAGCGCTCACGATCTGTGTGACGGTTGCACCACTGGCGAAAGAAAAGACTTCCGCACCGTCCGCGCCTGCGATTTGAACGACAAGGTCGTCCGTGATTTGATTGGTTACGTTGAACCCGCCCGCTGTGACTTGCACTTGTGCCACGGCAGCTGCGGTGTCGATCGTAACGCTGACCGCGATCGAGCCCGTCGCACCGAGGTTGGCTTGTTGAATGTTGAGGCTTTGAATGGCAGCCGGCTTGGCGCTGATAATAAAGTCCAAGCTTCCATCGAGCAGCTTCCGACCTTGGAAGGTCGTGACTTGCGAGATGCGGTCGATCGCTTCGAGGGACGAATCGACTTGCAACTGAGTCGCGGCGATTTGATCATCGCTCAGCACGCCCGAGTTAGCCGCTTCCGTAACAAGTCCGCGAATGTCATTAAGAAGGCTGCTGACTTGGCCGAGAGCGCTGTCGGCGGTCGCGATCAGCTGACCAGCTCTTTCGCTGTTCTGAATCGAACGATTCACGGCCGTGATGTCGCGACGAAGGTTTTCGCTCGCGATCAAACCGGCTGGGTCGTCCGAACCTGAGTTGATTCGCAAACCAGTGCTCAATCGTCCCAGAGCTTGCTGAAGATCATTGTTATTGCGGCCCAGAGTGTTCTGAGCAACGAGCGAACTCACGTTGGTGTTGATCCGGGACGTTCCACTTTACCCCTATGAGGTTGAGGACTAGGTTGCAAGCCATTCAGCTGCGGGGAGAACACGCTGAATAACTTCGCCGCTGATGCCTGAAGCTATTTCTTCTTCACGACGTTCAGCAGCAGTGTGTTGTTGGGAGTTTCTTTACTTATCTGTCACGATTTGCCAGCGACTCGTCGCCCAGCAAAACGTGAGATCGGAATTCCCCGTTCGTCTACAGCTGAGTATCGACCAAGGGCTTTAGTTACTTTAGGTAAAATAGTAAAACTGCGGTCTCACTCAGCTTCTCTTGCTATTTTGTTCGGCCTGCCACCGTGCAAAACAAGATCAATAACCGCTTTTGTCGGGTATTTCTCTTGGCAGCCGATTTTACGATTCCTATATCCGTTAGATGCGTTAGAGCTTCTCATCACTGCCCCAGCATCTTTGAGTTTGAGGTGGCCAGCTTTGTCACTAACTCGGTACCGATGTCATGGTAGGGACCGAGCGGACGTCGCCGGAGTACGCGGGCGAGTGTTTGTATCGGCATGCCTCCCGCGGCCCCCAGGTCTAGAACCAGGAACTCACTCAGGATGGCTCGGTCATTGATCAAGCAAACGCCACCGCTCGACAAGTTGCGGCAGATGGTTTGGAACGGTTCGCCAACCGGTCGCAATTGCTCGTCAAATTCCCAAGCCGTGAGCGTGGCGATGACGGGATGACGCGTTGAGCTGCGTTTTTCCACATTATTGTTGTCACGCGCGCCGAATCGCTGGGCAAACGCCAGCATCGCGGGTGCAACGGGCTGTACCAACTGGGGATCGAAGATGACGGGTTCGGGACGAATGCCGCGTAGTTCGTCGATGGAGTAGTTCGGTGCCAAGACGGCGTTGTATTCTGTCCCGCACCGGCTGCACACCCAGATGCGGGCATCTTCGAGATCTGCAGCTTCGCTGAGTGGGAGCGGTGTCTCACATGTTGAACACGTGCTGATGCGTGTTCCAACGGATTGAAGCCCGATGCCGCTCACTGTCGCCCCTTCCCTCAATTGACGCTATCCGTCCGTCTGATCGACGGTCGCTCCGCCGACGCCGCGGGTGTCCGCCGGACGCAGCTGAGCCGCTTTTTGGTTTTCCCGCTGAATGGCGTCGTAGACTTCTTGGCGATGGACCGGAATGTGTTGTGGCGCGTCGATGCCCAGGCGGACTTTATCGCCGCGGATATCGACAATCGTGATCACAACGTCGTCACCGATCATGATGCTTTCATCGCGATGTCTCGACAGAACTAGCATCGATGGCTCCTTCCTCGTGTGCGTGCATAGCCATGGTGCGGTTGCGGTGGAGCAGTACTCGAAAGCTTCACCGGCGACCAGGGCGGAGACAACTCGGCGGTTTCAAACGGCAGGGAATCGGTTGGGAACGAGCCCTGGCGTTACAACCGGTCCAAACCGGTCACTTCAACAGGGCCACTCCGGGAGGGAATAAGAAGGAACGCCGACGAAGATGATGCTCCGGGAACGAATGACTTCTTATATGGGAGGTTTATCGGAAGGAGTGCCGCACAAGCTCACTCTACTGTGCGGAGTTACCGATTTTCCGACGACAACGGCTGTATCACGCGGATCGGCGCAACTTGAGAATTGGAACCGACAAATCCCATTGCAGCGGCTGGTCATCGCTGGTGACGACCTGGCAGGCCAAGCGACGGTCGAGATTGAACAGCACGGGGGCTTTCAAATTCAACGTCAGGCCATGGTGGTTTCGAGACACCAGGGTTAACACAAAAGCCCGGTCCAATTCGTCGAGTTGTAGTTGCGCCAACTCTCCGCGCTGAATATGCACATGATAATCGGGCACGAAACGCCGCGGGCTGACCACGGCCACGGCCACATCCGGGTGGGAGGTGCTTTGCAGCCAACCGACCGCGTCATTCTCCGCATCCGCGAGCAACACCCAGCGGCGAAAGTCCTCCAGGCCGATCAACCCCCTGGGAAGCAGAAAAACGTCGTCCGTTTCGACTTGAATCGTGCCAAATCGAGTTGTATGCAGCAACATGGAGTTTCCGCCTCGGCGGGATGAGTGTACGAACGGGCTCTTTATGATCATCGGCATTCCGAAGCCCGCAGGGCCAGTAAAATCGGTACGACTAGACTCTCAACGGTGGCATGCCAATCCGCTCGACGGGTGCATTTCGGCACGCCCAGAATGTTTCCGCTTCCAAGTCGACGAGCCATTCAATGAGGAAGGAGAGTCGTGGGGAGAAGCCGAGGCGATAAGAAACAAGCCCGGATGGGCTGGCACAACCTCTGCCGGGGCTGTACAGCCCCGGCAGCAAACTCCAAACGTGACAAAGCCCCGCTAGCCCGCATTTCTCATAACACGGCTAGCGCGAGGCCCCCAGATTTGTCATAACTTGATTTCTTA
>JAQBZB010000167.1 GCA_027622275.1 Planctomycetota bacterium | reverse complement strand
GGATCGAGCGGTGCTGGAGGCTTACGGCTGGGACGACCTCGCCCAAACCGCCCGCTGCGAGTTCCTGCTGGACTACGAGGAAGAAGAAGAAGAAGAAGAGGAGGAGGAGGAAGAGGTCGGAAGTCAGAGGTCAGGAAGAGCAAGAAGAAAAAGCCGTGGCGTCTCCGCTGGCCCGACGACTTCCGCGACGAAGTCCTCGCCCGCTTCCTCGAACTCAACGAACAACGCCATAATGAAGAGTTGTTAATTGGCAGTTCTCAGTTGTCAGCGAAGAAGGAGGCAACGGGAAAAGCCGAATCGAGCAGCAAAACCAAGGCGAAGCGACGAAAGAAGGGAGTGGCCGAAGGCCAGCGGGGATTGGAGTTTGACGATGGCTAAGAAGAAAGCGAAGAACAAGGAATTGACCGCGCATAAGGCCGGGCCTCCGACCACCCCGGCGCTGCTGGGCGACATCCGCAGCCTGATCGAAGCAGCTCGCGAGCAAACCGCGCGGGCCGTCAATTCGACGCTGGTCACGATGTACTGGCAGATCGGCCGGCGGATTCGCGAGGACGTGCTGCAAAATGAGCGGGCGGAGTATGGGAAGGAGATTCTTCAGACACTGTCTGAAGAATTGACTGCCGAGTACGGACGGGGGTTTGATCGCAGAAACCTCCACTACATGGTGCGGTTCGCAGAGTTGTTCCCGAACGAGCAGATTGTGAACGCACTGCGTTCACAATTGTCGTGGACCCATTTTCGCGAGCTTTTGTCGATCGATGACCAGCTCAAACGCGACTTTTACGCAGAAATGTGTCGCATCGAACGATGGAGCACTCGCACTCTCAAGTACAAGATCGGCCATCTGCTTTACGAACGGACGGCGGTCAGCAAAAAACCCGACGAGCTGATCGAGCAGGACATCACGGCCCTGCGCGACGAAGACCGGTTGACACCCGACATGGTGTTCCGCGATCCGTACTTCCTGGATTTTCTCGGCCTGAGTGGTCATCACGCCGAAAGAGACGTGGAGAATGCCATCCTGCGGGAATTGGAAGCGTTCATCTTGGAACTCGGCACCGACTTTGCGTTTGTCGCACGCCAGAAACGGATCACCGTCGACAACGAAGACTACTATCTCGACCTGTTGTTCTACCACCGGCGGCTGCGCTGCCTGGTGGCCATCGACTTAAAAACTGCGCAAATTCCAAGCGACCGACAAAGGGCAAATGGAACTCTATCTCCGCTGGCTGGAACAGCACGATGCCCAACCCGGCGAAGCGCAGCCGATCGGCCTGATCCAGTGCGCTGACAAATCGACCGAACATGTCGAGCTGTTGCAACTGGAACAGAGTGGCATCCGCGTCGCCCAGTACCTGACGGAACTTCCGCCGAAGGAGTTGCTGGAGCAGAAACTTCACCAGTCGATCCAACTCGCCCGCGAACGGCTGGCCCGCGCCGATCGGCGGCTTACCGAGGACATTCCATCAGAAAAGGCGTCGGACGAATGAGATCAGCACTGGAAGTCCGTGAGGAACTCGTCGACCCCTTGCAACTCGACCTGATCGGTCCAACCGGTCCACTCGGCGATCACAAAGAGCTGCTCACGCAGACTCCTTCTCGCTGGTACGTGACAGGATTCCTGGTGCCGACCGATGCGGATGAAGATCAGCGCTGCGATCCGACTAGCAACGACGAACTTGATCAGGCGGCGGAACCAGCAGGACTAGATGACGACAACACGCCCGAGAAAACAGCCGCTCGACGATCGTATCTGCCAAGCAGTATGGGAATCAGCGTTCTGCTGCCGGCTGGCGTGAGCGAACTCGATGCCGTCGTTCGGTACGGCGAATACTTGCGCGTTGAACAGGACGAAGGCTACTCGGGACCGCAACACTGGCAGCGCGTTCCACAGGAAGAAGTCATCTCGGTCAAGCTGGGCGGCAAGGTGCCGGGAAACGGCATCGTTCCCGTACCGAACAGCTGCGGCGTCGAGTTGGTGTGGTCGATTCGCGGAGTCCCGAATGCAGACACCGAGGGCGGGCTGCCGAAAGGGACACGCAGCCTGTCGTCGTTCGTGGTGAATCGCCGCAAGCCGGCTCCCGATGAAGTCAGCGATGAAGGATTCATCTTTCAAGTCGAACTGGAATTGCAAAGCGACACATCGTTCATAGCACGACCGAACGTGCGCAGTCTGGAGAGCGATGACTGGGACGAGCGTCTCGCCGATCTGCAATATCGAGACGCGTGCGAGTTTTCGGTGGCGCATAGCGTGTCGACTCGCCAACAAGGCGATGGCTGCTCAGGGACGTCGCCTGCTCGCTTTGCCTGTTTGCGTACCCGGTCGTAAGTGGCGGGTCCGGGGGTCGCACCCGGCGGTCAGTGCTTATGAGGCTCGGATGGGCACTGGCCCGGGCACCGACCGTTAGGTTGGTCAGCATCAAGTTGCAGATCCCGGTATCGAGCCGGGCAGACAGACCTTATGAAAGTCCGTTGGGCACCTGCCGCATCTGCATCGTGTTTTGTCAGTAGCCAAGGCGAGAATCGAACTCACAGACGATCACGAAGGTTTGAGCTTCGCCGCTTTACCAGTTTGCGTATCGTGCCGATTTGTCGAGCGTCCTCGATGGGATTTGAACCCACGAAAAAACCCGCTGCCGTTTTGCGACACCGGGTTTGGTTATCCCCTGGTTTAGACCGAGTGTCACACGCGCGAACGTGGCGCGGGCAGCGTATTCGCCGGTTGATTGGCGAAACTACCTTTGCCGGTTCGTTCGGATCTGAAACTCGACACTAAAACCATCATCTTCGTTACCCTTGTTCCTCGGCGACCGTGTTTGGTCGTGTATCTGACTGGTAAGACGGTACGCGTCCTGAAAGGTTCACGGAAAAACCTTCGCTAGGGTCGACTTGATATTTGATGCGCATCCGCGGTGAATTATCTCCTCGTGTCGAAAAAGTCCGCCCGCGACAAAACCGAGTGACGGCAATCAGCGATCATTACGCGAGCCATCAGTGATCACGACGCTGGGAGTGGAGTTCGTCGCTCGCAGCGTACAACGGCGAAGCGGGGCGGTTACGCTCGGGGGCGATGATCGCCCGTGTGACAGGGGATACGCCTCGTCAGCGCGCTATCACAGACGTGTAGCTTTCGACAATCAAGCGCGGTCGGAGAGGCTATCCTTTACTACCCCTTGCTCAGATAACTTGTACCACTGAAACTCAATCGTCGTGTTGGCTTCACACCCTCGAAATCGCTCCCGCCTGGTCATTGGCATGCAATCATCAGGAAGCAAAAACAGATAGTAGAAAGCGACTTCGTGGTACGGCCAGTTGTCATACTCGAAGAAGTTTTCGACGACCCAGAGTAATCGCTTCACTTCCACATCAATCGCGAGTTCCTCTCGCATTTTTCGTTGGAAGCCGACTTCCGACGACTCACCCATTTCAACTCGACCACCCGGCAAAGTCCAAAAGTCGTCAGATTGGTCTTTGTGCAATAGCACCTCGTCATTGCGGAAGGCAACTCCAACCACGCGATAATTGAAGCGGCATCCGTCCTGTTCAAATGTAAGCAGGGGTCGACAATTCCGGGAACACCCGCGCCGTTGGTCAGGGCGTGCTCCCTAGCTCGCCGCTAATGACGAAGATTGGCTGGCAGCTGGCAAGTGAACGCGGACTTTCTCAATATGTGTAGATTGATCGTTCGTCGGCAAACGGTTCGCACTCGACGATCGAATAAGTTGATGGTCCATTGTTAGTAGACAAGGTCACAATCTCAACGCCGGCAACCGCAAGTGGGCTCGTTTGGCCGGCTTTCACCGGGGCTCTCACTCCGTTCCGAGTTTGCATCGATCTCAACCGGGCCACTATACTGCGGCGTGTAATCCGGTGCGTTCGTGTTCAGTAAAGACAGACCGAAGCCCCGGGGCAATGATATTTCCAGGTGCGTTGAATTCCACGATGCTAAGACTGAACCGAATCGCCGCCTTGTTCCTTCTTCTTGCCGCTGCCGTCGCGCGCGGCGACGAGGCCTCGTCCCGGGTACCAATCGCCGAGTTGATCGTTGTGCCGGCCACGATCCATCTGAACGGTTCCAACCGCCAGCAACAGCTGCTGGTGACAGCCAAGACCGCATCGGGCCGCTTGTTCGACGTCACGCACGATAGCGAGATCAGCTTGGCAGACGACGCGCTCGCCAGTTTATCCGGGTCGCTGATCCACAGCTCGCGCGACGGGCCAGGCACCGTCGTCGTTCGCTATGGCGAGACACAGACCAGCGTGCCGCTGATCGTCGAGGGAGTCGCGACGTACCCGCCCGTGCATTTCGAGAACGATATGGTGCCGCTGTTCTCGAAGCTGCGGTGCAACAGCGGCGGCTGTCACGGGAAGCAGTCGGGCCAAAACGGGTTCAAGCTGTCGGTCTTCGGTTTCGATCCGCGAATGGACTACAACGCGCTGGTGAAAGAAGCCCGCGGCCGACGTGTGTTCCCAGGGTCGCCGGAGCAGAGCCTGCTCGTGCTGAAAGCCTCCGGCCGCATGCCGCACGGCGGCGGACGACGCACCGATCCGGGCTCGGCGGACGACGTGCTGATGACGCAGTGGGTCGCGCAGGGAACGCCCTGGGGCGACGAGCACGCACCACGTCTGACGCGGATCGAGATCGAGCCGGCGGAGCGCTTGATGACACCCGACGCCGGCCAACAGATTTTGGTGACGGCGATCTACAGCGACGGCAGCCGCCGCGACATGACCCACGCCGCCGCTTATACCAGTAACGCGGAAGCCGTTGCCGAAGTCAGCGAACAAGGACTAGTCAGCACGGGCCAGCGGCCGGGCGAAGCTGCCATTACGGTCAACTACATGGGCCAGATCGGCGCGATGCAGGTGCTGGTGCCGCGCCCTTCGGCACCGAACCCTTATCCGCAACTGGCCGTTCACAATCCGATCGACCAGCACGTGTGGACCAAGCTCGAAAAGCTCGGGATCGCGCCTTCGCCGTTGTGCGACGACGCCACGTTCCTGCGTCGCCTGTACCTCGACGCGATCGGAACGCTGCCAACGGCGGACGAGGTTCGACATTTTCTTGCGGACACCGATTCCAACAAGCGGCCAGCGGCGATCGATGCCGTGCTCCAACGGCCCGAGTTCGCCGATTACTGGGCGCTGAAATGGTCGGACGTGCTGCTGGTCAACTCCGAAAGTTTGGGACCGCGCGGCGCTTATGCTTTTCATCGCTGGCTGCGTCAGCAAATCGCCGACAACCGCCCTTACGACCAGTGGGTCCGCGAGCTGCTGACAGCTTCCGGCAACTCGGCGAAGAACGGGCCCGTGAACTTCTATCGCGCGATGCGCACTCCGCCCGAACTGACCAAGACCGTCAGCCAAGCCTTTCTCGGCGTCCGCCTCGACTGTGCCCAGTGCCATCACCATCCGTTCGAGATCTGGGCGCAAGAGGACTTCTATGGGTTAGCCGGCTTCTTCAACGGCTTACAGCATCAGAAGTTGAGCCCGGATCGCGAACTCGTCTATCACGCGGGCCACCAGCCGGCCACGATGCCGTTGACCGGCGAAGTTGTGCCAACGCGAGCCCTGGCCGCCGAACCCGCTGATTTCTCGGCCGCCGATCCGCGAATCGCGCTAGCCGATTGGCTGACCGCCGCCGACAATCCCTGGTTCGCGCGGTTGGCCGCCAATCGCCTCTGGAAACATTTTCTGGGGCGCGGGCTGGTCGAACCGGAAGACGACCTTCGCTCGACCAACCCGGCCAGCAACGAGCCGCTGTTGGCGTATCTCACGGAGCAAGTGGTCGATGGTGGATTCGATTTGAAAGCCGTCACGCGATTGATCCTGCGTTCGCGCGTTTATCAACTGTCGGCCGCGACCAACGACACCAACTTTGACGACGAGCAGAACTTTTCGCATCATCTCGTCAAGCGGCTGCCGGCCGAGGTGTTGCTGGACGCGATCTGCGAAGTGACGGGCGTGCCGGAGCAATTTGCCGGCGCGCCGCTCGGCACGCGGTCGACCGAGCTGTGGGACAACCGGCTGCCGTCCTATTTCCTCGATGTGTTTGGACGCAGCGAGCGCGAATCGCCCTGCGAGTGTGCCAAGTCGAGCGACCCGACGATGGCGCAGGCCCTGCACTTGATGAACGCTCCGGAAATCGAAGCCAAGTTCGGCGATCCCAGCGGTCGCGTGTCGCGGTTGATCGAGCGAGGCTTGTCGCGCGACGAGCTGGTGGCCGAACTTTGCCTGGCCGCCCTCGGGCGCGAACCGACACAGAAGGACCGCGACGTCTCCGACGCCTTATTTGCCAACCAGTTGCCGCAGCCCGCCGCCGAAGATTACTTGTGGACGCTGCTCAACTCGTACGAGTTTTTGTTCATACATTGACCCCAGTAGGTCACTTCCGCCGGAAGTGACCTGCCGTTTTTGCACACCGCAAGGTCACGCTCGGCGAGCGTGACCTACTGGAGAACAACGATGCCCACTCCATCCAACTTCAATCGTCGTGACTTCCTCCGCGTGGGCACGATCGGCGGCTTGAGTCTGGCCGAGATGATGCGGCTGCAAGAGACCTGCGCGGCCGAATCGAGCCGCCACGATGTCAATTGCATCTTTCTCTTTGCGCTGGGTGGGATGCCGCAGCAGGACATGTGGGATCTGAAACCCAACGCGCCATCGGAGATCCGCGGCGATTTCGAGCCGATCGATACCGCGGTGCCCGGAATGCAGGTCTCGGACGTGCTGCCGAAGATTTCGCGGGTTACCGACAAGCTGTCGATTCTTCGCAGCATGACGCACACCGACCCGGACCACGGCCGCGGCTATCACGTCATGATGACGGGCAAGCAGCCCGGTGCCGGCGACTTCAACGGCAATCAAAACAACAACCATCATCCCAGCCTCGGCTCAATGGTTTCGTTTTTCGGCGAGCCCGGCCCGCTGCCTCCTTACATTTCGGTGCCTAACTTCCTCAACAGCGGCGGGCCAGCCTTCTTGGGAGCCAGCCACGGGCCGTTCGTCATCGACGCTGATCCGGCCGCGCCCGAGTTCTCGGTTCGCGACGTCACGCTGCCGGTTCATGTCACCGAGTCGCGCGGCCGTCTGCGGCAAGAGGCTCTGCGGCAGATCAACAAGCTGGAACAGAGCGCCGAGCGAGTCAGCGGCCCTGTCCGCTCGCTCGATGCTTTCTATGAGAAGGCTTATAGCCTGATGACCTCCCGCGAAGCGAAGGAAGCGTTCGAGATCTCGCGCGAATCCGAATCGCTTCGCGAGGAGTATGGCATCACCAGCGCCGGCCAATGCTGCTTGCTGGCTCGCCGGATGGTCGAAGCCGGCTGCCGCTTTGTCAGCATCGAGAACGGTCACTGGGACACGCACCGTAAGAACACCTATAGCTTGCGGGAGCTGTTGTGTCCCGCGTTCGATCAGGCCGTCGCCGCGCTGTTGAACGATCTGGAATCGCGTGGCATGCTCGACAAGACGCTGGTCGTGATCAGCACGGAATTCGGCCGCACGCCGCGGATCAACGAGCTGCTCGGTCGCGACCACTGGCCCAACGCGTTCTCGGTCGTGATGGCCGGCGGCGGCATCAAGGCCGGTCAGATCATCGGCGCCACCGACAAGCTGGCGTCCGCCGTCGTCGATCGACCCATTACCCCCGCTGACTACGCCGCGACCATCCTGCACTGCCTCGGTATCGACCACCGCAAGGTTATGCACACACCGTTGGGCCGGCCGGTACCGCTGGTCGATGGCGGGAAAGTCGTTTCGGAGTTGGTCTAGGTAGGTCTCGCTCGCCGAGCGTGACCTTTCCCCTTGTGAACATCGACGATTCGCGGAGGTCACTTCCGGCGGAAGTGACCTACTGGAACTTTTGAAACAGAGAGGTGAGTCGTGAAAGTTCGTGCTTTGTCCTTGCTGCTGGCTGTGTTCTGCGTAAGCGGAACCGCGCTGGCCCAGCCCAAGCCCGGCTATGACCCCACCAGCACGCACATCTTTCCGGCCGGCGGACGCCGCGGCACGACGGTCGACGTGCGAGTGGGGACCGAGTGTGCGCCGCCGCTGACGAACTTCTGGCTGTACGGCGAGGGCGTGAGCGCGGCGAACGTGCTCGGCGCGGAAGCGCCGTTTTGTGGCGAGCCGGCCGTGCGACGTAAGCCGACCGAAATCCCCATCACCTATCCGCGCCAGTGGCAGTCGCAAATCACGATCGCCGCCGACGCGCCGTTGGGGACGGCCTGCTGGCGGCTGAGCTGCGCTCAAGGCGGCACGCCGTCGCGGCCGTTCGTCGTGGGCGACTTGCCCGAGCATGTCGAAGCTGAATCGAATTCGCTGCCCGAGCGGGCCGAGTCGATCTCGCTGCCGATCACACTCAATGGCCAGATTCACGGTGATCGCGATGTTGACTACTTCCGTTTCTCGGCCAAGCAAGGCGAAGTCGTGTGTTGCGAAGTCATGGCGCGGCGGCTCGGCTCGCAACTCGATCCTGTCATCGAGTTTCAGGACTCGCGGGGCGGCTCGGTCGAGTTCGCGGAAGCGTACGCGGGGAACGATCCGGTGCTGGTGTTTTGCGCCCCCGAGAACGGCGAGTACCTGTTGCGGATCGCCAATGTGACCTTCCACGGCAGCCCGGCCTGCGTGTACCGGATTAACTTGACCGACAAGCCAATCATTCTCCAAGCCTTCCCGCCGAGCGGACAGGCGGGGACCGAGCAAAAGATCGCACTGCATGCGCTGGTCGCCGATGGCAGCATGTCAATGATCGAGGAAACGGTTACCTTCCCGGCCGACGCCGAGTCGCTGACCGTCACATCGCCGTTGCTGAGCGGTTCCATCACACTGGCCGTCGATACTCACCCGATGGTGATCGATGCCGAGCCGAACGACTCGCGCGCCGCGGCTCAGCATGTCTCGGTTCCGAGCACAATCAATGGCCGCTTCGCCGAGAAGCATGACGAAGACTGGATCGCATTCGATGCCGTGGCCGATCAGACGTATACGATCACTTGCTCGGCGCAGCCCAGCCACAGCGACTGCCTGCCGACGCTTGAATTGACCGACGCGGCAGGAAAGCAGTTGGCTCGGGCGCGGAGCGTCGAGGCGGCGGACCGCGTCTGCCGCATCGAGTGGCGAGCGCCGGCTGATGGCACGTACTTTCTGCGCGCCGCCGACCTGCGAGTCGGAGCCGCCGGTGGTCCCGACTTTATCTATCGCCTCGTGATGCAAAACGCCAAGCCCGACTTCGCGCTCGAACTGGCCAGCGACAATTTCAACTTGATGCCCGGCGGCAGCGCCGAGTTGTCGGTCGCCGCGCAGCGCCGCGGCGGCTTTCAAGAACCGATCGAGCTGACGCTTGAAGGGCTTCCCGTGGGGATGGAGATTTCCGGTACCACGATCGCCGCCGGACAGACCACCGGCAAGATCAAGCTGCAGGTCGGCGACGACGTTGCCGCGCGAAACTACGATTTGCGGTTGATCGGCAAGGCGCAAGTCGGCGATGAAACGCTCGAGCGGATTGCGGCGGCGTTTCATCTCGGCCAAGATAGCGAGCGCGCGAGTATCGGCTCGCCGACCGTCGAGCGCCTGTCGCTGGCGGTGAAACACAAGCCGGTGTTTCGGTTGGAGTGTCTGGAAGCTTATCAGTACGCTCATCGCGGTACGATCTATCCCTACTTGATGTCGATCCAGCGGCTGGACGGCTTCGACGGCGAGATTGTCCTGCAGCGCGGCGACCGCCAGAACCGCGACCTGGACGGCGTTGATTACGTGGAGACGTCGGTCCCGCCGGGCCAGACCGAGAGCTGGCTGCCGATCTATCTGCCCGAGACGATGCACATCAACGTGCAATCCCAATCGCAGCTCTACTGCCAGGGTTCCGCGATCTTCACGGACAAGCACGGCCAGCTGCAATCCGTGTTGGTGTTGTCCGAGAATCGCAACATGCTGCGCACGCTGCCGCCGGTGGTGAAACTGCGTACCGTCGACAAGCGGCTGACGCTGCGCGCGGGGGACGAAGCGACTTGCCGCGTCGAACTGGAACGGACCTCGAACTTCCTCGGCCCGATGCGATTGGAGTTGCGCGACCTGGCAGATGACTCAGGCATCGAGATGGAGCCGGTCGAGATTCGTGCCGGAGAGACGACTGCCACGATCAAACTCCGCGTCGGCCAGCGACTCAACGCGCCGCCGCGAATCACCGTCCGCGGTGTCGGCAATCTGCAAGGGGGCGATACGCTGGTTGTCAGCGAAGACACGGTGGAACTGGACGTCGGGTCTTAATGCTTTGTCACTTCTCGAAACCCGAGTCCGCACCGGTCAAATCCAGTTCTTTGATCCAGATGTTTCGGTACAGCACTTCGTGGCCTTCGCATTGCAGCTTGAGGCCGCCGGGCGAGTCGGTGATTCCCTTGCCGCCATCGTTGCCGCCGTCGATGCCTGAGTTCGGTCCGCCCCAGACCTGATTGATCATCTGGTTGGTGTGAACGTTGATGCCGTTGAAGTACATCGACACGCTGGCTGGCTGCGCGCGTTTGCCGTCGGTGAAGCGGGCGGCTCGGAACGAGATGTCGTAGGCATTCCACTTGCCGACCCCGCGATACGCGTGATACGGCGCTGGCGTTTCGTTGATCACCGCGCCCATTCCGTGCGAGGTCTTGTCGCCGTCCAGGACTTGGATCTCGTAGCGGTTCTGAAGATAGACGCCGCTGTTCCCGCCGTTCTTCACGACCAGGAATTCGATATGCAGCCGGAAGTCGCGATACTTCTTCTTGGTCACGACATCCGCCGTGCCGTACTTGCCGCCCGCCGCGGCCGGATCGTCGGTCATGACGACCGTGCCTTGGTCGACCGGGTCGTCGACGATTTTCCACTTGATTGGCAGCGACGAACTGAAACGCGGTCCTTCCCAATACGTCCATTTCTCATCCAGCATCTCCCGCGTGCCGTCGAAGATGACCTCTGCTCCTTCAATCGGCCCAGCACCGACGCCTACCTCGGCATGGGCCGCAGACGCGAACGCCACCAACGAGGTCGCGCCGACGAGAATCATTGGTGCGATGTAAACGCGAGATTTGATCATTCCTGTTTCCTTCCACTGGGGCCATCGTACTGGGGCCATCGTACTGGGGCAATGCTGTCTTCCACGAAGCCGCTGTCGCAACGGGGTTGAGGGTGGTTGAGAGCCAAGTCGGCGCGGGAGTGATAGCCCGGCAACATCGATTTGTTTCGCAAGCTGGAGACAATGCTGACGGCCATCAACTTCCAAGCGACTTGCGTATTCTAACCGCTGCCCGCCGTCTTGCGAAATGCCGCGAATTGTCATCTTGCGGAGATTTGTTTTCACTCGCTCAACAAGGAAAAACGTCAAGGCTCTTTTCCCCCTTCTTTAACCGTCCGCACTAGCGACGCACGAGCGACGATCTGGATAGTGCGCGTTCGGTTCGAGTCGATGAGGAACTCGTGGCGCTGCGACGCGATTGAGTCCAAGCGGAAGCACGGTAGGACGAATTCCCTATCGCAGCTATGATCCGTAACGCCGATCTCGCCATCAGGTTGTCATTCACACCGAGCCTCCTATGAGTCTTGCTATCGAAACCAAGTCGTTGACGCGCTTCTTCGATGATTTCTGTGCCGTCAAGGAAGTCAACCTGCAAGTCGCACGCGGCACGCTGTATGGATTCTTGGGGCCCAACGGTGCGGGCAAATCGACGACGATCAAGATGCTGACGGGGATCTTGGCTCCGACATCCGGCGACGTGTCGCTGCTCGGCCTGAATCCTTGGAACCGCCATGAAGCGATCAAGATTAAGAAACAAATCGGTGTGGTGCCGGAAGACCTGGCACTGTTCGATAACTTGACGGCTCGCGAGTACTTGACGTTCGTTGGACGCATGTATCTGTTGCCGCGCGACACGATCCGCAGCCGCTCCGAGGAATTGCTGTCGCTATTGAGCCTGGAAGACGTCGAGAAAAAGTTAACGCTCGAATACTCCCACGGCATGAAGAAGAAGCTGGCACTCGCGGCTGCCCTGTTGCCCAACCCCGACTTGCTCTTCCTTGACGAACCATTCGAAGGCGTGGATGCAATTACCTCACGCGTCATCCGCGACTTGTTGGCGAACTTTGTGGCACGCGGCTCGACGGTGTTCATCACCTCGCACGTCTTGGAGATCGTCGAACGGATCTGTACGCACGTCGGAATCATTGCCGACGGCGAACTCGTGGAACAGACATCTTTGGATCAACTTCGACAAGGGAGTTCGCTCGAACAACGGTTTCTCGAAAGGGTGCGGACGACGGAGGAAGAAAAGCCGAACTTGAGTTGGCTCGAAGGGGCTCCCGTCGTGTCGCCGCACGAAGGGGCGTCTGAGACGCACAGCGAGACCGAGGAATCCGCCTCGTGAACATCCAGCACTTGAAAGCGATCCTTTGGCTCCGCTGGCGGATGAGCGCCAATCAGTGGCGGCGGCTCGGGCTGCTGAACGCGATTGTCACGACCACCTGTGTGGTAGGGGCCATCATTACGTCATGCGTGCTGTTCTTTGTCGCGTTGATCGGTGGCAGTGTTTTGTTGATCCACAGACAGCCCAGTCCTGATGTCCTGATGCTCACCTGGGACGCGATCGTCCTGGCATTTCTGTTCGTTTGGCTGATCGGGCTGATCACGGAACTGCAACGTTCCGAGTTATTGTCGCTGGATCGGCTATTGCACTTGCCGTTGTCTTTGTCAGCTGCATTCTTCTTGAACTATGCCACTTCGCTGGTGAGCCTGCCGGTCCTGATCTTTCTGCCCGGCATGTTCGGGCTCGCCATCGCCTGCATTGTCGCGGGCGGCCTTCCAATGCTGACGATCTTGCCGCTGCTGGCCTCGTTGATGTTGTTTGTGACTGCGGTCACCTACCAGTTTCGCGGCTGGCTGGCAACGCTGATGGCGAACAAACGACGCCGCAAGACGATCATCGTGGCGATGACCTTGAGTTTCGTCTTGATGTCGCAAGCACCGCAACTGGTCAACATGGCGTTTATGGGGAGCAGCAGCCGGCGGAACTCGCTGCGGTCCTTGGAGTATCAACAAGCTGTCAAGGAACTAACTCGTCAGCTGCAAGCGGGCGAGATCGGCGTCGACGAAAACAATCGACGGATGGCGGCATTGACTGAGCAATTGCAGCACGGCCGAAAGGAAGAGAACGCTCGGTTTTATCAGACGTTTGTGAACTACGTTTTGTTAGGAAACAAGGTGCTGCCTGTCGGTTGGCTCCCTTACGGAGTTCGTGCAGCTGCGCTGGGCAGTCCGCTTCCAGGCGTCCTCGCGTCCGTCGCGATGTTTGGTGTCGGCGCGCTGAGTCTGTGGCGTTCGTACACGACGACGATGCGGTTCTACACCGGTTCACGCCCCGCCCCGAAACGAGCTGTGGCGAAACCCAAAGGCGCGACAGCTCGCAAGTTGTCCAATAGCTTGGAGCCCAATATCCCATTTCTTTCCGAGCACGTCACCACGATTGCGCTCGTTGGCTTTCGGTCCCTGTTGCGCGCTCCGGAATCCAAGATGGCGTTGCTGACTCCCATTATTCTCGTAGGCGTGTTCGGCGGGATGATCCTCTTTGGGCCTGGACGGGCGCTGCGCGAACAAGATATCGATTGGGTGCCGCCGTTTATTGCGATTGGGATCATCGGCGTGATGTTGTTTGGGCTGGCTCAGTTGATGATCAACATCTTTGGGATGGATCGCGGCGGATTTCGGGCGTTCGTGTTGATGCCCGTTCGCCGACACGATGTGCTGCTCGGCAAGAATCTCTCCGTAGCCCCGATTGCCGGCTGTATTGCGGTCGTGTTGATCATCGCGCTTCAATTTGTCTTCGGGATGCGAGTCACTCATCTGTTGGCAACGCTCGTGCAATTAGTGCCGTCGTATCTCTTTTTCTGTTTGATCGGAAATACGTCTTCGATTCTGGCACCGATGGCAATCGCAACCGGTTCACTCAAGCCGGCGCAACCGAGTATTGGGCCAATCTTGCTGCAGATGTTTTTCATGATGTTTGCACCCGTCGTGTTGTTGCCGGCGGTTACAGCGCTCGGTGCCGAGACAGTACTCGCGCAAACAACCAGCGTACGAGGGCTGCCGATTTACTTAGTGTTCTCGCTGATCGAAGCGGGGCTGGTAATCTGGATTTACCGGGTGGTTATCAAGTTTCAAGGTGACTGGCTCCAGAGGCGCGAACCCCGCATGTTGGAGATCCTCGCCAGAGTCCCTGAGTAGCCCGGATCATTCGTCAGCCGCTTGGCGATCGCCCGCGGTTCTCGTGAACTTCAAGGGAACCAACTCGAGGGAACCGCACGCTAGCGCGTGGCGGCTGATTTGCGCGGTGTTTTGGGCAAGATAGCCGATGAGCGGTGCCGACAAGAAACGAAACGGTCGTTGAGCAAAGCATTTGCCCAACGACCGTCCTCGGTGCGTGTGACGTCTTGTTGCTTACAGCGGTGCCGTCGCGGCCTTGGACGAATTTGCAGGCGTCGACGAAGTGACTGAATGATCGCTCGGCGATGCGGATGGCGATTCGTCCGTCGTTACCTCGGCGTCTGATTGCGGCGATTCGGCATCGCTGCGATGCCGAGGGTCTGGATGCCGCGAAGGTGGTCGCTGATCGTCGCGGGGATGGTGGTCTTGGGATTCGGCGTCGCGATACCGTGGTCCCTGGTGAGGGGCGCCGTCGCGTGGTCCGCGATCGCGCTGAGGAGACATGGCCCACGGAGGGCCAGCGAATCTGCTGTTGAATTGCGATCCGTGACCCGAGTGTCCCCAAGGCGGCCCGCCTTGGAATCGCTGCGGTCCAAACGAGTTGCCTCGGTCGCCGCGAGCCCACGGAGGACCACTGCCGTGCATGTCGGGTCCACGATGAGCCATTGGAGGGCCGCTGGGACGGGGCTGGCCGCCGAATCCTTGCGGTCCTCGCGGTGATTGTTGACCGCCGTGGAGTTGGGAGACCGCTTTGAATTCGTCGCGGGTCAAGCTGCCATCGCCGTTCTTGTCCAAGCGATCGAAGAACGCGTCCGGACCGAAAGATGCGGGACCGCGCTGGGTGCCTTCTGGCCGACCACTCCGTTCGCGATCCCGTTGGTTGGGCGAACGCGGTGGTGCCGGACGACCACGCTCGGGGCCTGCGTCGCGCGGCCCACGTGGTTCGCCGCGTGGCGTTTCGCCTTGCTCGCGCTCCATCGGCGGACGAGCGTCTCGGCCGCGGGGTTGTTCCTCGCGGGAACGGTCACTGGGCGGGCCGTCAGGTCGTGGGCCATCCGGTCGTGGGCCTTCAGGGCGTCGGCCTGGAAGGGCTTGGGCCGCTTCGTCTTTTGTCACGGCACGATCGCCGTCCGTATCGGCATTCGACAGCCGATCCCAGACTGGTCCAGGCACCTCGTCCTGAGTCAGCTTGCCGTCATTGTTCTTGTCCATCCGCGAAAACATTTCGGCCACGTTCGGTGGTCCGCCGCGTCCCGGCCCGCCAGCGCCTGGCGCTCCAGGGCCTCCCGGCCCACGCCCCGGCGGTTGTGCGACGACGGTGCCAGCACTGCTCAGGGCAATCGCTAGACCAGCAAAGGCCGCAGTGGCGAACCATGTCGTAGTTCTGTTTGTCATTTGAATTCTCCCTGTCTTTCATCTGATTGAAGGCGCGATTCGCGGTCTTGGCGATCGCAGGTGATATCTTCCGTTGAGTAGAAACGTGTACGAATGCCTCCCTTCTACAAAGAAACTGACGCGAAATCCAGTGATGTCGAGACCGCAAGCGTTGATCAGCATCACGGACGCGGCAATTGTTACGGCTGCTCGCCACGACTTGGAGAGACTAATCCAGCGGCCTAGAATGCAGGTGGTTCAACGACAAGCGTTTTCCCACCGAAAGTAAGGCCGTGGCAGTAGATCTGACGATTGACGAGCTGTACGAGGAGTTTGAAGATCTCGCCGATTGGGACGAGCGATGTGACTACTTGATCGATTTGGGGTTCAATTTGCCGCCATTGCCCGACGAAGCGAAAAACGAGGCGAACAAAGTCCACGGTTGTCAGAGCAATGTTTGGTTAGTGGCGGAGATGAAGCCAACGCAACCGCCGACGTTAGAGTTCATTGCCAACAGTGATGCGATCATCGTCAACGGATTGATCGCGGTGTTGGTGGCGTTGTTCGGGCGTCAGACACCGGAGCAGATCGTGAAGATCGATACCCAGGAAGTCTTCGCGCGATTGGGCCTCGAACGCCACCTCAGTCCGCAGCGACGCAACGGATTGTACAGCATGGTCGATCGCGTCCGGCAACTCGCCGTGGAAGCGGCTGCCAGAGCCTCTTGATTCAGCGGCATGTTCCGCGTTAACCGCCGCATGCCGAACGAACGCACAAGCTGGAAGCTTGTGGCTACGAAAGATGTAGGAACACCATGACTAATTCGACTCCACAACGCCCGTTCGACGTCGAAGCCATTCGGCGCGACTTCCCGATCCTGCAACAGCCGCTTCCCAAGGGATTGCCGGTGACGTATCTCGACAACGGGGCTTCGGCGCAAAAGCCCCAATGCGTGATCGACAAGGAAAGCGAAGTCTATGAGAACTACTACGCGAATGCTTATCGGGGTGTCTATCGGTTCGGGGCGATGATCGATGAACAACTGGAAGAAACCCGCGAGAAGACTCGCCAGTTGATCGGCGCGAAGCATGTCGAAGAAGTGATCTTCACGGCCGGTTCGACGATGTCGCTGAACGTGGTCGCGTCCGGCTGGGGGCGACGACACTTGCGGCCCGGCGACGAGATTCTGTTAAACGAGACGGAGCACCACGCGAACTTTGTGCCTTGGCAGCAAGTTGCCGCACAAACCGGAGCCATTTGCCGCTTCATACCGCTGACCGACGACCGGCGGTTGGACCTGAGTCGGTTGGACGAAGTCTTGACGCCCAAGACGAAAGTGCTGACCGTGACCGGGATGTCGAATGTCCTCGGTACGATCAATCCCGTGAAGGAACTCGCCGCGCGTGCTCATGCCGTGGGAGCCATCATCGTCGTGGATGGCGCGCAGAGTGTGCCGCATATCGTGACCGACGTCGCGGGCGCGGACATCGACTTTCTCGCATTCTCCGGGCACAAGCTGTACGGGCCAAGCGGCGTTGGCATCTTGTACGGCAAGCAGGAGTTACTCGCCGATACCGATCCGCTGCTAACGGGCGGACACATGATCGACCGAGTGTATCGGGATCGCTCGACATGGGCGGCATCGCCGGCGAAGTTCGAGGCTGGCACGGGACCGATCGCGCAAGCCATCGCATTGGGCACGGCGATCGATTACGTGTCGAGTATCGGTTTCGATGCGATGCACGCTCATGAACAGCAATTGGCCGAGTACGCGCATCAACAGCTGAACGACATCCGCGGCATGCGCATCTACGGTCCGAGCCTGGAACATAAGGGAGCGATCTTCAGCTTTACGATCGACGGAGCCCATCCAGAAGACCTCGCCCAGTTGCTCGATCGCCGCGGTGTCTTTGTTCGCCACGGACATCATTGCACCATGCCGCTGCACGATCTGCTCGGCGTGAGCGCGACGGTCCGCGCGAGCTTTGGCGTCTACAACACGCGCGCCGACGTCGATGCGCTAATCGGTGCGTTGGAGTTCGCGCTGGGGCGATTGCGTCTCGCGTGAAGTCCCGGCCACCTATCGCGGTTCGTAGACGAACGTCGCGGGAAGCCGATCCAGCCCAGTTCGATGGCGATTCAAGTCGAGCGTCATCAGCCGGCCAACGTAGGACGATGGCCGTTCACCCAGTTCCGGCTTGGGCGCGCCGAGTTCGATGGCCCGCATGACGTCATGCGCGAAGTGCGTGCAGTTTCGCCTGAACAGCTGATAGTCGACGCCCGATTCGACCCATTGCTCCTTGACGTTCAAACCCGCCTCGAACGCGTCGCGATCCACGCGAACGATCAGCCGATGTGTGAGCAACCGCGGCTTGATGGACGCCGATTTGGTGGACTCGTCTCGAACCGCTCCGTCTCCGGTGAATAGCCGCACAATGACCTTCTCGACCTCCGGATAGAAGCCGAAGCCCTGCGAATGAGTCTCGCCCGTCCGCCGGTCTTGTTGAACCCAGACGACGAACGTGTGGCCGCTGCCCCACGGTTCCGATTCGCGAGCACAGATCACCACGTAGTAATCGATAGGCTCAGGCCCCTCACGTCGAAGATCGATCCGCGACACCGTATCGGCACTGCACGGCAGGCACAGGGCGAACAGTGTGACGAGTGCGTACATGATCCGGGTGTGGCGGTTGGGCATGAAGCGAGTGTCATCCAATCACGGCGATGCGGCTGGCAACGCGGTATGCATCTGCTGAGGGGTCGGTTCAGTAACTAGGTGGCGTGAGGGCGCACCTTCCGAACGATGTGGCTCCTATTCATACTTCGATCCGTCGTAACGCTGAGATTCATCAAATGCCGCATACGCATCAGGGGTAACCCAACGGTAGTCTTTGGCCTGTCTTGCCTCGTTTATCATCCAAACGGCAGGCGGCGCTTACTGAGGGCGGTTTGGCTCCGTCGACGCGCTGCGGGAGAGTTAGCGCCGCCAACCACACTTGATCGAAATCGGCGAACTTCGCGGGACGGACTCTCGTTTTCCGAAATCGTGCAAGGTACGATGGGGGCCGCGCGATGGCTTGCCATGAATGAGTCGTCAGCCCCAGCCCGTTTCCTTCTTGCAGCTCACACCCTGGAGAACCCGCCATGAAATTCGCCTCACGACTGTTATCGCTAGCCCTGCTCGCAGCGACACTGCTATCCGCCACCGCCTTGGCTGAAGAGCACGACGCGATCAAGCCCGTGCCTCGCGACGGGAACTGGATGAAGCGTCACGAAGCGATGAACGCCCGCGTCACGGAAGGCAACGTCGATCTCGTCTTCATCGGCGACTCGATCACACAAGGTTGGGAAGGAAGCGGCAAAGGGGTCTGGAAAAAGTTCTACGGCTAGCGCAACGCCGTCAATCTTGGCATCGGCGGCGATCGGACGCAGCACGTCATCTGGCGGTTGGACAACGGCAACCTCGAAGGGATCTCGCCGAAGCTGGCCGTGATCATGATCGGTACGAACAACTCAGGCACCAATACACCCGAACAAATCGCCGAAGGGACCACGGTCATCGTTGGCCAACTGAGGAAGAAAACGCCCAAGACCAAGATCCTGGTGCTCGGTGTCTTTCCACGTGGTGAAACGCCCGCGGATGCGAAACGGCAAGTCAACGAAAAGACAAACGCCATCGTCTCGGAACTGGCGGACGGCGAACACGTCTTCTACCTGGACATCGGCAAGAGCTTCTTGCAGGACGACGGCACACTGACCCGCGAGATCATGCCCGACCTGCTGCATTTGAACGAGCAAAGCTACACGATCTGGGCCGAATCGATCGAGCCGCAGGTGGCAAAACTGATGGCCGATTAGGGCGTTGTCATCACTTAGTTTTGGGGCTCGCGCGACTCGTTCCCAGGCTCTCGCCTGGGAACGGGCTGTCTTGCAGGCTCCTGCCTGCTCCTCGGCACTCGCGAGGCGGGAGCCTCGCGAGCAGTGGGTTCCCAGGCAGGAGCCTGGGAACCAGAAATGCAAGAGGGACTGACATGGGACGACTGGATGGCAGGGTGATCATTGCAACCGGCGGGACGCAAGGCGTGGGCGAGGCGGTGGCATTGCACGCGGCCGAGAACGGGGCCGCTGGCGTCGTGATCTGTGGACGCCAGCAAGCCAAGGGCGAGGCGGTTGCCGCGGTGATCGAGAAGCTTGGCGCGGAGGCTCTCTTCGTTCCAGCCGATCTGTCAGTCGTCGAAGACTGCCGCAACATCGTGCGCCGGTGCGACGAACGATTCGGACGGATTGACGGCTTGGTGAACGCCGCCGCCGACACGAACCGAGCCACGCTAGACGAAGCGACGGTCGAATTCTGGGACCACCAATTCGCCGTGAACGTGCGGGCTCCGTTCCTGCTGACACAAGAGGCGGCTCGCGTCATGTGCCGCGAGAAGATCGCCGGTTCGATCGTCAACATCTTGTCGGTGGCGGCCTATTGCGGCATGGCGAACCTCACCCCGTACAGCGCCACCAAAGGCGCACTCCAAACATTCACGAAGAACACGGCCAATGCCTTACGCGCTCACCGCATCCGCGTGAACGGCATCAATCTCGGCTGGACCGACACCCCACGGCAAACGCACACTAAGTCTT
>JAQBZB010000529.1 GCA_027622275.1 Planctomycetota bacterium | reverse complement strand
TGCAACCGGGTCAAGGTTGCAGGGGGCGGACGGCGCTGATTACCGCACGTTGAACTTAACCGCTTCGCGTGGAGCGAGCGTGAACAGCGGAAGAGAGTGTTGTGATTTGATGAGCGGTGATGAGAGAACGTCGTTGATCGGTTACTCGGTGTTCGACACGGCTGAGGAATGCTACGAGTACAACGAGAACGCGTGCTTCATCGCGTCGACTCTGCAGAGTGCTGAGGAGTTTCTCGAGGTGGCCTGTACCGATCCGGCGGATGGTCGGGTGGATGCGATCTCATGGGAGGATCTGCTGAGCGACTATGGCTGCTCCGGCGGCGAGTATGCCATGGAAGCCGATGCCTTTGCTCGATTCCGCAAGCTGGCAGAGGAACGTGGTGTGTCCTTTGAGGCCGAAGCCTATGACGGCGACGACTCGCTGATGGTCGTGGAGATTGAGCGTCGGTTTCTGACTCCCGAACCCGATTGATTTCTCCGTCAGCACTGTGTCGCCGTGCTTCGACGGTCCGCCTGCGACGAATCTCCAGGTGATCCGCGCTGACCAGGTCGTCCAGGTCATGACGTGTCTCCAGGTTGCAGGGAACGGCCAGGTTGTCGCGCTTCGCCAGGTCATGCCGAATCGCCAGGTCATCCGCGCTCTCCTGGTGGGATGCACTTTGGCACGGACCTTTCACGCTGGTTCGCAGCAATCGTCTGCGACTCTGCTCTGTCATGCCGCATGATGAAGGGAACGCTCACCATCGGAGTGAGCCTCATCCTTCTTCCACGCAGAAAGCATCACGATGACACCCTGGCAGAACCGCGTGACCAAACTCACACGTCGCATGGCCGACGACATGAAACTGCGAAACTATTCGCAGAACACCATTGATGCGTATACGTATCACGTGGGCCGCTTTGCCGAGTTCCTCGGCAGGCCGCTTGAGCAGGCGTCCCCCGAAGACGTGCGATCGTTTCAACTGCACCTGATCGAAGAGCGAAAAGTCGGTTGGTCGTCCTTCAATCAGGCGGTTTGTGGCCTACGTTTTCTGTTCCGAACAACGTATCCCCGCGACTGGGCGGTCAGCATGGTGCCCTTCGGCAAGCGTCCGAAGAAGCTTCCGGCTGTCCTCAGCAGTGAAGAAGTGACGAGTCTCCTGTCGTGTGTGCCGAATCTGAAACACCGAACGTTCCTGCTGACACTGTACGCCGCCGGTCTGCGGCTGAACGAGGCGGCCGCGCTGACCATCGCCGACATCGACAGTCAGCGGATGCAGCTGCGAGTCGCGTGCGGCAAGGGAGCGAAAGAGCGTTCCGTACCGCTGTCGCCCCGGCTGCTGACAGCGTTGCGCGAGTACTGGAAGCAGTATCAGCCTCCGCAGTATCTGTTTCCGGGCAAGACGTTCGACGTTCCATTGAGTGGCACCACGATCCAGAAGATGTGCAAAGTGGCCGTGCAGAAGGCCGGCATACGCAAGCACGTCACGCCTCACACATTGAGACATTCTTACGCGACGGGACTGCTGGAAGCGGGCGTCGATCTGCTGGCGATCAGTCGACTGCTGGGACACAGGAGTTTCAGCACCACGATGATCTACCTGCACGTGCGAAGAACTCATCTGGGCTCAGTGCCCAGTCCGATCGACTGGCTGCCGGTGCAACAACTTCCCGGCTGGGCTGCGGCACCGGCCGCAGCGGATGCGAGCTGTCGCTCGGAGGAAGAGTCGACGCCGACGGGCAACAACGACGCGAGCCCGCCTTCCGAGTAATCGACATCCTGCGCGAGCACGCGGCGGACTTTGTTCGTGAGCATCCCGGTCAGGCCGTGCGTCAGGTGCAGAGCACTCTGACGAAACTCACCGTGTGTCGCACGGCGGCGCTGGGAGCGTCATGGCACTGGTGCTCGGAGTGCGACAGCGGAATTCGCCTTCCGAATTCGTGCGGTGACCGCCACTGTCCTCAATGTCGCGGAGCCACGCGGGCGGCGTGGGTGAATTCGACGATGAAGAAGATCGTCTCGGGTGTCGACTTTTATCAGGTCGTGTTCACGATGCCGGATCGTCTGGCGTCGCTGGCACTGGGCAACCGCCGGCAGATCTTCAATCTTCTGTTTCATGCCGCATGGAAATCTCTGAAGAAGGTGCTCGAAGACGAACAGGCTTACGAGGCCGCGGCGGCGATGGTGCTGCACACGTGGAATCAACACATGGATGGCCATGTGCACCTGCATGCTGTTGTTCCCGGAGGTGGACCGTCACTGAACGAACCTGGCACATGGAAGAACGCCGTTCCTCCGCCGTACGAACGGCCGGATCGCTGGTGGCTGGTCGACGCTGATGATTTGCGACATGAGTTTCGAAAACAGTTTCTGAAAGGCCTGCGTCTGCTGCACAGAAAGAAAGAACTCAAGCTGACGGGCGCCTGGTCTCACCTGCAGGACAAGGCCGCGTTCGACGAGTTTCTGGCTCCGCTGAAGGAGCAGTCGTGGGTGACGTACATCAAACCCCCGCCGACGGAATCATCACAGCCGTCTGACATCGTGAAGTATCTGGCGCGGTACCTGACGGGTGGACCCATTTCGGACGGCCGTCTGGTGAACTACCAGGACGGCCAGGTGACATTCACGGCGCGAACGGGGAAGACTCACGGCGGCAGCGACGAAATCGAAGAAGTCGAACTTCCGGCGGAAGAATTCGTACGTCGCTGGTGTCTGCACATTCTTCCTCGGGGCTTCACAAAGACACGCGGCTTTGGCGGCTGGAGCAATCATCACAGCCGCCGTTACGTCAAAGAATGCCGGGAACTGCGACAGCAGGTTGATGCGGCTGGCGTCGAAGTATCGTCGCTGCAGGAGACGACTGATGAAGATGCCGACCAGCTGTCCGGACCACCGTGTCCGGTGTGCGGCGGCGACCTGGAACGTATCGAACGAGTTCACCGCACCAGCTGGCGAGACATCTTTGACAGCGACGACTGTCCGAAGTGGTACAAGTTCCGGGAGTGCCCGGGATGACCAGGTCACGCCACAACCTGAGAACCTTGTTCTTCGCCAAATTTCCATGGCCGAAGTCTTCGTTGCTGCGCGAAGCGGAACATGCGTCAACAAAACGTGGCATCAGAATCGACACGATCGCTGACAGCCCGGGAATCCGGAAGACCGTCAACCTGATCTGCCTACCTTTGG
>JAQBZB010000166.1 GCA_027622275.1 Planctomycetota bacterium | reverse complement strand
CTCAAAAAAACGCCGCGCTACGCCGATGCCCCTCCACATTTTCCGATGTGATGAGAAATGCAGGCTAGAGTGCCACGATCGTCACACCTCCCGGTTATCGGCGCGACAAGCCGCTCTTGACGACAAGCAACCGCAGTAGGAAGCAACAACGGAACAGCCCAGCCGCCCTCGTCTCACTACAACCGGATCAATTGTTACTGTTGGAAAGAGCCTCGACGCCTTGGAGCAACATTTCACTCCGCTGCAGATCGGCGCGGTACTCCTCATTCTCCGGCCACTCGTCCGTCAGCAACCGGAAACTGGCAATGGACGACTTCAAGTTGGACATGGCGGAGTCGACTTGCTGCTGTTGGAGCAGCGCGACGGCCAACTCGCGGTACGCGACAGCCAGATCGCGCCGGAAGTCCGGAGTTTTGTCGGCCAGCGGCAGAAGTGTTGTTATCGCCATTTGCACAGAAGCGACGGCCGCGTCGACATCCTGGCAACTAATCTGCAGCCTCCCAAGACTAACATGAAGGCCGGCGAGCTGCTTTTGATAATCGAATACAAGTGGATTCTGCTCGGCGAGTTTTTGTATTCCGGCGCGAGCTTTCAGGTAAGATTCCAAGGCCGCGCCCGTATCCAACAAACCGAAGCTGGGATCCCCCAAGACGTCTCCCATCATGCGCCGGCACGAAGCGATTCGGCTCTGGTCCATGAGACTGCCAGGTTGTCTTTTCAAGATGGCTTCGAAATCGTTGATGGCGTGCTCCAACGCGCGCACGGCCTCGGTGGATTCCTCGGCGGTTGGATTGTCGAGGGCAAGAACCCCAGTGCCGAGGTTATAGTAGCCCATCGCCCGGTCGCGACGGACGACGAGGTTCTCGGGATCTCGATCCAATAATTTCGAGCGGCGTCTTTGTGCCTCCGCGATGCTGGCTTTCGCGGCCGCGAAATCGCCTCGCTTTTCTTCGACGGTCCCGAGGTTCATTAAAGTGTTGGCAAGCAGTCGAGTTCTTTCGGGATCGGCTTCGTCCGCTTCAACTAATTGCTCGCGGAGCTGTCGAGCCTCGCGAAATGCCCGCTCGGCTTCATCGAGTTGCTTCAGCTCGTAAAACGCTCGCCCCATCGCGTTCAATGTTTCACCGACGTCATGACGAAACGACTCGTTGTCAGGGTTTTCGTTCATGAGTCGTTGTTGAATCGCCAAGGAGTGGCGATACAAATCGATGGCTTCGGCCGGCGAGCGAATCTTCTGCGTTATCTTCGCGAGTCGAAAGTTGGCTTGTCCGAGTTCGTTCTCCAATCCTGGATCGTCTTTCCGACTATCCACAAATTCACGATAGTGCTCCAAGGCTCGGCTGAGCAGATCTTCACGCAATGCCTGCATGCCCGGTTCATCCAGTAATCCCGTTTCGCTGACGCGTGTAAAAAAGAAATCAACCGTCGATCGAGACTGGCGATATCTTGCTTCGGATTTGGCCAGCGCACGCGAAGTCATCACATAACCAACCGTCGCTGAGATGAAAGCGCCGAGAAGGCAAATGGCTGCCGTTGCGATCAAGGACGCAGTCACCGGCTTGCGCCGGCACCAGCGAAAAGTCCGGCCGAAGACGGTCAACGGCCGCGCTGCGATCGGTTCGCCGCGGACGTAGCGCAATAAATCGTCCGCCAATGCACGAGCCGTGTCGTATCGCCGCGAGGGTTCCTTTTCGAGACACTTCAAACAGATCGTCTCGATGTCGCGATCGATCGCCGGGTTCAATCGTGTCGGCGGGACGGGCGGCTCGTCAATGACTTGCCGGATTGTCTCGACGACGGTTGCCGCCTGAAAAGGAGGCTTGGCCGTCAGCAGATGATAAAGCGTGGCACCCAGCGAATAGACATCCGACTTCTCCGTGACACGACTCGCGTCTCGCGCCTGCTCGGGCGGCATGTACGACGGCGTCCCCATGACTTCACCGGCGATCGTCAGCTGCTCTTCGCCCTCGATCAACTTGGCCAGCCCGAAGTCAGCAACCAACACCCGATCCGTCGTCTCGTCGAGCATCACGTTTTGCGGCTTCAGATCCCGGTGCAGGATACCGGCTTCGTGTGCCGCGACGACAGCCGACGCGACCGCCGCCATATAGCCGGCGGCTCGGTGCGATTCGAGCGGACCGCTGCGCAACACGTCCGCGAGACTTGGCCCACGGACGTACTGCATCGAAAAGTACTGTTGCCCGTCGGATTCGCCGACCTCGTACAGACGAATGATGTGATCGTGCTCGAGCTTGGCCGCGGCCATCGACTCTTGATGAAATCGGTCGACGACACTCCGTTGCGATTCCGGATGAAGTGACTGGAGTTGATCGCGTCGAATCACCTTCAGCGCCACAATTCTGTCGATGCTTCGTTGACGCGCGCGATAGACGACCCCCATCCCGCCGCGTCCGAGTTCGCTTAGCAGCTCATAGTCACCGATCAGCCCAAGCCCAAGATTTGCACTCGCGTCCGCGCCTGTGACAGGAACTGCCGGAAGAACCGTTTGAAACGGGTCGAAGTGTTTCGTCTCGGTGATAGGTGTCGGCACCAGCGTCGAATCTTCATCAACGCGTTCCGAGTCCGGTGGAGCAACGAATGCCTGCGTCTCAAACGCCCGTTGGCGACCTTCGTCATCAAGTTCGGGGTCATGGTTGTCAGACGACATTGGTGAAACCTCCCGGATACATTCATCGCGCGAATCGCCGTGATTCGCGCATCGTTATCCTACCGCACTCCAGCGGCGACGGGCGTAGTGACGGTTGTTTTAAGGGTCATTGTAGGCTTCGGCGGCGCGCCTCGCGTTTTTCTGAACAAAACAACGATTCATGTTGACCCGCTAGCGGCGACCAGTACAATTTCGGCTGGTGTAATTGTCGCTGCTCAGCGAACTTGCAACACCAGACACCATTCATTTGTTCGGTTCTCGTGAGGTATGGATTATCTCCCCAGCGACGCTGTGATCGTCATCGAAGCACCAGCAAAGTTGAACTTGTTCCTGGAATTGCTTGCCAAGCGAACGGACGGCTTTCATGAGATCGAAACGCTCATGACGGCCATCAACGTATACGATCGGCTCTACGTAACGAGTCTTTCCGAAGGACAAACACAACTGACTTGTAGGTGGGCTTCCGGGATGGAGGCACTTTCAGCTTCGCGAAATGGAATCGATGCCGCCGCGAATCTGGACGTGTTGCCGATAGGATCGGACAACATCGTCTGGAAGGCGGTTGAACAGTTACGACAGCGCGCGGGGATCGCGGCGGGGATTGCGATCCACTTGGTCAAACGGATTCCCGCGGCAGCCGGCCTTGGCGGAGCATCGAGCGACGCCGCTGCCGCCCTCGTCGCCGCGAATCGGTTATGGGGTCTTGGTTGGACGCGCGAGCAACTGTCTGAAGTCGCGGCGGATCTTGGCAGTGATGTGCCTTTCTTCCTCGCTCGACGCACGTCTGGATCAGGCATGGCGATCTGTCGTGGCCGTGGTGAACAGATTGAACCGTTAGCTGGTATGCCGCAGATGCACTTTGTACTGACTCGACCACCTGTCGGACTCTCGACCCCCAAAGTGTATCAACGTTGCAAAGTCCCTTCGCGACCCCGGTCTGTCGAACCGCTTGTCGCCAGGCTCCGTCGCGGCGACCGCTCGGCGGGTGAGTTGTTAGTGAACCGTCTACAGCCGCCGGCGGAAGAGCTGTCACCTTGGATCAGTCGACTGAGTTCGTTGTACGCACGCCTGGATTGCCTCGGCCACCAAATGAGTGGCAGTGGTTCCAGCTATTTCGGAATCTGTCGCAGCGCTCGGCAGGCACGACGTCTGGCGAGCCGCATCCGGGCAGCAGGATTTGGTTTGACGTATCAGGCCACGACCGCTCCGCATTCTCACTGCATCGAGACAACGCGCATCGAGACGGCACCGCTGTAAGGAGCAGTTCCATGGAGATCACTGAGGTTCGCATCAAGTTGACGGAAGATTCCGACGACCGGCTTCAAGCCTTTTGTTCGATCACTTTCGACGACGCTTTTGTCGTCCGCGATCTGAAGATTATCGAAGGCACGAATGGTCCCTTTGTGGCGATGCCGAGCCGCAAACTGACGACACACTGTCATCGCTGTCGTTCAAAGAATCACATCCGTGCGAATTACTGCAATCAGTGCGGTGCCAAGATGAGCGGCGAGCAGGGCTCGCGGGATCAGGGCTCGCAAGATCATGGGGGCCGCGCCAAGCTCTACGCCGACATCGCTCATCCCATCAACTCGGCCTGCCGCGAGATGATTCAGAATCGTGTTGTGGAAGAGTATTGCAAAGAACGGGATCTTTCGCAGCGGCCGGGTTACGTCTCGCGATACGAAGACGATTACGACGACGTCTTTGTCGGCAGTGACTTCGAAGACATCACGGTCGCGCAAGCCGATCAGTCGTCCAAACCAAAGATCGATATTCAGCCCCGCCAAACCGGGCCACGGCCGCCGCATTCGCAAGGCGGTTCAGAACCTTCGAAGCAGGGCCAGACACCGCACAGCAATCCGCCATCTAAACGCACGGGCTTCGGTGCGGGGATTTTGGACGAGTGAGCAAGTCACGAGTCGTAGCCGATGGCCCGCTCGGCCAAACGGTGCTGGAGCTGCTGGGCGATCAGATCGAAGTCTTGCCCTGGTCGGTGGCGATCGAAGGCAGCCGTGATTCGGTCGACGCGGTCTATACGTATGGGCACCCGCCGCTAAATGGGGCGATGTTGGATGGCTTGCCCGGTCTAAAAGTAATTAGCAATTACGGCGTTGGTGTCGATCACATCAATGTTCGCGATGCGGCTGAGCGCGGAATTCCCGTCGGCAACACGCCGGGGATTCTCGACGGCGCGACGGCTGACATGGGCTTCACGTTGTTGCTGGCGGCGGCGCGCCGGTTGGTCGATGGCGACCGCTACGCGCGCAGCCCCGAATTCACGACCTATGATCCGGGATACATGCTGGGCCGCGAAGTGCATGGCGCGACGATCGGGATTGTCGGGATGGGACGCATCGGCGAGCAGATCGCCAAGCGGGCGCGCGGCTTCGACATGAAAGTGCTGTATCACAACCGGCATCGCAATCAGGCGGCGGAACAATCGCTCGACGCACACTACGTCAGCTTCGATGAATTGCTGTGCGAGTCGGATTTTGTGATGCTTACCGTCCCGTTGACCGATGAAACTCGGGGCATGATCGGAGCGAAAGAGCTCGCCAGGATGAAGCCGACAGCGACGCTGATCAATATCGCACGCGGGCCGGTTGTCGAGACGGAGGCACTGACGGCAGCCCTGCAAAGTCGTCAGATTTACGCGGCGGGCTTGGATGTGACCGATCCCGAGCCTCTGCCCCGCGATCACCCGCTGCTCGGCTTGGACAACGTGACCATTGCCCCGCATCTGGGCAGCGCCACCGAGCAGACTCGCCAGAAAATGGCGGAGATCTCGGTCGAGAACCTCTTTCGAGGACTACGCCGCCAGCCGCTGCTGCACCAAGTCCAGCCGTGACGTACGGTTGACTGAGCAGCCATGAATCTCGCGAACTTTGGCGGCCGTGGTTCGAACCTTCCGGCAGCTTTGGTTATCCTTAGTGACACTCGAACCTGACGTTTCCATTCGCTGAGGCCTCCACCGATGATGCATGCTCGCCGCTTCTGTGTCGCGATTGCCGTTCTGGCTTGCTGCACTTCTCTCGTCTCCGCTCAAGAACGTCGCGGCCCATTCACCCACGACGCACGTTCGGTCCGTAGCCGCGAGATCGACCAACAACATATCCGATTGGATTTGCGCTTCGATTGGGAAAGGCAGCAGGCCGACGGGCGAGCGACGCTGACGCTGACCCCGTTCAAGACCATGAAAGAAATTGCGCTGGATGCCGCTGGAATGCGGATCACGCGCGTGACGCGAGAGACGACCGTCCTGAAACACGAAACGAAGCCGCAGCAGCTGATCGTCGAACTTGATCGCGAAGCAACAGCCGGCGAGTCACTGGATCTCGTGATTGAGTATGTGATTACCAAGCCGAAGCACGGCTTGCACTTCGTCGTTCCCGATGACAGCGAGAAGAACCAACCGCGTATGGTGTGGACACAAAGCGAGCCGGAGTATGCGCGCTACTGGTTCCCCTGCATCGACTCGCCAGCCGATCGATTGACCAGCGAGATTGTTGCGACGGTTCCGCAGGATTACTTCGTGCTCAGCAATGGTACACTCGAGTCACAGCGGTTGAACGACGATGGCACACAAACCTGGCACTGGAAGCAAGACCAGTCGCACGTCCCCTATCTCTTCTCGGTCGTCGCTGGCGAGTTTGATGCGTTCGAACAGAAGTGGCAGGACGTCCCGGTGATTTCCTATGTGCCCAAAGGGCAACTGGAATCGGCGGCCCGGTCCTTCGAGAAGACACCGGCGATGATGGACTTCTTCTCGCGCAAGATCGGCGTAAAATACCCCTGGCCCAAGTACACGCAGATTTGTGTCGATGAGTACGGTTGGGGCGGCATGGAGCATACGTCCGCAACGACGCTGAACATGGGCACGCTGCATGACCAACGGGCGCATCTGGACGTATCGAGCGATGAACTTGTGGCCCACGAGTTGGCCCATCAGTGGTACGGCGACTTGCTGACGTGCAAGGATTGGGGCGAGATCTGGCTCAACGAGAGCTTTGCGACGTACTTTGCGACGCTTTGGAACGAGGAAGACTTCGGTTGGGACGAGGCCACGTGGACGCGGCATGAGGAGGCGGAAGACTACAAGAAAGAAGACAAGCGATATCGCCGCGCGATCGTCAACTATCGATACAACGATCCGGAGAACGTGTTCGACTCACATGCTTATCCGAAAGGCGGGCGCGTGTTGCACATGCTGCGATTCGTGCTGGGTGACGAGCTGTTTTGGAAAGCGATCCATCACTACACAGCTCGCAACGCGCACCGCACGGTCGAAACCGCGGACCTGCGGATTGCGATCGAAGAAGTGACCGGGCAAGGGCTGAACTGGTTCTTTGACCAATGGCTGTACCACGGCGGACATCCCGATTTTCATGTCCAATGGCAGTGGGACGACGCGGCCAAGATGACTCGCGTCACCGTCAAGCAAACACAGAAGGTCGACGCCATTACGCCGTTGTTCCGCATGCCGGTCGAGATCGAGATCGCTGCCGGTGACGACGCGAAAGTCCATCGTGTCGAGGTCTCGAAAGCCGAGGAAACATTTCACTTCCACAGCGATCAACGTCCGACGCGAGTCTGCTTCGACCCGCGAGACTGGTTGTTAAAAACATTAACATCCCCGCAGAGTAAAGAAGAACTGCTCGACCAGCTCGCGCGCGATACCAACGTCATGTGCCGCGTGCGGGCGGCGGAAGCACTTGCGGAATTCAACGAGGACGAGGACACTCTCGCCGCACTTGGCAAGGCGCTTCGCGGCGACGGCTTCTGGGCCGTGCGGCAGGAGGCTGCGAAAGCGCTCGGAAAGTTCAAGGGAGACAAGGCGAGGGAAGCACTGATCGCGGCCTCCCAAGACGATGCCAAGTCGTTCGTTCGCCGCGCGGCCATCAAATCGCTCGGCAATTTCAAACATGACGCAACCAACAATGCGCTGCGAGCGGTAGTCGCCCACGATCCGTCCTACTACGCCGTGGCGGAATCGCTTCGAGCCTTGGAGAAAGTCGACCACGATCATTGTGAAGCGGATCAGTTGGCGTCGCTCGAGCAGGAGACTCACCGGCAAGAAGTACTCAAGGCGGCGATCGACAGCCTCGTCAAGCTGAAGAGCCCGGAAGCCGGCAACCGGCTCTCGCAACTTCTGAAAGGCGACGTCTCGCCCGAACGGCGCGTTGTTCTCATTGGCGGCCTGGCCCGCCTGAAGCCAGATGCTGCGGACGTGCTTTCGCAGCTGCACGAACAACTCGACAACGACCGCACCAGCGTTCGACGCAAGGCGATCGAAGCACTTGTCGAGATTGGTGATCCGCAAGCGATCGACATCCTGCTTGCCAAACGCGCCGAGGAGGAGACGCCGGGGATGCTGCGAGCGATCGACGATGCCGTCGTGAAGTTGCGCGAGAAAGATCAGGGAATCGAGCAACTTCGAAAGCAGCTTGAGACACTTCGCCAGCAGAACCGCAAACTTGAAGAGCGGCTCAAGAAGCTGGAGTCCGCGAAGTAGCAGCCAGGGCGACGAAACACGGAAGCGATCCCTTCAATAACATGCTCCGTCATCCGTTGAGCGGCGCGTCGAGAATGTGCTGCGGCTACTTCATCTGCCGGATTCGCAGATTGCGGAATTCCAGGGGTGCGCCTTCGGCTTGAAGTCCGATATGGCCTTTCTCCGGTTCGAGGCCAGTGCCTTTCCAAGCTAGTTGACCGTTGCACCAAAACGTCACCGCATCGTCCACCACAAGCACTCGCCACTCGTTCCACTGGCCGACGGGCTGCTGCAAATCGGAAACGCCTTTGGAGCCCTGGAGCTTGCCACCGATGAAATTGCCCTCGCTGCCTTGGGCCAGATTGAGCTGGTTCTTGCCGAGATTCTTCGGGCTGCGGATGAAGTAACCACTGTTGTACTTCTCGCGCTTCGCTCGCCACTCAAACCGCATCTCGAAGTTTGCGAACTCGTACACCGTTCCCAAATGCGGCTTGCCGCCGCCGGAGAGTTTGATCACGCCGTCCTCGACGCTCCAGTTTTCCGGCGGTTCGTCTGAATCCTCGCCGGTGAATCGCCAACCGTTGAAGTCCGTGCCGTTGAACATCGCGACGAATCCCGCGTCCTTCTCTTCGTCGGTCAACTCTCCACCAACAGCGGAGGGACTCTGGGTCGAGTAACACACGGCGAAGATGCAAAACATACCCGTGCGCCAAATCGTCTTTGTGCATTCGTGGAAGCGACTCATCCTAGGGCAACCTCTCGCAGGAAGGAATGGAGCTGTCAGATTGTGGCCTGCAAGTATAGCAGCTCGCGACACCGGACTCGAACGAGACAACAAATCGACCAGCCGTGTGGAGCGTGAAACGCACGTCGTCACCAACTTCTTCACTCAATACGTTAGATCCCGGCGGTAGTCATCAGTCGTCAGTCGAGCGTAGTGATACCATTCTACAAACGGTATCACCGCCCACCAACTTAGGACCGTTCGAGAAATACCAGTCCGAATTCAGGTGAGCGGCACGGCGCTAGCCGCCGGTGTTTCACGGCGCACGAAGAACCAGTGGCTAGCGCCATTCCGCTCACTAATTCCTCGAACGGTGCTTACCTGGAAGACCGATCGAATCAATCGGTGTATGATGCGGCGGCTTGCGATTCACTCACCTGCAACGCGGAAAGTCCATGATGCCAGTTCTGGAAATCTTTTCCGACTACGTCTGACCGTGGTGTTACCTCTGCACCGTGCGTGTGGAACGATTGCGACAGGCGTTTGAAATTGAAGTTGTCTATCGGCATTTCCCGCTACATCCCGAGACTCCGGCCGAAGGACGGACGCTGGCAGAACTGTTCGCCGGCCGCAACGTCGACATCCCGGCTGCAAAGGTCCGCATGGAGGCGTTGATGGCACAGGAAGGCTTGCCGTATGGCGAACGAACGATGACGTATAACAGTCGTTTGGCTCAGGAGTTGGCGGCCTGGGCCGAGACACAGCCCCGCGGCAACGCGATTCACGATGCCGTGTTTCGCGCCTACTTCGTCGGCAATCGGAACCTGGCGGACATCGACACCTTGATCGCCGTCGCCGCGGGAGTGGGACTCGCGCCGGAAGAGGCGAAAGAAGTGTTGCAGTATCGACGGTTTTGCGAGGCGGTCGATGCGGACTGGCAGCGTTCGCGCGATCTCAGCGTTACGGGAGTCCCGACGTTCATCATCGGAAATCGCGGTCTTGTCGGTGCTCAACCGTACGAGCAACTGGAAATGCTCCTGTTGGAGTCGGGCGTCAAGCGGCAAGTACCTTGACGATCGCTAACGTTGAAATCTTGTCCGTGTTCACCCAACCGATTCTCTCATGAAACCTTCAACTCTGATCGTTTGGCTGCTGATTGCCGCGTGTATCGCGATCGATCTTGCGATGATCGGTGAGTTGCAGGTTCGGCGCAACGAGTGGCCCGAGGCGGGAGGCGTGATCGGGCTTGGGCTGGTGTTTTCGCAAGTCGCCCTCATCGCGTTGTGGACTGTTTGGGGGCGAAGTCACGTTCTGGTTCGCGGTGTCGGGACGCTGCTGGCTATTTGGGCAGTGAGCGGTCTGGCGAGTTACAGCCAGTTTGGCGGGTGGGCGGGAGTCAGCCGGTGGTTCGGCGTGTTGTTGCTGTACTGCGGGGTTGCCCTGTTTCTGTTCATCGTTGCGAGATTCGCTAACTACGAGCTTTCCAAACAAGATGCCGCCAAACCGCAGACCACGAAGAGGCACTTGTCCTCAAATCAGTTTACGATCTGGGGACTATTGTCACTTATGACGGCCGTTGGAATCTCTTTGACGGCCGCTCGATTCGCAGACTTTCCGATGCGGCAATTGGTGGAGGCTGTTGCGTTTTTCTCGCTCCTAGCGGCAACGGTCTGCACCATCATTTTGCTCGCCTTGTCCCTGTCGAAAGTGCGCGGCGCAGTCATCGGGGCAATTGTTATCTGTCCAACCGCTGGCTTTCTCCTGTCGCTCACCGCGTTGGCGACCGGCGCAGGCCGACTCGAACTCACTCTGTTGATGTGCGTGCAAGGAGTGGCGAGCCTATCCGCCGCCGTCGCACTTCGAACTGCTGGATTCCGGCTGGTTCGTCGGACCGCGCCGTGTGAAGCTACGGCATCAAAATCGCCGGCCGTTTCGACGTCGGTATCCGCGGACCAACGCGACGAGCCTTGAGCCGCACGTACGGCGCGACGTATTGGCTCCGGTGGCCGAAGCCGTCCGCTTCGGCGTCCTTCTTGGCGTGCAGCGGCTCGACAAGATCCTCGATCACGAAGCCGGCTCGGCACATCAGCCCGATCAACTCCTCCCAGCGATGCAGAAACTCGAGCGTCCCTTCTTCGCGATGCCGGCTGCCAACGACGGGCGGCAGCGGGCCGGTGCGGTAGTACGGTTCGATCAACTCGTAGCCACGAGCCGAAGCGCGCGTGTCCGCTTGCAGACTTGTCGGTGTCTTATGTTGGCTGATGTACAAACCTCCCCCTCGCGTGATTCGCGCGACCTCGCGGTAAACCGGTTCGATCTTCGGCACGTAGCATGTGCTGACCGGATGCACGACGACGTCGAACACTCCGTCCGCGAACATCGGCATGTGGTCCATCGATGCCTCGACGGTCTGAAGCGAGAGCTTTCGCGCGGCAGCGACTTCGCGGTCGAGTTCCAGTTGAGCTGAACTGATGTCGACGACCGTCACTTCCGCGCCGGCCGCGGCATACAGCGCCGCGTGCTTTCCGCCTCCCGCAGCGAGACACAACAGCTTCTGGCCGCGAATGCTCTTGCCGAGCCAGCCGAGTCCATCGACGGTCTTTAACGGATCGGCAAAGCTTTCGTCGGGCGCGGGCTGGGCGAACCGTTGCTTGTCGCGGACCATTTGGTCCCACGCGCGGCGGTTGTGGTCGTGGGCAGGCGTGTGCGGATCGGAACTCATGGGATCATTCTCACGCGAAGGCGCGAAGGCGAATAGGACTCGCTCTTATCTTAGCGCCTTTGCGCCTTCGCGTGAGACCCCTACTTGCCGCGCTGCCTCCCGTCCGTCGACAATGGCAGACCCACCGACCGCCCTCCAGGAGCCCACTATGTTACTGTTCGATGCCCATCTTGATCTTTCAATGAACGCCGTGGAATGGAACCGCGATCTGACTCGCTCGCTCGACGAGGTCCGCTACCGCGAACAAGGAATGACCGACAAGCTCGATCGCGCCAAAGGCGTCTTGACGTTCGAGGAGATGCGGCGAGGCAACATCGGCCTGTGCATCGCGACGCAAATCGCCCGCTACGTGAGTCTTGAAAACCCGCTGCCGGGTTGGCACAGCCCGGAGATCGCGTGGTCCATTACACAAGCTCAACTGGCTTGGTATCGCGAGATGGAACGGATCGGCCAACTGGTCCAAATTGTTGATCGTGAGGGATTGAACCGGCATGTCGAACTTTGGCGGAACGACCCGCCGGCGGACGCTCCGATCGGCTACGTCCTCAGTCTCGAAGGAGCCGACTCGATCTGTTCACCGGCTCATTTGGAGCGGGCTTACGAATACGGGCTTCGAGCGCTCGGCCCGGCTCATTACGGCGAGGGACGTTACTCGCCCGGCACCGGATCGGAAGGGGGTCTCACGTCGCTCGGCCGCGATCTGCTCAAACAGATGCGAGAGCTGGGGATCGTCCTCGATGCGACGCATCTGACCGACGAAGCGTTTTGGGAAGCGTTTGAGCTGTGGGATGGTCCGGTGTGGGCAAGTCACAATAATTGCCGGGCCTTGGTGCCAGCTCAACGCCAGTTCAGCGACGAGCAACTGAAAGCGCTGATCGAACGCGACGCTGTGATTGGCATGGCGTTCGATGCTTGGATGATGCACCCGAATTGGGTCCGCGGGACCACGACTCCGCAGGAAACGGGATTGAAGATCGAACGGATCGTGTTGCACATCGATCATATCTGTCAGTTGGCCGGCAACGTGCGGCACGTCGGGATCGGTTCGGATCTGGACGGCGGCTTTGGGACGGAGCAAGCGCCGATGGACCTCGAATCGATCGCCGACTTGCACAGCCTGACCACGATCCTTGCCGACCGTGGGTACAGCCAGGCAGATATAGAAGCTATCATGCACGGCAATTGGATTCGTCGCTTGAATGAGATTTGGAGTTAGCTAAAAAATGCAGCGTCCCCCGCTCGCCGGAGAATCGAGAATATGAAGCTTGCAAAGTATCGAACAGCAGCGGGCGGTATCGGCGTTGGTTCCGTCACTGGCGATCAACTGACGCCGCTGGCGTTGAATGACGAATATGCGTCGTTGACGGACATCCTGGAGGCGGAAGCTCCCGGCCAACTCGCGGCGGCATTACTCGACCCCACGGCGCAGGCGGCCTTAGCCGATGTGACGTTGCTGCCTCCGATCGATGCTCAAGAAGTTTGGGCTGCCGGGGTGACTTACACGCGCAGTAAGACCGCTCGGATGGAAGAGTCGGAAGCCGCGGCCTCTTGCTACGATCGCGTTTACGTCGCGCCGCGGCCGGAACTGTTCATGAAGGCCACGCCGCACCGTGTCAGCGGACATGGTCAACCATTGCGGATTCGGGAAGACTCCGAGTGGAACGTGCCGGAGCCCGAGTTGACGCTTGTTATGAACAAGCGCGTGCAGTTGGTCGGGTTTACGATCGGCAACGACATGAGTTCCCGCGATATCGAAGG
This sequence comes from Planctomycetota bacterium, assembly GCA_027622275.1. GTDB lineage: Bacteria > Planctomycetota > Planctomycetia > Pirellulales > Pirellulaceae. The sequence goes on along the minus strand of JAQBZB010000166.1, from coordinate 6,997 downwards.
CGACAATCCGCTCTACCTGCCGCAAGCCAAGGTCTACAACCAATCTGCGGGGATCGGCCCTTGGATCACGCTGGCCACCGCCATGCCCCCGCGAGCCGAAATTGGGATCGCGCTGTCCATTCGACGTGGTGGCCAAGTCGTCTTTGCAGGCACAACCGGCATTCACCAGATGGCAAGAACATTCGAAGAGCTGATTGGTTGGCTTGGCCGCGATAACTCGTTTCCGACCGGCGTGATGCTGATGACCGGCACCGGGATTGTTCCTGACAGCGATTTCACGTTGCAGGCAGGCGATGTCGTCGACATCACGATCGACGGGATCGGAACGTTGTCCAATCCGATTGTTCAGGGATAGGATGTCGTTGTCGTCCACGAGAGAGGTTCCAATGACGTTACAGAAGGTTTTGATTGCGGGCGAGTGGCGAGCCGCTCGCTCGGCGAAGACATTTCGGGCGGACAATCCGGCGACGAAAGAGGCGTTGCCTCACGAGTACCCGGTCAGCGCGTGGGAGGATTGTGACGCAGCCCTTGAGTCCGCGTCTGCGGCATCCGTTGCCATGCGTTCGCTGACGGGCGACCGAGCCGCAACTTTCCTGGAAGCGTATGCCGACCGCATCGAACAGCGCAAGGACGAACTGGTCGAGATGGCTCATGCCGAGACCGCGCTGCCCAAGTCGCCTCGATTGGGCGATGTCGAATTGCCACGCACGACCAGCCAGTTGCGGCAGGCGGCCGCGGCAGCGCGAGACGGATCGTGGGCGAACATAACGATCGATACGAAGGCAGGAATCCGCTCGTGTTTGGAAGCGATTGGACCGGTTTGCGTGTTCGGCCCGAACAACTTTCCGTTTGCATTCGGCAGCATCTCGGGAGGCGACTTTGCGGCGGCGATCGCGGCCGGCAATCCGGTCATTGCAAAAGCGAATTCATCGCATCCAGGCACAACACGCATCTTCGCGGAGGAGGCTCACGCCGCTGCTCAATTGGCGGGGATGCCTGCCGGGATCGTTCAATTGATCTATCGGACCAGTCACGAGGACGGCGAGCGGCTGGTCGCCGATCCACGCAACGGTGCGGTTGGTTACACGGGCAGCCGCCACGCTGGCTTAAAGCTCAAAGCGGCGGCTGATGCGGTCGGGAAGCCGATCTATCTCGAATTGTCGAGCATCAATCCGGTAGTGATCTTGCCCGGCGTTCTCGAAGAGCGCGGCGAGGCACTCGCCACGGAGTTCGCCGGCAGCTGTCTGATGGGAGCTGGCCAGTTCTGCACCAACCCCGGTCTCGTCATTCTGGTGTCCGGCGAGCGAACGGACGCCTTCGTCCGTGCCGTCGCGGAAAAATTCAGCGGCGCGCCGGTCGGTACGCTGCTTTCCCGCGCGGTCGAGAAGAGTCTCGGCGAGAGCTTGTCGGCGATACAGAATGCCGGTGCGGAAGATCTCACGTCCGGCGGCGCGGCCAGCGGTAGCGGTTATTGTCATGCGAACACGCTGCTGCGCGTCGCGGGCAGCGACTTCTTGAAGAATCCGGAGGCCTTTCAGGCGGAAGCGTTTGGCAATGCATCGTTGCTGGTGATCGCGGACGATGTGGAGCAGGTTGGTGCGATCGCGGATCGCTTGGAAGGCAATCTCACCGGCTGTATCTATTCGGACTCCCAAGGAAAGGACGACGACGCCTACGATCAGATCGCGCCGCGATTGCGCGTCCGTGTCGGCCGATTGCTGAACGACAAGATGCCCACGGGGGTCGCGGTGAGCGCGGCGATGAATCACGGCGGGCCGTTCCCCGCGACGGGACATCCCGGCTTTACGGCGGTCGGCATCCCGGCGTCGCTAGTTCGTTTCGCGATGCTTCAGTGTTATGACAACGTCCGGCCGCATCGTTTGCCCGCGAACCTGCAAGACACGAATCCAACCGGCAGGACCTGGCGGCTGATTTGCGATGTGTTTTGGCGCAAGAGCATTAAGCGACTTCGGCTACAGCCATCGCAACGGGTCCGCTTCGTCGCGGCTTGCCCAAACCTCGAGATCGGCGAATTGTTTGGCGAGGACGTCGGCGAGAACTTCCACGGCAAATCGCTCGCTGGCGTAATGGCCGGGAAGGAGCAACGCGACGTTGGTGGCTTCGGCTTCGAGACAAGTGTGGAACGTCGTTTCACCCGTCACGAGCAGGTCGCAACCGTGACGTTGAGCTGCTCCGAGAAGTGAACCGGCGCTTCCGCAGGCCACGGCAACGCGATCGATGGGCCGCGTCGTCTGACCAACGACGTGCAAACCGTCCACCGCCAGGAACTGTTTCAGACGAGCGGCGCACTCCGTCAGCGACAGCGGAGCTGCGAGACGGCCGAAACGCCCGGCACCCAAACCATCGGGATCATCTTCACCGTGTTGGTCCTTGATGGGAACAAGCGGCCGAATATCGATCAACCCAAGTCCTTCGGCGAGTCTTTGATTGATTCCCATCGCCGCGGAATCGAAGCGTGTGTGCGGACTGTGAATGGAGACACCGCCGCGAATCAGCTGCCACAACAGCCTGCCAGGGACCGAATCCGTCGTCACACGCTGCAGCGGCCGGAAGGGGAGCGGATGGTGGCTGACGATCAGGTCGGCATTCTCGCGCAGCGCTTCGTCAGCACTCGCCGGTGTCACCGTGAGACAGGTCATCACCCGTCGAACGGCAAGTCCGGGATCACCGACGAGCAGTCCGGCATTATCCCATTCTTCGGCGAGTCGGCTGGGAGCAAAACCTTCGAGAAAGTCACTGACGTTTTGAACGGTCGCCATCATTGGGCCTCGACTTCGAATCTGAGGTGTCAAATCGGTACGGCCTGCGCGCAGCACGTAGGATGTTTGATGGAGTAAACGCTATGCTGGAGACGTTAACGCGAACCGGCTTTGCCGACAAGCCAGGCTACTCGTGTGCAACGATCTGGTGATTCAGAATCCGAGGCCCGTCGATTTCTTCGACACGCAGCCACATCGTTTCGCCAAGCAGTTCTTCGCCATTGGGGAACATGAACAGCACGGTCGTGGCACCGCGTCCACGATTGAAGATCTGGTGCCGTTCACGACGCCGCTTGCTCGTCGTGAGATTGCAGTTGAAACTGACGAACTGATCGGTGGCGTTCGTCAGCAGCAGCTCGATGATCAGATTGCCGTTCTCGTCGAGTCGCGACGTCAGCTCGACCGAAATATCTCCCAGACCCACGGTCAGCGTCCGGTAGATGCTGAATTTGAAATCGCGCGACGCTGTAAACTCGAAGTCCACCCGGATCGGTTGCTCGCCGCTGCTGACGCTCGGCTGTAACGTGACATGAAATCCTCGCCGATGCCGTTCATTTGCCGAGAGCTTGAACGTCGCGGATTGTTGCGACGCTTCCCAAAGTTCAGGGATGTGCAGCTTGACGGTCCCGCCAACTCCCTGGTCGAAAGTATTGCTGAACGTATAGCTAAGACTTTGTTCCTGACCGAAGACACTGGCGATTCTGTCTTGGTCAAATTGGAACTGCATCCGCCACTGGGCAATTTGCGGATCGACTCCGGTGATGAACGTCGGCAACCGCGTGACTTTAATTTCCTGACGCACGAATTCGCCATCCACGATCTGGCGCGGACGACGCTTGCTGCCCCAGACGTCAATCTGATGGACTCGTTCGCCGAGATAGATCACTTCGTCAGTCGGTTCCTCGTTCCAAACGACCATGACTGCTTCATCGTCGCGCGCGAAGATCTGGTTGGGGCTGCCGTTGGGCAAGCGGATGCTTCCGACATACGTGGCGTCGGCCAGCATCATGGCGGTTGTTCGCCAGGGCAGCAGCATTTTGCCGGGCGAGCCGTCTTCATTCATCAAGCCATGCTCGGCGTCGAACGGATCAGGCACGAAGACGCCATCCGCCTGCTCCATCTTGGCCGTTAACATTCGCGAGACGAGATCGCGAGCCCGTGTCTCCAGACTGTAATGCGACTTGGCCAGCGGCTCCATGATCAACCATCGCTTGGCATCCGTGCGTGGCTCCGTTGACATGTATCGCGACATCTCTTCCGCCGTCAAAGGAGGGTTTGCGACGTACGACAAGAATGACCAGGGCGGGGTCTTGGCGACCGGCGTTTCGTCGATCGAACGCCATGGAATGCCAAGATTAATATGCTGGCCAAAACGATTGAATCCTTCGCGGATCGTGCCCAGCTTTTCTTCCAGGTTGGGAAAATTGACGAAGCTCGTATCGCGGTCGCCACCGAGCTGCCACCAACGGACTTTCAGCGACAGCCGAGTCATGACGGGATCAACGGCGGGATGCCAGACCTCGGGCTCGACAAAGACCGAAGCGACCGGCAACTTGCTCTGTTCGCCAAACAATTCACGAACCGATTTCGGCGGTTGGTCGAGCACGCCGATCATGTTGATCTTTCGCGCGGACATCCGTTCGGCAAACCACGCCAGCTCGTCGGCCCGCCCCGTGTCCTCGTCGCCGTACCAGACCGGGAACTTCACCCAGTGAATCCCGACGTCTTCGAGCAAGCTGACCAGATCCTTCAGCGACACCGGGTCGTCGCCACGGGGCAGCGTCCAGCCGAACTCGCCCTGTTTGGTCTTGGGGATGGGCTGTAGGACAGCGATATTCGTCGCCATCGGATCACTCGCGTGGTCCGACATCGAGACACGCACGTGATAGAAGCCGTAGTCGGGTATCGCCGGACGCCACGTCGCAGAGCCCGCGAACACGCGTGCCGAGCTTGCGTCGGTGTCGTTGGCCTGCATTGCCGTGTCGTGCGTGATCAGGGTCTTGCCATCGACGTCTTGCAGCTCGAACCGCACCTTGGGATTGGGTTGCGAGATTCCCGACACCTGGCAAGTTATTTCGACGTCGCTGGGGTGCGTAAAGATATTGTTGTGACCGGTTGTCTCGACCGATACGCGAGGTAACCTGGCAAACAACAAGTCGTCGAACATCGCCGAGCCGGTCAGGTCGGCCTTGTCCGCTGGCACGAGATGCAAGGCGATAACGGCCCAGCGAACTTGCTTGCTTGGAGGAGTCACGGGACCGATCTGAAACGGGGTCCAATTGCGGGCTTGCTGGTGATGCGAGGACTCAAGCGTTTCCAACAGCTTGCGGTCCTTGTCGTAAAACAGCACCGACGCGTAAGCCACGTCGTGCGTGAGCCCCTCCGTTCGGATGTAGCCGCTCAAGACATAGCTGAACAACGGGCTGACTTCCACGAGCGGACTGTAGACGAGAGCCGCACCGCCGTCGAGTTCCATCCGCAGTGCGTGCTGGCTGCTGGCTTCGGCCTGTTGGTCGCTAACGCGCGGCTGTTTGTCTTCGGCGATTTCAACGTTCAGATACAGCGGATATCCCTTGCCGCGGCGGCGCGTCCAATCGTCGGGCCAATGATCGTAGTTCTTGTCGTCATCCCCCTCGAAGTCCCAATGCCGTACTTCCTGGGACTGGGTCAACGAACTCGCCGTATGCGCCGAGGCGTCAGCGGATAGAATTAGCAGCGGCAACAGGCAATGGATCATCGGTTGTACGCCGATCGTTTTGGAAGGACTAACAGGTGCTGGAATTAAAGGTTGGCATTCAATTAGCGAGCTTGCAGCTTCCCTTCAAGAAAGCCTTGCATACTGCTGCGGAATTGGGAGCCGACGGGGTCGAAATAGATGCACGGAACGACTTGAAACCGCAGGAATTATCGCGCACGGGACTCCGCCAGCTACGGAAAACGCTGGATGATCGGAATCTGCGGGTTTGCGCGGTTGGGTTTCAGACGCGGCGTGGCTACGACGTTCTGGACGATTTGGACCGCCGCGTGGAAGCCACCAAGCAAGCGATGCAGTTCGCATACGATCTAGGTGCGTCGGTCGTCATCAATCAGGTCGGACAAATTCCCACGGAGCCAAACGGTCCAAACTGGGACTGCTTGGTGCAAGTGCTGACCGACATCGGTCGCTTCGGCCAGCGTGTCGGCGCGACGCTGGCAGTCGAAACGGGAGCCGAAGACTCGCCGACGCTGTACCAGCTGCTCGCAGCGTTGCCAGCCGGATCGATCGGCATCAATCTCGACCCCGGCAACTTGATCGTGAACGGATTCTCGGCGAGCGACGCCGCGACGCAGCTTGGCGAGCACGTGATTCACGTCCACGCCAAAGACGGCGTGCGGGATCTGGCACAAGGCCGCGGTCTCGAAACCCAACTCGGTCGCGGCGTGGTCGACTTCCCCGAGATCCTGGGAATTCTCGAAGAGCACGAGTATCGCGGCTACTTCACGATCGAACGGCAACATGCCAGCGATCCAGTGCTTGAAGTGGGGCAAGCTGTGCAGTATTTGCGCAATCTAGTGTGAGACAATTCTCGTTCCCAGGCTCCTGCCTGGGAACGAGGGCGAAGCTGACGCCTGACGGATTCTAATACGTCAACTCAGTCGAGCAGTAGAAGTTGGTGCCGGGTTGAAAAACGCCAAGTCCACTTCGATAGTCGAGATGCTCGCGGTAGTACTTGTTACCGAAGTTTTCGACACCGGCGATGATCGTAAAGTTATTGTGGTTGCGTGGCCGCCAGAAGCCGCGCAAATTCCAGATCGTGAAGCCAGGTGTGGCAATCTCGTACAAACTGGTGGCAACGCGGTTCTGGTTAGCGACGATTCGTGCTTCCAGTTCTACTCCCCAGCCCGGATCAGCAACTGGCTCGTGCCAACGCAAACCAGCGCGAGCTTGCAGCGGCACGATTCCAGGGAGATACTCGTCACCTACGGCACCGCTACGAGGTGCGTTTGGATCGTATGGCACAAACATTGCGGTCATTGGATCGAAATAGGGATTGTCGGCACGTCGAATCTTGCCCAGCCGCGTCGCCTCGTCGCGAGTCTGGTCGCGTCCTTCGACATAGGCTAGGGTTGCAAAACCTGTCACGCTTGAATGGAAATCCTGCTCGGCACCTAGTCCCAAAACAAGCGATCATTCGAAGTCTGCTTTAGCCAAAATCGTTGGCGCTGTCCGCGCGCTT
>JAQBZB010000165.1 GCA_027622275.1 Planctomycetota bacterium | reverse complement strand
AACGCACCAAGAAAAGGGGGGATTTTGAGTTTTTCTTGCTCAGCTTGCGAAGCAGTCTTCAAGAGTTCGCTTGTTCTGGGTCTAGAGGCAATGGAGCTGAAACCGTACTTGCCCTTTCCGATATGTCGATGTGGTATACGGTGTCTGACCGAACTAAGCCTGATGGTCTGTACATTGTTGCGGCTAGACCCAGGTCTATTGGTGTGTCGCTTCCATGTCTTGAGTTACACCGAACAGTTAGCACGCCGTCCAGTGTTGCGCACCACAACTCGTATTTGTGATGAAAATGATCTGATGGGAGTCCATCAAGGGTGAGCCCTGCCAGCCCACCTGCAACCATATCAGATGGGATGTTGTCAACCTGCAAAACATTCACATAACGAAGGCTGATTGATGTGACAAAAATATTTGCAATGACTTTTGTGAGCGAGTCAGAGAACTGCATAATCCGATTCCGAAATGCATCGAATCCCTCGTAAGCAGAGGTAATCCCCCACAAGGAATTCGCCGAGATCGCAGCACAGGTAGTCTTTGAGGGATTGAAATAGAGCCATGTATTCTCTGACCGAACCTGTAAAGGCTGCTGAACTGCGTTGACCGTGACATTTGTTTGCGTGCGCATCTCGGTGATGGGGAATCCCAGATCAATCATCGCGCGGCGCAATGACACTGATTCAAGCCCAAGTTCGGGGGTATGCGTTATCCCGATCTGCGCGACCACCAGAGCTACAGTTGGACGTTCCATGTGTAATATTGGCATTCGACTACTACCTGCGACGCGTTTCTTCAAATTGTAACTGCGCATTGTCTCTGTCGGCAGTTGACCGCCCGAAAAAACTGGATTCTCCATCGATTCTCGGACAATTCAAGCCAAGGCAGAGTCGACAGGGAAAGATTAACGGCTGCACTCCGACGCGAGAATCGAGATTTCAAGGGATTGAATGGCGAAATATCGCGTAAATCCCTGCAAAAACCAACGCTTTTCTGAACGGGATTGGGACAGGCCAAATCTCTGCCATCTACACTGCGGCGACCATCGTGCGATTGACGGCAGGGGACACTGATCTTTCCAAGGCACCGACGTGTAACGGTGGTCGGCAGGAGCCGCTTTCCCCTGAGTCGGCTGCGAAAGCTGGCTTTCCCCATCCCCGAGAGGATTCAGTAGCCCATGTCAACAAAGATCATTGGTGTTTTGGCAGGCCATACAGGTAGTGATCGTGTTGAGCGGCTAGATCGCTTGGAAGCGATGGGTTCTCTGGCGATTCGTTAGCAATCTCGGCCAAACGCGACAGAGGACGACGGTTCGACGGCTCTGATGCCGGGCCGGGGTCAGCGCTGCGAAACGTGATTTCCACCTGGCAGCTTTCCGGTAATTCCACGGGGGTCGTCGGCCGAAAGACCCCGTTCTCGTAAACAGCCTGAACGGTCTTCATCAATGGCATCTCCCGTTGTTCTGTTGAAACGTCTGCGTCCCGCCATTACGACATGCGTGAAGTTCGCTGGGGTAGCAACACCAATGCAAAGCATACCGATCAGCGAGGCTTGGGCTATTGTACCATCGCCAAGCCGATGGGCGTAGCGAGTGTCCCAGAGCGAGGATTGCGGGCAGCGGAGCCGATCTGGGTGGAAGGAGGCGAGCCGGTGGATCGTAGGCACACGTTTTGTCGACGTACGCCGGTCAGACGCCGGTCGGCTACTGCGACATTGGCACGACAGCGGTAATAATCGTACCTCGTCCGCCAGAAAAGTGTGGTCCGCCGGGCCTCCGGCGGAAATCAAGAACGCCGGGCTCGCGGCGGAGAGATTGCAAGGAAGTTAGAAACCATTCTCGCCGGAGGCCCGGCGAGCCACACTATCGAGCCTGACTACGACTCGCGAATGCTGACCGCCGATCCCTTGCCCAGCACGATGTGGTCGAGTACTTCGATGCCGAGCGTCTTGCCGACGTCGGTCAATCGTTCGGTGACTTTTCTATCTTCGGAGCTGGGTGTGGGATCGCCGGAAGGATGATTGTGAACCAGGATGATCGACGAAGCCGCATCCTTGATCGCGGCGCGAAAGACCTCGCGCGGATGGACCAGGCTGGCATCCAGCGTGCCCACCGTGATCCGATGCGTATCGATCACTTGGTTCTTCGTGCTTAGCGTCACAATGTGAAACTCTTCCTGCTTCGCGTCGTTGGCCAGGCGGGCGAAGTGCCTTTGGCAGAAGACGATTGCATCCGCGGGACCGCCGATTTTGGTGTTCGTGTTCTGCTCGGAGAGCTCCGCAACGCGTCGCCCCAGCTCAATCCCCGCCATGATCTGACAATACGCGGTTTTTTCAATCGCCGGACTGATCGACTTCAACTCGCCGCGACCTGCCGCCGCCAGATGCTCCATCTTGCCATCGAATTCTTTGGCGAGCTTCTCACCGGCCACCACCGCCGATTCGCCGGGACGACCGCTGCGGATCAGGATCGCCAGCAACTCGGAAATCTTCAGATTGTCCGCGCCCAAATCTAGTAACCGTTCACGCGGACGGTCGCGCTCGGGTGCCGCTTTGATTTGGCTGCCATACAGCTTCTCGTCGAGCCATTTGTTCGGCGAGAACTCCCCGCGGGCCGAATTCCACTGATAGCTTCCAGCCGCCGTCTCGCGAATCAGCCAACCTTGCCCGGCCAATTCGTTGACGAGCCTTGTGACAAAGGCGGGCCTTTCTGGAGCGCACGCTTGCTTGATCTCGTCGATATCGAATTCTGCCTTGCCGGACACGAGGCTGATTACCGGCCAGTACCGGTCGTAGCGTTGAGTCGACGAGTTATCGGAGAGTTTTCCTGCCATATCGAAATCTTAGCGTGACGCTGGCTCATGTACCACTTGGTAAAGCTTTACTCGCTGCGCGCGGAGAGATTCGCCCGTTGATTCTAGAACGCGAGCGTCGTACTGGTTCAGCAAGACCAACTTGCTCGGCAGATACTTATACTCGGCAATCCGCTCCAGATGCGACAGATTTTGAGCCAGATCTTCTTGAAAGCCGGCAGTTCGCCCGGCGTGTGGGCCGGTAACCAGGAAGACCGGGATCGAGGCGTCTTGTGGACGTCTCGCGACGAAGCCGAGATCGGCGGTCGGCGCGAAGAGTTGACTTCCGTCGACGTTCAATTGAAAGAACAGTCCCGGCTCGCCGTAGACGTAGACGATGGCTTCGTCGCGGTTGCCTCGCGCCGCTTCCGCGCGGCTGCCAACTTCCGCGACAATCTGCTCGGCGATCGGAAGCCAACCGGTTCGCGCTTGCCAAGCCGGCCAGCCGTGTTCGGCGAAACGAGGCAATACGGTCAACCAAGCGAGTGTACTCACGGCAAACAGTATCACCCAGCGATTCGCCAATACTTGATCCTTACTGGGTTGGCCTGCCTTCTCTACAAGTCGACTGATCGCAATGCCGGCACCGATCCACACAGCGCACAGCCAGGGTAACGTCAGGCGGGGATAAGGATGATACAGAGGCGTTGCGATGAACAGGCCGGCAATCCAAGCCGCCAGGAAGTACAAAGCGAGGTAATCGGAAGTGTCCTCGCCAGGGGAGGCGAACCAGCGTCGATGCAGCTCGCTGACGACGAACCAGACGGAAAGCACGAACATGACCAGCGCGGCACCGAGCCACGCGCTCGCCGCCCACAGGCCAACGGCCAGGGCCACCAACTTTAAGCATGGCCGCGGCGAAGGGCGTCCCATCAAACCGGCGAGCAGAGCCGCGGCACCGACCGAGACACGAGTCGCCCAACCGTCGAAATGCAACAGGTTCGCATACTGCTGTGACAAGCTCGACACCCAGCCGCCGAAGCCCACGACGTACTGCCGGTGGTTCGCCGCGACTTCCGCATATCCGCCGTAGGATTGCAGCTCGCGAAGATAAGGACTCCAAACGGCCAACGCGATCGCGACGGCTCCCAGCCAAAAGGCAATCAGCCGAGCGAACTGGTGCCGGCATCGTGCATCAATGGCGAACGCAATCACCAGCCCGCCGAATCCAACGGCCAACGGAAGCCAACCGTTGTACTTGGTCCACCAGCCGAGTCCCGTCAGCAAGCCGGCGAACCCTAGAAACTGGTAGCTGCTCGTCGAGAATGCTCGCTTCATCGTCCAGACTGCGGCGACAAAGAACAGCAACAGCAGCGGCTCCGTCAACGCCGTGCGGGAGTACAGAGCGTGAAAATCGCTCAGCGACGCGATCGCCAGCGTCGCGAGTCCGGCTTCCGGGCCGAACCACTCGCGCGTCATCTTCCAAACGACAAGTAATGTCAAGCATCCCGCGAGGAGACTCGGCACCAGCGGAGCCAGCGAACTCACTTTGTGCGACGAAGGCTCTCCCATCTGATCGAAGATGATTGACCATTCGATCAGACTCGGCAGCAACGACGGCGCGTAGAGTCGCCGCATCGGATACTGATAACCTGCCTCGGCCCCAAACCAAATGTTCGATGCGTAGACGCCTTCATCGAAGTGTTCGACCGCCATTCGCGACGGGAACGCGACGCGAATTCCCACGCCAAGCACGAGCAGAATCGCCACCAGCAACAACTCGCGAGTTGAAGGGGCGTCCGGCGAAGGAGGTTCTGTGATCGCGGTGTTCTGGCTCGGCGATCGTCGCTTCGATCTTGACATCACCATGTGATACGGGATTCACGGCGATTCGGAAACGTGTCTTCGCCGCGTAGCGTGGGCGGTGCCCACCAACGCAAATGGTGGGCACAGCCCACCCTACGTTTGCGCCTCGACGACTTCGCCAAGTTCCAGCAGCGTCGTGAACGAGTAGATTCCCGTATCGTGGCCGTCGCTGAAATTGATCGAATAGGCATAGTTTCCGACCGGCTTCATGCCCAAGATCTTCAACGGGGCTGCCTCTTCGGCTTTCAGGACACGCAAGAGTGGCGCGGGAGTCTTGCGTTTCTCGCGGCACGTTGCACACGGGCAGCTGATTCGCAATTCACGAAAGGTGTATCGGCGACTATGACCATCGCTCCACCCGATCAGCAAGTGCGTTTCGTCAAGCAGTTGTAGTTTCGACGGTACGATCGATGTCATAGCTTGTTCAACGCGTCGAGCAAACGGTCAACCTCTTCGCCCGTGTTGTAATGTACCAGCCCGATTCGCACCATCCCGTCGGGCTCCAGTCCCAGGGTCTCGGTGAGTTGCAGCGCGTAGTAGTTGCCGTGCCACACGAAGACGCCGGCATCGCCCAATCGTTGGGCCATTTCCGGGGCAGCGAGTCGCTTGTGCGTGATGGAGACGGTCGGCAGTCGTTCGTCGAATCGAGCCGGATCGGTGATGCCCCAGACCTTCACTTCGTCAATCTTCTGCAAGCCAGCCAACAGTTTTGTGAGGAGTGTTTGCTCATATTCACCGACCACCTGATACGATGCCTTCAACGCGGAGCGACGATCCAACATTTGATCGGACGCAACATCTCGGCCCAGATCCGCCAAGTACTCAACCGCCGCCAACACCCCGGCAATGCATTCGTGATTCTGGGTGCCCGTCATCCATTTGCCCGGCAAATCGTCCGGGGCGGGCCGCACTTTGTAAGCCGTCAGATTCTCCAGAAGGTCACGACGCCCCCAAGTGATCCCCATGTGAGGGCCGAAAAATTTGTAAGCGGAGCAAGCCAGAAAGTCGCAACCGAATTCGGCGACATCGATCAACCTGTGCGGCGCAAAATGCACCGCATCGAGAAAGCTTAACGCGCCGACTTCACGCGCCGCGGCACAGATCTCCCGCACCGGATTGACGCTCCCCGTGGCATTCGACGCGCAGCCGACCGCCACCAAACGCGTCTTGTCCGAGAGCTGGGCACGAAAGTCCTCCATGTCGAGCGTGCAATCCTCTCGATCGAACTCGACGTAACGAACGGTCGCCCCGGCGTCTTCCGCCGCGAGTACCCACGGGGTGACGTTGGCATCATGATCGAGACGCGTCACAAGGACTTCGTCTCCCGGCTTCCAGGTCTTTGCCAACGCCCGTGACAAGGCAAACGTCAGCGTTGTCATGTTGGGGCCGAAGTAAACGCAATCGGGATCATCCGCTCCGAGCAGATCCGCCACCGCACGATGTGCGTCGTCGAGCATCGTGTCGCTCTCGCGGCTGGTCGCGAACAATCCGCCGTGATTGGCGTTGCAGCGCGACAGATAGTTCCCGATCGCATCGATCACTTGTTGCGGAACCTGCGTTCCAGCCGGGCCATCGAAGTACGCGACGGGTTTGCCGCGATGTTGTCGCGAAAGTGCCGGAAACTGCTGACGCAGCGTGTCAACGTCTTGATCGAGCGACAACATGAATCGTTCCCCTTTCTCGGCTATCGTTGATCGACAAAACGTTTCCCTTTCCCCTCGAATCTCGGCAGCGAACCAATCTCCACCGCAACCACGTCGATTCGCAAACCCAGTCGCAATTGAAGTTCCTTCGCGATCCGCGTTGGTTCGTTCAGCCGGTCTTCCACCTCGACTCGCAGCGCATCCATCTCGCCCTCTTTGGTTGCCGTGATCCGGTATTCGATCACGTGGGGAAAACTGTGCAGGATCTGCTCGATAGAACTCGGGAAGATATTGACGCCTCGAATGATCATCATATCGTCAGCTCGGCCGAGTACGCCTCCTTCCAGGAAGACGAATCGGTTCGATGTCGACGCGTTCCAACTTGGGCGGACTAAATCACCGGTGCGGTAGCGGATCACGGGACTGCCGGCTCGACCGAGAGTCGTTAACACCAGCTCCGCTAGTTCTCCTTCGCCAGCCGCCGTCCCGGATTCAACCGACAGAAACTCGGCGATGAATTCGCTCTCGATGATGTGCAGTCCGCGTTGGTCGGCGTCGGCATAGCCCCACGGCCCAACTTCGGACGCACCGCTATGGTCGATCACTTTCGCATTCCACGCCGATTCGATTCGCCCGCGAACAGCCGGCAGCGAGCCGCCGGGTTCGCCGGCGACGATGATGCGTTGCACGTCGAATGAAGCCAGCTTGATGTCGTTCTCGGCCGCGACTTCGACCATGTGCAGCGCGTAGGTCGGCGTACAACAGATCGTTGTCACGTGGTTGTTTCGGATCGTGTCGAGGCGTGCGAGCGTACTCAGTCCACCTCCCGGAATCACCAGACAGCCACGTGCGACAGCCGCATCGAACGCACTCCAGAATCCAATGAACGGACCAAACGAAAAGGCCATGAAGACACGATCGCGTTCCGTCAGTTCGGCGGCATCCAAGACGAATTGCCAAGTCTCGACCCACCAGCGCCAATCGCTGTCCGTGTCAAGAACGACCAGCGCGTGCCCGCGAGTTCCTGACGTGCGATGGAAACGGCAATATTGCTCGACCGGATAAGTCAGGTTCTTCGCGAAACCACTATCGCCTTGACGATTCAGTTCGACTTTGAACGTGAACGGCAACTGGTCCAGATCGGAGAGCGATTTGAGTGGAAGTTCGACGCCGGACAGCTTCGACGCATAGAACGCATTGTGTGGCAAGATGGTGGTCAACAGCTCGTTCAACTTGTCCAGCTGAAGCTTCGCGAGTTCGCTGCCGTCCAGCGATTCAAGTTGCCGGCGCTGCTGGTGCGTTGTTTCAAGCATATTCGCATGATACGAGTTTGCTCCAGGGCGAAACAGGAGAGGTTGGCGAACCCCCTGACGCTTTCAAGGGCCGCAACTATGATGGGAGCGACCGCAGGTGTCGCGGGCGGACGCCTGATTGCCTTCCTCGGAGAGAGCTTCTTCATGACCGAATCGCCTCGCAAAGGCTCTTTGCTCGTTATCTTTTTGACCGTCTTTGTCGATCTGCTGGGGTTCGGGATGGTGATCCCGCTGCTGCCGATCTACGCGGACCAGTTCACGGTTGACGAATTAGGATGGCAGCTCGGAGCTTTGATGGCGAGCTTCTCGGTCATGCAGTTCTTTTGTGCGCCACTCTGGGGTCGACTGTCCGATCGTATCGGTCGGCGACCGGTATTGATGATCGGGCTCGCGGGTTCGGTCGTATTCTACTTCTTGTTCGGAGTGGCGACCGTATTCAAGAGTCTGCCGCTGTTGTTCGTCGCGCGGATCGGGGCCGGCATTGCGGGGGCTACGATCTCGACGGCCCAGGCGTACATCGCCGATACGACGTCGTTGGAGAATCGCGCGAAGGGAATGGCTTTGATTGGGATGGGGTTTGGACTGGGGTTCACGTTCGGCCCGCTACTTGGTTTCCTGGCGGTTCCGAATCAAAATGCCGAGCCCGGTCCGTGGCCCGGTTATGCGGCCGCGATCCTATCGGCCATCGCGCTCGGTCTGGCCGCGTTCCTGCTCCCCGAATCGAGACGCGCCGACAGCGAAGCGGCGGGCCGAAAGATCTTCGACGCGCATGCGTTTCGCGTCGCCCTGTCGATTCCGTCGGTGGCCTTGATCTTGGTGGCGATGTTCGTTTGCATCTTCTCGTTCGGCAATTTTGAGACGACGCTCTCGATGCTCATCAAAGGTGGCGAGGAGGTTACCAGCCCTTTCGAATTCAGTTGGCGAGATGTTTGTCTGACGTACGCCTTCATCGGCTTCACGCTGGCGCTGGTGCAGGGTGGCGTCGTTCGTCGCTTGGCAGGCAGGATCAGCGAAGGGACGTTAGCAGCGACGGGCGCACTGATCGAAGTCGTCGGCTTCGGCTTGATGCTGGCCGCGATCTCGGGCGGATCGACAGGCATGTTGTTCGGCGCGTTGGTCGTCGTCGTGACGGGCTTCTCTTTTATGCAGCCGAATTTGAACGCCTTGCTTTCCAGGCGGAGCGACCCGGAAAAGCAAGGCATGATCCTGGGCGTGGGACAGAGCGTCAGTTCGTTGGCGAGAATCTTCGGCTCCGGCTTGGGCATTCCGCTGCTCAAACTTCAGATCGCCATGCCCTATTACGTGGCGACCGGCTTGATGGGATTGGGGTTGTTGCTCGTGGTTGTTGCGTCACGCGCGGGGAAGGATTTTTCGACGTCAGCCTGACAGACAAAGAAAGTCCTCTTCATGATTCTGTGCCACATCATTTTGTGAAGAAAGAGCGGGACGGATCGAAGTTATGGTTCCCCAAATCCGCCGCCGCCAGGTGTTTCGATGGTGATTGTATCCCCCGCATCGACGTGAAGCTGGACGCTACCAGACAGTGCCTCGTCACGGCCATCGGCGTACCGAATCGAGTTGGCACCCGTTTGTCCTGATGCACCACCCGCGACACCGTACGGTGCCCATGCCGCTCGGCGCTGGCAAATGGTCGAGACTTCAAGTGGTTCGAGAAACTCGATTCTGCGAACGATCCCATTCCCTCCCTTGTGCTTGCCCGCACCACCCGACCCCTCGCGAATCGAAAACTCATGCAATCGCACAGGGTATCGCTGCTCCAGGATCTCGGGATCGGTCAGTCGAGTGTTCGTCATGTGCGTGTGGACGGCGTCGGCTCCGTCCGAGTCAGCGGTCGCGCCGGCTCCGCCACAGATCGTTTCGTAGTAGCCAAACGACGCGTCGCCGAATAACAGATTGTTCATCGTGCCTTGGCTGGCGGCCGCGATGCCGAATGCTCCGAACAGCACATCGACAACGCGTTGTGAAGTCTCGACGTTGCCGCCGGCGACGGCAGCCGACTGCTCCGGCGAGGAGCCTTCCGGCGGATTCAACAGGCAGCTTGGTAACACAATCTCGACGGGAGCCAGCACACCTTGGTTCAGCGGAATGTCTTCGTCGATCAAACAACGCAGGCAGTACAGCACGGCGGCCGTGACGATGGCTCGATTGGCGTTCAGGTTTCCGGGCAGCACGGGGCCGGTCCCGGTGAAGTCAATGGTCGCAGCGTCACCTCGCACCGTGATGGTGACCGCGATCGGCGAGCCATCGTCGAGATGATCGGTGAACGGATATCGACCGTCTGGGAATCGGGAAAGAGCGTTGCGGGTCTTCTGCTCGGCGGCTTGTTGGATGTGCTGCATATAGGCCGCCACGACGGGCCAAGAGTAGCGGTCGATCAATCGCAACAGGTCACGAGCGCCCTGTCGATTCGCGGCAACCTGCGCCGAGATATCGGCCAGATTGTCTTTCACGTTGCGCGTGGGAAACGGTCCCGCGAGAAGCAAGTCGCGGAGCGCGGCCACACGCGAGCGGCCAGCGTCGACGAGCTTGAAGTTCCGAATCAGAACGCCCTCCTCAGCGAGATTCTTCGAGAAGGGAGGCATCGACCCCGGCGTGATGCCTCCAATCTCGGCATGGTGCGCGCGGCTGGCGGTAAAGAATCGCAGCTCGCCCGTCTCGTCATCATGTACCGGCGTCACGACCGTCACGTCGGGCAGATGCGACCCGCCGCGATACGGATCGTTCGTGACGATGACGTCGCCCGGTCGCAGGTCCGGGTTATCGGCGATCACGCGCTGGACGGTCTCGCCCATCGCTCCGAGGTGAACTGGAATGTGCGGCGCGTTGACGACGAGATCACCGCTCGCCGTGAACAACGCGCAACTGAAGTCGAGCCGCTCCTTGACGTTCACGCTGCAGGATGTATTGCGCAGCGTGATGCCCATTTGCTCGGCGATGCCAGCGAAGTGGTTGTTGAAAATCTCGAGCAGGATCGGGGAGGGGGTGGCGGGAAGAGGGGGAGACAAGGAGAGGGGGAGAGGGGGAGAAGAAGTCATCTCATTTCGTCTCCTTGTCTCCCCGTCTCCCCCTCTCCCCAGCTCCTCGTCTCTGACTTCGCGCAGCAACAATTCACCACGGGAAAACACTTCCGCTTGCCAACCAGGATCGATCACGGTTATCGAGATGTCTTCGAGAACGATCGCCGGTCCGTTGATGACGTTTCCCGGCTGAAGGTTGCTGCGGTGATAGATGCTCGTGTCGTATGGTTGTCCGCCGAAGAACGATTGAGTGATGCGATCCGGTGCGGCTGACGACGTTGTCGCATTCGAACAGGAGGTCCGCAGCGTTGTTGTTGATCGTCCGATCACCTCCAACCGAGCGGTCACGATCTCCAACGGTCGATCTTCATGGACGTAGCCGTAGAGTTGTTGATGTTCGTTCAGAAATCCCGCGCGATAGTCTCCATTGTCGGGACGTGGCACGGTTAGGTACGCGTCAAGTCCTTGGAATCGTATGTCGAGCGCACGGTTCATCTCGATCTGCTCGGAGACAATTCCTTCGGCGAGTACTTTGTTGCGAGCTGCCTTCGTCAGTACATCGAACATTGCTTCCAAGTTCGCGAGTGCTTCGAGTGTGTAGGGCCGGTAGACACCAGCCGCCTCGTGTCGCACGACGTCGGCCATGCCTGCGCCGAGGGCGCTCAAGATGCCGGAGTCTGGATGGTTCAGGATCTGGCGAATTCCCAGCTCTTTCGCAATGCCGCAAGCGTGTTGCGGCGCGGCTCCTCCGAAAGCCACGAGCACATAGTCGCTCGGGTCGTATCCTTTGGCGATCGAGATCGATCGAATCGCCTTGGCCATGTTCGCATTGGCGACTTGCAAAAAACCGTCGGCGAGTTCGACGGTCGTGAAGCGAGTTCCCGTTGCCTTTGCGATGTCGTCTCGCAATTCGATCAGGCGATCTTCAATGACGCCGCTCGGTTGCAGCGGAAAGGGAAAATGATCGGCCAGAACCTTGCCGAGAAATAGATTGATGTCCGTGACCGTCAGCGGCCCGCCTCGGCCGTAACACAGCGGACCGGGATCGGCACCGGCACTGTGCGGGCCGACACACAGCTTCACACCGTCGAACCAGCAGACCGAACCGCCTCCCGCGGCGACCGTCTCGATCGCCATCATCGGCGCGACAATGCGGACGCCGGCTTTCTCCGTTTCATATTCCAGCTCGAATCGCCCATCGAAACGCGACACGTCGGTACTTGTGCCACCCATGTCGAAGCCGATCGCTTGCTCGAAGCCCGCGGCTTTTGCGACACGCGAGAATCCGACAACGCCACCGGCGGGACCGGAAAGGATGCTGTCTTTGCCCGAGAACTGTTCGGCCAGGTTCAAGCCGCCGGCTGATGTCAAGAGACGCAGCTCGCTCGCCTCGCCAAGCGATTCCCTTAATGTCGCAACGTAATCGCGCAGCACTGGCGTGAGGTACGCATCGACGACCGTCGTGTCGCCGCGCGAGACGATTTTTATGAAGGGAGCGACACGGCTGGAGACACTGACTTCCCGAAAGCCGATCTCGCGGGCGATTTGTTCCACGAGTTCCTCATGTTGCGCGAATCGATAGGCGTGCAGGAAGCAAATCGCCAGCGATTCGACGCCTTCGTCGCGAAGCTTCCGAAGCGCTGTGCGAATCTCCTCGGGATGCGGTGCCACGAGAACCTCTCCCCCGGCCGAGACCCGCTCGTTGATTTCGATCGTCTGCTCGAATAACGGTCGAGGCTTCTTAATCGCCAGGTCGAACAGCCGCCGGCGATTTTGATAGCCGATCCGCAGAATGTCGCCGAATCCGGCAGTCGTGACAAACGCTGTTCGCGGACCGGTTCGTGTGAGTAGCGCGTTGGTGCCTCGTGTCGTGCCGAGCCGGATCGTTACCGGTGGGATCGGTTGATCTAAGCGGAGTCCGAGCAACATCCGGATCGCGACAATCGGGGCCAATTCGCCAGATGTCAGTTCGTAAAGCTGCCCTGGCTGTGGGGTCGCCGTGAGTGGATCGGTGAGCCGCAGTTCTTTGTCGATGTTGGATGCGACTTGTGACTCGGCAAGAACAGTCCCGTCATCACCGAGCAAGCGAAGTTGATAGCCGCTCCAGAAGTCATCCGGCTCGTCACGGCAGCGCGAGGCGATCCGCTCGATGGTCGAACCTTCGCCGACGCTTCCTTTCGTGACGCCTGAACTGAGCAGCTTCTGGCGGTCGAGCGTTCCGTCCGGACGCCGAGCGATACAATCGGTGAAAGTACCGCCGACGTCAATCCAGAATTGCCAACGATCCGTGGACATTCCACTATCGAGCCAACGCGACTGTTTCCTTGCCGCCGACGCAAAACAAATGCGAATAGGTGCGCACGAACAGCTTGCCGCCGGAGACCGCGAGGGTCGAACGGCTGGGTTCGCCGAGGTCATTCTTGGCGAGCAGCCTGTACTCTTTCTCGTCGGCCGCGATGACCCACACGACGCCATCTTCGTCCAGGCAAAAGATTCGATCACGGATGCGGATGGGCGACCCGGAGAATGCCGCTTCCGTTCGCTTGAGCCAGTGGACCTTTCCGGTTGGCGCGTCGAAGCACGCGGCGAAGCCTTGGTCGTACAAACAGAAAACCGCGTCTCCCTTGGCGATCAATGAAGGGACGTAGGGTGCCTTGAACGTTCCGCTGTTCTTCAACTCGTACGCAACCTCAGGCTGTTTGCCCGGTTTGATCGCGGCAACGTAGTTTTCCGAATACTTTCCTGAGCCGGTCGTGCCGAAAATATGTCCGCCGGCAGTGATCGGCGAACCGACGGTGCGCATGCTAAACACGCCCTCCAGAGCCCAGTTCTTCTCGCCGGTCTTGGGATCGAGACTGAACACGCCGTTGCCCGTGCTGATGCAAACCAGTTCGTCGGCTCCGCCTTCGGGCGTGTAGATGAAGGGAACGGAATAGCAAACATTCATGCTCACCAGCGGTACGCGCCAGACTTCCTTGCCGGTGTCGCGTTTGAAGGCCATCATGAAACTGTCGCCAGGCTTCTCGCCTTCCTTGAGTTGATTCGCTTGTTGCGAGTTGTGGAGGATCACGAGATCTTCGTACAGGATCGGCGAGGCACCGAAGCCGTGCTGGCTCTGCCAACGGCCGAGGTTCAGGCTCCACGCCTCGCTGCCGTCGTGATTGAAAGCCTTGAAGGTCGTTTCAGCCGGCGTGGACCAGCCGACGTAGACATGCTCGGCGTCGACGGCGGGTGAGGAAGAGGCGTAGCTGCTGCGCGTGTGCAGGTGATGCGGTTCCGAGTTAAAATCGCGTCTCCACACGAGCGAGCCGTCGGTGGTGCTGTAGCAGAGCATGTAGCGCGTTGCGGTGTCAGGATCGGCGCTCAACAGAAAAACTTTGTCACCCCAGATCGCGGGCGACGAGTGGCCGAGACCCGGAAGTTCGACCTTCCAGTTGTAATCGGCTGCGGTCCATTTCGCGGGGATGGTCGTTGCTTCGCTGACGCCCGTGCCGTTGGGACCACGGAATCGTGTCCACTCTTGGGCGTCGACTGGGGCGGCGGCGAGTTGTAACGCGCTGGTGAGGCAGGCGAGTGCAAGGAGCGGACGCATGGCGGGGACCCTTCGTTCAGCAGGGAGTGGGGCGGGAGTTGTATGAGAAGAATGGTAACTTAGCGGGCCGCGAGATACCAGAGTCCAGCGGGCCGGAGCTACCGCGTTTCTGTTCGACGCCGGCGAACTTACGGGCGCACTACGGCCCGCGTTGGACTTTGCAGTCCGATCCAGTTCACAACTCGCCAGTCCATCCACCACCGATCGGGATCATCTCCCTTGGAGCGGGCGATGTGCGCGACGTGTCCGCCTCGCGTGGTGAGCAGAAGTTCGGTACTTGGCGACAACTCGGCCCGATGAAACATCTCGACCGGAATGACGGGGTCGTCTTCCGTCGTGAGGATCAATGTTGGCAACGCGATCTCGCTCAGCCGGGAGATGGCGCTCGATTGCGTGTAATAATCCGTGACATCTCGAAAACCGCTCAGCGGGGCCGTAAAGCGGTCGTCGAATTCGACGATGCTTCTCGGCGCGGGGTGCAGGGAAAGGTCCGCCAGCCGCGGCATTTGCTCGCGCCGCTCGTGGATGAACCGGACCAATCGCCACGAAAAGTTCCGACTGTAGATCCGGTTCCAACCGGCGTCGATGTTTTGGCCGCAGACGACGAGATCGATCGGCGGGGCAACGGCGATGACGCTGTCGAGGTTGGCGAGTGGTTGATTGCCGAGTTCGCCCGCGAGTTTCAGGCTGACGTTGCCTCCCATCGAGAACCCGATGAGCGTGAGCGGTGCGGCCGGACACAGCTCACGAATCTTCAGTGTCGCAGCGCGAGCATCTTCGCTCCGCCCCGCGTGGCCTGGATGCTGTGCCAGCGCCGCTCCGGCTCCACAACCTCGCATATCCATTCGAAACGTGCGGACCCCTGCGTCGTTCAGCTTGCCGGCGATGCGGACCATGTACGGCGAGCCGTGGCATCCCGAGACACCATGCAGCAACAGCGCGGCGCGATCCCGCGCTTGCCAGCCGTCTGGGCAATCATCGTGCAGCACGAGCCGGTCGCCGTCGCCGAGGTCGACTTCGTGCCGAGTGGCGCGATAACGACGCGAGTGCCCCTTGATGTAGGCTCCCGCGATCGTTTGCAAGTGTCCGCCACGGAGCATGGGATGCGGAACAAAGGGCGGGACGTCCATCATTTCAAACCGTACTCGTCCACCTTGCGATACAGCGTGGCCCGGCCGATGCCTAGCAGGCGGGCTGCCTCCGGAATGTTGCCGCCGGTTCGCTCGATGGCTTGCTTGATGAGCTTGCGTTCCCAGAAATCGATCCGCAGCGATTCCAATTCGTCGCTGGTGTCGCGCAGACCAAGATCTTCGGGCGCGATTTGGGTGCCATCGGCCAACACGACGGCGCTATCGATGACGTTGCGCAACTGACGCACGTTGCCCGGCCAGTTGTACGCCAGCAGTTTCTCGCGGGCCGCTGGCAGCAAGACCAATTCCGCGCGGCCATGTTGCTTCTTGAAGTGCTCCAGGAAGTACGTCATCATCAACTCGACGTCCGTCCCGCGATCCCGCAGCGGCGGGACATACAGTTCGAAGACGCTTAAACGATAGTACAGATCCTCGCGGAAGCGGCCTTCGCGCACGAACTCGCGGAGGTCTCGATTGGTCGCCGCGATCACTCGTACATCGACATTGATTTCGGTTTGTCCGCCAACGGGAAGAAACGGATGGCCTTCGAGGATGCGGAGCAACTTGGCCTGTCCGTCCAGCGTCATCTCGCCAACTTCGTCCAGGAACAGCGTGCCGGAATCGGCCTGCTGGAACCAGCCGACGCGATCCGCATCGGCTCCGGTAAACGCACCCTTTTTGTGCCCGAACAATTGGCTTTCCATCAAATCGCGCGGAATCGCGGCGCAGTTGACGGACAACATCGGGCGATCCGCGCGCGGACTGGCCTTGTGCAGGCCGCGAGCGACGAGTTCCTTGCCGCAGCCGCTCTCGCCTCGAACCAGCACCGCGCCGGGCGCTCGGGCGATCTTGTTGATCCTGCTTTTCAAGTCCCGCATCGGCGGGCTGTCGCCGAGCAGTTCGCTCGAACTGGCCGACTGTGCCGCGAGCCGCTCGTTGTCGGCCTGGAGTACCGCGAGTTGACGGGCTTTGTCCAACGAGATTGCCAGCATGTTGGCGACGGACATGGCAACTTCGAAATCGGTCTGCCGGAACCGGTCGCGCTCACGATACAGATGCAGCGCCCCGAGCATCGTTGCGTCGCGAATCACCGGGATGCAGATCGCATCCGCAAAGTGCTGCAAGCTGTCGGAAGTCGTGCCGCCGGAGTGTTTGCTGGTCCAGACGCCGCGACGTTGACGGCTGACCATGTCCGTCAGCGTCGCGCTCAGCGCGAGATTCTTCGCGGCCGCCTCGGGGACAACGCGTCTTGGCCGCAACTGGCCTTTGTCGTCGATGCTGAGAAAACCCGCCAACGACGCCCCGGACCGCTCCTTGATGACTTCGAGCGACGTCGTAAGCACTTCGTCCTGGTCGCTGCACCCGAGCAAGATGATGCTCAATTGATAAAGGTCGAGCAAATCCTTGGCTTGCTCTTTGTCATACAACGCGGAGAGGGCAAAGGTGCTGGTGTCGTTGCCGCTCATCGGTGTGTCGAGAATGACCGTCTCGGTCGACTCCAAGTTCCCCGCGCCCGAGCCAGCCGCTCGCCGCGCATCGATCCGAAACGAAAACTCCGCGTCTCCGATCCTTAGCACGCAACCATCAACGAGCCTGGCTTCGTCGATCTTCTGGCCATTCAGAAACGTGCCATTGCGGCTTCCAGCGTCGCGTGCCCACCAGCCGTCCTCGTCGCTGGACACGACGGCATGAACTCGCGAAGAGAGCGGATCGGTCAGGATGATTTGGCATTCCAAGCCGCGGCCGATCTGGTTCTCGGTGTTTGGATCGAGCAGGTAGTTCGAACCGCTTCGCAAACCGGATTTCAATGTCAGGTAAGCGAGCATGGCAACGGCGAATCCTCGGAGCGAGTCGTGTATCGGGAATGACGACGTAGTATAGTCACCTATTGCTCGAATAGAATGACCGCGAACATCGGAAAGTACCGCGGCTACAAGATGCCCGACTCAGAACTGTGCGCCTTGAACCCTTCAACTCTCGCTGTTCGCGTGCAATTCTGGCGGGTGCTTGGGAATGGTAAAATAGAACGTGCATCCCTTGCCCAATTCGGATTCTACCCAAATCGTTCCGCCGTGCCGCTCGACGATCCGCTGGCAGATCGCCAGACCGATACCGGTGCCCGAATACTCGGTGCGGCCGTGCAGGCGAGTGAACATCTCGAAGATTCGCTTGGCGTGCTTGGGCTCGATTCCCAATCCGTTGTCACGGACGGAGAAGACCCAATCGTCGCTGTCTTCATGAGCTGTCAGGCGAATCGCGGGTGGCGATTCGCTGCGGTACTTGATCGCGTTTCCGATGAGGTTTTCAAATAGTTGTGTCAATTGACGCACGTCGACAGTCACGGAGGGCAGCGCGTCGAAGGTTATCTCCGCCTCGTTTTCGCGAACGGTGGCTTCCAAATTCGCGATCGCTTGCTGTGCGGCGACCGTGCTGTTTACCTGGGCAAATGGCTTCCCCTGCGTGCGGATTTTGGCGGCTTCCAGCAGATCCTCGATGAGTTGCTGCATGCGAGTCGCACCAGCCTTGACGACTTCAATATCCTGCTGGCCCTTCGTGTTGAGTACGTCCTTGTAGCGCGACTCGATCAATTGCAAATAACCCTTGATCGTGCGGAGTGGTTCGTTCAAGTCATGCGAGGCGACATAAGCAAACTGCCGCAACTCGCGATTGGACCGTTGCAATTCGTCTTCCGTCAGTTCTCGCTGGTCGACTTCTTTCCGGAGCTTGGCGTTCGCTTCAAATAGCTCCGTCGTCCGCTCTTGGACGCGATCTTCCAATTCATCGTTGGCCCGCTGTAGTTTCAAGCGAGAACTCTTCCGCTGCCACGCAATCACGCCGGCAGCACCGACCATGATAAAAATGGAGATGCGGTTGGAGATGGCCAACCAAGGTTGCTCCCTGGGAGTTGAAAAGAAGTATCCCAAGATGATCAGCAGCGGGCATACGATCGCCAGTATCTTGGTGGTTCTTAGATCCGTGGTCCACAAGCTGAGCAGTACCGGCGCGGCATATAAGATAGCGACGTTATGACCGCGGGCGGTCGCAACGTCGAGCACAAAGATGACCAGAGTCAGCAATCCGAGGCCAACGCGCCCCCAGTTGCTCGGCTTCGAGTTGTGGTGTTGGTCTCGCATGGGAAGGATGATAGGAGTAACGGACACAAAAGCATCGAAACACATGCAGCCTCGGAAACAAGTCTCGCAGGCAAGTATGGTAGATGAGTTTTCGTCCGTCAAATGAACTTGTTGGTCCGGTCGAGGTACACACGGCGGTCGAGAAGCCCCCGGTGAGGTGCTGAAGGTGGTCTCCTCTTGTTAGGCTGGATCGCAATTGCATGCTAGAGGAGGCAACTCCGAGGGATAATGTGAGATACTGGGGACCGTCACCGATGACAACCAACTAGTCAACGAATCAGCAACTTGCAAATACTAAAATGGGGAATGACCAGATCGCGACGACCGAAGTCGGCATGTTGCTCGTCGGCCATGGGACGCGCGATAAGCAAGGCGTCGCCGAGTTTCTAGAGACGGCGCGGTTGATCGCCGAGTTGGTGCCAAGCGTTGCCGTCGAGCCCGGCTTCCTCGAACTGGCGGAGCCTTCGATTGGCGAGGCGTTGGAGCGTTTGGTCGCCCGCGATGTGCGTGAGATCATCGTCGTGCCGCTGCTGCTGTTTGCCGCCGGCCACGCGAAGCAGGACATTCCCAACAGCGTGGCCATCGCCGCAGCTCGCTTCCCGCACCTCAAGATCCGACAAGCCGAACCGCTTGGCTGTCACGAAAACATCTTGGCCGCTTCCGCGGAACGATTTCAAAGCGTCTTGCCGCCGGGCGAGTTTCAGCCGGCAACGGACGTGGGGCTAATCATGGTCAGCCGCGGCACAAGTGACTTGTCGGCGATTGCGGAAGTGAGTCGCTTTGTCCGGTTGCGTCGGGAACTGACGCCCGTTGCCTTCGCGACGACCGCCTTCATGGCGGTTGCCGAGCCGGCCGTGGCGACGGAGCTTGAAGCGATCGCACGCTCGTCACACTCGTGCGTCATTGTGCAGCCTCATCTGCTGTTCCAGGGCAAGTTGACAAACGACTTGCGAGCGATCGTGCAGAGCAAGCAAGCCGAATGCCCGGCGAAACGCTGGCTTGTTGCCGACCACCTCGGTCCTTGCAAACTGGTCGCTGAAGCCGCGATCAGTCGATTCTTGGAAGCCCGAGCAGATGTCGATTGATAGGTGGATTCTGCGGAAGACGACGACTACCCGAATACATACCAAGCGAACATACCGCCAATGCCCGCGATTGCCCCGAGCGCCGCCTGATACTCGCGATTGGACCGCCACTGCACGATCGACCAACTTGTCAGACGAATCTTGGGCTGGAGTAGATTGGGGAGTAGCCTGGGTGTCATTGCCGAATAGCTCTTCCAAGTATCGCCGAACAATTGCGCGAGCATGACTTCTTCGCTACGAATTGAGCAGATGTAGATCACGACAACCAAGGGCGCCACAATCGGAAGATTGATCTGTGGCTGCGTCCCGAGGCAAAAACCGACGATCATCAAAAAGCTGCCCAGGTAGAGAGGATGTCGGCAGAGACTGTACGCACCAGAGGTTGCGAGTTCTGAGTTCTTTCGAATCGCTCCGGCCGCCCAACTGCGAACGCCAACGCCTATCAGCACGAGGGCGACAGCCACGCCAAAGAGGATGTCTGTTCGAAGGTTGACGTGGTGCCAACCGACCCCCAGCAATCCCTCGATTGTCAAGATCAAAGTGAATGAGATCAACGAGATCGGGACGCGACGACGCACCAGAAAACGATACAGCGCGCGTCGAGCGGACATCGGGAAGACCCTTGGAGTAGTCTCCATGCGTGAGGTGCCATTCGCGCAGGACGCAGTGGTGGTCGTCTGCGGATTGCTCGCAACGGGTTGCCTGGAATGCATGAAGCCTCCTTGAGAAACTGTGGACAAACTAACTCCTGGACGGCGATTTGGGAGGGCGATTTGGGAGGGCGAG
>JAQBZB010000164.1 GCA_027622275.1 Planctomycetota bacterium | reverse complement strand
GGGGGACAGGAGTCCAACGAAGAACTTCCTGCGGAACAGAAACGACATCGTCCTGATCCGCATCGACAGTACCAAACTGAACACCCCCGGTCGGGAGTCTTTTTCGGCGAGTGGCAATTTGCATCGGAAAGGCGTTTAGCCGAAAAGGACTCCCGACCCCGTCGCGCGCGAACACACTTCCCGGTTCCCGGCGGGCCGCTTATAATCGCCCCGATGCCCAGTGAACAGAAACCCAGCGATCAAACACCAGTCGTTCAGATCCAAGGCCTCGCGAAGAGCTACCGCGTCTATCAAAAGAAAGAGGGCTTGGCGGCTTCGCTGCGTGGATTGTTTCACCGCGAGTATCGTGAAGTCAAAGCAGTTCGCGGGATCGACTTGGCCGTCGAACAGGGTGAGTTTGTGGCCTTTCTTGGCCCCAACGGCGCGGGCAAGACGACGACGCTAAAGCTTCTCTCGGGGGTCATCAATCCGACGAGCGGCCATGCGACGGTGCTGGGTTATGTCCCGTGGAAACGCGAGAACGCGTATCGTCGCCGGTTCGCCTTGGTGATGGGACAGAAGAACCAGTTGTGGTGGGATCTGCCGGCGCAGGAATCATTTCGGCTGCACCAGCAGATCTATCGGATCGATCGCGAGAGCTTCGAGCGAACGCGCGATGAGTTAACGGAATTGCTGGAGATTCGCGGATTGCTTCATCAGCCGGTTCGCGAGCTTTCGCTCGGCGAGCGAATGAAGATGGAACTGACCGCTGCGCTGCTTCACTCGCCGGATGTGTTGTTTCTCGATGAACCGACCATCGGCCTGGACGTCGTCGCACAACACAACATTCAACAGTTTCTCAAGCGTTACCAAGCCGAGCGTCAAGTCACGATCTTGCTGACTAGCCATTACATGAAGGACGTCGCGGCACTTTGCAAACGCGTCGTCATCATCGCCCAAGGCCGCATCGAGTATGACGGATCGTTGAGCGGCATCATCGACAGCTTCAGCGGGCACAAGGTCGTGACGCTGCAATTCGCCGTGGACGATGCGATGAACGATCTGGAACGCTTTGGGCAAGTGTTGGAAATCGTGCCCCCACGAGCCAAGTTGCGAATCCCTCGGGGCGACGTGCCAAGGACGCTGGCTGCGATCCTCTCGCAGCATGTTATTGAAGACATCGTCGTCGAGGATCCGCCGTTAGAGGAAGTCATCGCGGACGCGTTCGTGCGAGCGCGGAACGATCACGACGAATCGGCGGATTTACTTGACAAGGAATCCGTCCAAGCGGAGTCGCCTACTTAGATGTACGCCCGCGCCGCAACCTGGTGGACGATCCTACGCATCTGCCTCGAAGAGCGCCTGGTGTATCGGGGTGATTTCGCGCTCGGCACCCTGATGCGGTTCCTGCCGATCGTGACGCAGATCTTCCTGTGGCAGGCGGTCTTCCAAGCCAGCGGTCGAAGCGAACTGGCGGGCTACGCCGAACCGCATGTCGTAGCGTATTACCTGCTCACGATGCTCAGCCGAGCCTTCTCCAGCATGCCCGGACTTGCTTCCGGCATCACGCAACAAATCCGCGATGGGGAAGTGAAGAAGTTCCTCATCCAGCCGGTCGATATGCTGAGCTTCCTGCTGCTGGGGCGGATCGCTCACAAGGTCGCTTACTATTCCGTCGCCACTTTGCCGTTCGCCCTCGTGTTCTTCTTGTGCCGCGGTTACTTCGCCGAGTTGCCGGACACGGCCGCCACCCACTCGCTCGCCACCTTTGCTGCCTTTCTGGCGACGCTGGTCATGGGGTTCGTGCTCGGTTATTTCCTGGAGGCGTCGCTGGGCTTGGTGGGATTTTGGTGGTTGGAGGTCCGCTCGCTGCTGTTCGTCTATATGCTGCTGAGCTTCTTCCTGTCGGGACACATGTTCCCGCTCGATATGCTGCCCGAACCGTGGCGATCGATCGTCGTCGTGCTGCCGCTTCAGTACCTGGCCTACTTCCCTGCTGCCGTGTTCCTCGGGAAGGTTCCCGGTTGGGAGTTGGTCCAAGGGCTGTGCATTGAATTCGCTTGGCTGCTGTTTTTTGTGTTCACCGCGCGCGTCATGCTCTATCGCGGATTCAAGCGATACAGCGGATTCGGCGGATGAGACTTGCCTCGTTTAGCGCCTAGCCGAAGAAGTAGACGCTTTCCGCCGTCTTGCGCAGCAGCCACTCGCGATCCTCGTCGGAAAAATCCAGGCGGTCGCGGATCAACGCAATCGATGCTTTGTAAGTGTTCCCCTCGCCGACAAGCTGATAGGGCGAATCGCTGGCCCACATCAATCGTTGCGGACCAAAGGCGTCATACAGCCGACGAATCATCGGGCGAAGATCGTCATAGGGAGCGTGCTTCTTGCCCAGCGCGTAATACGCGGAGATCTTGACGAACGTGTGTTTGTGGCGAGCGAGCGAGCAGAGGTTCTTCAAGTCGCTGTCGCGCGTCTCGCCGTCAACGCCGATGCGGGCGAAGTGGTCGATGACGACTTTCGTGTCGGGGAACTGCTCACACATCTTGTCGACTTCGGGAAGGTTGTCGGGATTGATCAAGCAGCACATCGCCTGGCCGGTCGCGGCGGCGGTCTTCCACATCAGCTTCATGCCCGCATTGTTCAGCCAGTGGGCGTCTTCTCGAACCCAGGGCGTGATGCGAAAGCCGGTGACGTGCTGTTTGAGCAGCTGCTTCATTTCGACATCGGGGTGCGGCTTCGAATCGTCGATCATCCCGACGACCCTGAACACACCGGGATGCTGCTCGGCGGCGTCGGTCATGTACTTATTGTCGAAGCCGTAGTAAGTGTGATGCGCGATCAACACGACTCGCCCCACGTTCTCCTTGTGCGCCGTGGCCAGAAGCTCTTCGGTCGTAAAGCTGGGTGGAGCGAGATCGGCAAGCGTTGTCCCTTGCTTGAGCGGATAGTTCGTCACGTCGCGCGTCCAGATGTGCGAGTGGGCGTCGATGTAGCGGTTCTGTGGTGAATCTTCGGCCAGCACTTTATCTCCGATTTGCCTCGCCGCAATTAGCCCCGCACTTGCTGCTGCCGCGCGTAGCACATCTCGACGCGAGACGACTGAAGTTTCATTTCGTGTCATATTGAACTCCTGAACGCAAGGGGCAGGTTAAAGGGTGGCTGAGGTCGAGTCTGCGAGCCCCAGGAGTGCGGCTACTCCGGATACTGCTTGACCAACTCCTGAATGACCGGTTGCAGTTGTTGGTCCATTTCGCCGGCTTGCTTCCACCAGTCGAGGACGATGGGGCGGAACTGTTTCGTCGTTTCGTCCTGCTCGCGAGCCGCGTAATAGGCACCTTTCATCACCATCGTGAGAGGCACATCGCGCGGAAGAATGCGTTCGGCGATCGAAGCGGCGAGCCCGAGCGGAAGCTTGGTGAACTGGAAGCCCCGCGTCTCGTCAGCGACCGTCAGCATGACGCGGTCCGCCTTTAGCTCTTTAATGACGACCGTGGTGCTGCCTCCGACGGTCAACTCCATCTCCGCTTCGAGCGACTTCAGTGACTCGTCGATCGCCGCCTGGAATTCTTTGGCGAACTCATCAATCGTGCGGGCGTCCTTCAGCCGATCCGCACGAGCGGTAAGTTCGGCCATCGCATTTGGCTCGAGCGGAATAGCCATGACGTCTTGTTTCAAGCTGTAGTCGTCGTTGATGGCAGTGATCAAGTCTGGCACGTCGCGGACGCTGGCAGCTTCGTCCCACCAAGCGCGAATCTTTTCCAGGTCGCTGTCGCTAACCTTTGGATTGATCGAAACGAACGCGGCCTTCATGGCGATTGTCTCGGGTGCAGCTTTATCAAGCGACATTTCAGCCAGACGCGTTGCCAGGCCGGCAGGCAATTCGGTCATCGGGTAACGAATGTTGCGACCGCTGACGCGAATCACGAGCAAGTCGGGGGTCACCTCGACGATGCCAAACGACTTCCCATCGCCAAGGTCAATCTGATCACCTGCCGCAACGCGTCCCAGCGTTTCACCGATGGCTGCCCGGAACCGACTAATGTAATCGCTCAGCAACTGCAACCGACGGATTTTCGCTTGGTGATCGTCCAGCTTGGCAAGCGTGAGCGACTTGGCGATTTCGCGATCGGCCACCGGAAAGTTCAGCTCACCGATCGCGGCCCGAGCTGTCGTGAGCGATTGCGATAACGCTCGTAGCTCCTCACGGCTGGGGCCAGCTTCGGACATTGGCTCGGGAGTGGGAACACTCGGTGCCGGTGTCACTGATGTCGGTGTGATCGGTGGAGTTGGCTCCATCATCGGCTTCGGCGCTGGCTCTGGTCGCGGTGAGGTCGGCGTGGGTGGCGTGAAGACTTCCGGTCGAGGCCGCTCCGACTCGGGCATTTCATCAAGTCGTCTTGGGATGGTTGATGTGGTTTCGCCAGTGCCGTTCGGGAGCGGTGCCGACGTGACAGCCGCGACAGTTTGCCATGATCGATTCGGTTGGGAATCGGTGAGGAAAAAAGCAATTCCTACAACAACGAGGATTAACCCGCCAACACTGCCCCCGAGTAAGATCGGCCCAAGCAGTCCGGCGGATCGTGAGTGAAGTTGTGCCGTGGCCGTCGGCTTCCGTTTCAGAGTTGGAGCATCATCAAGCGTTTGAGGTTGCGCGGCAGCGAGGGGCAGCGGAGCCAACATGGGGCTGGCGACGGCTGCGAGAGGTTGTGCCGCGACCGGAGCGGCTGGCATCGGCATCCGTGTGGCAACAGGTATCGCCGCTGGTTGCAGCGGTGCCATGGGCGACGGTGCGATCGGCATCGCTTGCGGGATCGTTGGCGCCATCGGGACTGCGATTGCCACGGGTGCCATCGGATTCGGAGCGGCTGGAACGGGCGTCGCGGGTTGCAGGTACGGCACGGCTTGTGGAACTGCGACTGCTTGCGCTGGTTGAGGCACCCACGGAGCGACCGGCTGTGGATACATCCCGACGGGAGCCATCGGTGCCATCGGATCGATCGCTTGAGCGATCGGTTGCGATGCCGTCACGGATGGCACTACGTTGTGTGTCGGCGGGAGCAGGTTCGGGTTGACTGGCGCAGCCGTCGTGGGCACCGCTTGCGCCGTTCGCTGTAGATCGTAGGTCTGTCGTTGGGCTGGGTCCGTCAGAGTCTTCTTGGCCGCCGTGATGCGATCCAGTAACTGCGCCCAAGCTGCTGCCTGCGGCCCAGGCTTGTGTGATCGCACGCGGGTCATCGCTCGGTCCGCCGCGAACGCGATGGCCACGGGATCGATGACCGATTCGTCGATCCCGAGCAATTGGTAGTGGTTCGGCGAGGTCACGCTCGCCAGGAGCCCGAGCCACTGGGCATGCGGGTTGAAGTTGTCAGACACGGGATTCGGCTCGCTCTATTTCGTTCGCTGTTCCGGCGGCAAGTCCTAGGGATTCGCTCGATACCTGGGAACCCACGTAACTCCCATCTTAGGTACAAGTCCCGAGTTGAACAACCTTTACGTCGGGGACTTGGGAAAGCTGAGGGGTGCGTTGCTGCGATTCGCGATGGGCATTCGCCTTGGTGTGGCCAACGGTTGGAAAGCTCCTATGATTTCAGGGTGTCGATTTCGGCTCTCGATGGAAGAAATTGGCTGGAAGGGTGAAACTCTGGCCGTACGCCGCCCGTCTCACCTCCTAGGAGTCTGTGCGGATACCGCGTTTCGCTTCGTACGATGGCCTTCCAAGGCCGTCGTTTCCTTAGGATGCGGGCCTTGGAAGGCCATCGTACATGGGTCAGCGGACAGCCTCCTAAACGATCTCACATCAACCTCAGTTTCGCCCACACGCTAAACATCGCTACGGAAAATGCCTACGATGACAAAACGAACTTGGACCTCCGCTGCCGTAATCGGGATGTTATGTGTCTGGGTTCTCACTTCTCTCTCCGGGACCGCCCAACTCGTGAACCGCAAGACCGTCGAGCAGCTGTTCCGCGACGGCAATTTTCAGGAGGCCTACGTCGGACTCCGCCAGCGCTGTCTCGATCCGAAGACCGACCCGCGCGAAGTCGTCGATGATCTGCGGCTCGCCGTCCAATCGCTGCAACAGCTCGGCCGAATCAACGAAATCGACGAACTGCTCGAAAGCACCATCGACGCCCACCGGCAGAATTGGCGGTTGTTGCTTGCGGCGGCACAACAGTATCAGTCGCTGACGCCTGATGGTTTCATCATCGCCGGCAAGTTCGAGCGGGGTCCGCATCGCGGAGGCGGCAAGCAGGCCTATGCGATCGAACGCGACCGCGTGCGATTGTTGCAGTTGATGGTCGAAGCGATGCCGCTGGCGGACCAAGATCCGGCCAAGCCGGAAGTAGCTCGCTTCTACTTGAGCCTGTCCGACATGCTGTTGCACACTCAACACGGGATGCAGGCGTGGCGGCTGCAGTCGCTGACGGATCTCAGCGAACTGCCGGACTATGAAGACGGGTACTTCTACCGCAACGATGCCGGCGGCGCGCCGGTTGATGCGGACGGCAATCCAGTCTTCCATCGCGAGCCGGCAAGCTGGGAAGCGGCGACGAGCGACGGCCAGCGATGGCGGTGGTGTTTAATCAAGGCGGTCGAGACCGATCCGAATCGCAAGAGCGACGTCGCCTGGCGGCATGCGGACTTCTTGTATCAGCAGTTCGGCGTGCAAACCATGCAGCAATTCTTCGTCCCGCAAGCCTTCGACGACAAAGACGACTTGCCGCAGACCTACGCGCTGCACACGTTGAAGGAAAACGAAACGATCGCGAAGCTGGCGACCGGCATGAAACGGTTTGAACTGCCCGACGAGTTCAACTTCATTCGGATTATCAAAGACATTGGCGCGAACCAGGCTGGCGGCCATGCGGAACAGGCGTCGAACCGGCTGGCCGAGATCTTCGAGAATCGGCGACAGTATCCTCGCGCGGCGGAGTACTGGCGCGAGAGCATTCGTCGGCATGGCCCCGGCCAGAACAACCGGAAGCAGGATCGGCTCGACCAGATTGTGAAGAACTGGGGTCAGTTCGAATCGGTTTCGACGCAGCCGGCGGGTCAGGGACCCACGGTCGAGTTCACCTTCCGCAATGCAGAGCAAGTCGACTTCGAAGCCCATGAGATCGACGTCGAGAAAATGCTGACCGACGTCAAGGCTCACCTGAAATCGAACCCGCCGCAAATCGATAGCGAAGTCTACAACATTGAGAACATCGGCTGGCGGATCGTACAACAGAACCAACGCAAGTACCTCAAGCAACGCGTCGCCACGTGGCAAGAGAAGCTGGCGCCGCGCGCCAATCACTTCGACAAACGCATTACCATCACGACGCCGCTCAAGAATGCCGGGGCCTATCTGGTGACGGCCAAGGTCGCCGGCGGCAACACCAGCCATATCATTCTGTGGGTCGCCGATACCGCGATCGTCCAGAAGCAGCTCTCGGAAAAAGCGTATTACTATGTCGCCGACGCGGTCTCCGGCCAGCCGGTGGCGGGCGCGAACGTCGAGTTCTTCGGTTGGAAGCAAGAGCCGACGCAAGACCGCCGCCGCTTCAACGTCCTGACAACGAACTTCGCCGAGCGAACCGATGACGACGGGCAGGTGATCCCGAAGCAACTGGACCTCGCGGCGCGTTACCAATGGCTCGTCGTCGCGCGGACGAACACCGGGCGTTTGGCCTATCTCGGCTTTCGGAATGTCTGGGCGAACCGCTACTACGACGCTCAGTACAACGAGGTCAAGGCATTCGGCATCACGGATCGTCCCGTCTATCGACCGGGACACGAGATGAAGTTCAAGTTCTGGGTCCGGCACGCCCAGTACGACAAAGCCGACGTCTCGCAATTCGCCGGCCAGACCTTGGCTCTCGAACTTCGCAATCCGAAACACGAAGTCGTGCAGTCATGGTCGATCAAGGCGGACGAGTACGGCGGCGTCGAAGGGAACTACACAATTCCCGGCGATGCGACGCTGGGAAGCTACTCGTTGAACGTCGTCGGACACCAGGCGGTCGGCTTCCGCGTCGAGGAATACAAGAAACCCGAATTCGAGGTGACGATCGATGCTCCTGACAAACCGGTGCAACTGGGCGAGAAGATTACGGCCACGATCAACGCTCGTTATTACTTCGGGGCTCCGGTCTCTAACGCAACGGTCAAGTACAAGGTTCTGCGGACCAAGCACTCTCAAAGCTGGTATCCCATCCGGCCTTGGGATTGGTGTTACGGTCAGGGCTATTGGTGGTTCAGCTATGACTACGCCTGGTATCCGGGCTGGAGCAAGTGGGCGGGGTGCATGAGGCCGATGCCTTGGTGGTGGCACGGCGGATACGATCCTCCCGAAGTGGTCAGCGAACGTGAGGTCGAGATCGGCGAAGACGGTATGGTCAACGTCGAGATCGACACGGAACTGGCCAAGGCGATTCACGGCGACTCGGATCACAAGTACAGCATCACCGCCGAAGTCCGCGACGAATCGCGTCGCACGATCGTCGGCCAAGGGAACGTGTTAGTCGCGCGGCAGCCGTTCAAGGTCTTCACTTGGGTGGACCGCGGGTACTTCCGCGTGGGCGACACGATCAACGCTCACTTCCTGGCACAGACGCTCGACAACCGGCCGGTAACTGGCAATGGCAAGACAACGCTCTACAAGATCGGTTACGACGCCAAGGGCGAGCCGATCGAAACCGAAGTTCAATCGTGGCCGCTGCGCACCGGCGACGACGGCCGCGCCGATTTGAAGCTCGATGCAACGGCCAAGGGGCAATATCGGCTGGCGAGCAAGCTCGCGGATGACGCTGGCCACGATATCGAAGGCGGCTACCTGTTCACCGTGATCGGCGAAGGTTTTGACGGGCGAGACTATCGCTTCAACAGTCTCGAATTGATTCCTGACAAGGCCGAGTATCGCGCCGGCGATACAGTCAACCTGCAAATCAATACCGACCGCATCGGCAGCACGGTCTTGCTGTTCGTGCGACCCGCGAACGGCGTCTACCTGCCGCCGAAGATTCTCCGTCTGCGCGGCAAGAGCACGGTCGAAGAGATCGCCGTCGTCAAAAAAGACATGCCCAACTTCTTCATCGAAGCCGTGACGATCGCCGGCGGCAACGCGCACAGCGAGGCCAAGGAGATCGTCGTGCCTCCCGAAGAACGGATACTGAAAGTCGAAGTGTTGCCGTCGGCCGAGACCTACAAGCCCGGCGCGAAGGCCAGCGTGAAGCTGCATTTGACGGAAGCCAACGGCGCGGACTTTCATGGCTCGACGGTTGTTAGCATTTATGACAAGTCGCTGGAGTACATCTCCGGCGGTTCGAATGTCGGCGACATCAAAGATTTCTTCTGGAAATGGCGGCGGCAGCATCAGCCCGCCCAACAGACAAGCCTCGAACGCTACCTCGCGAACATGCCGGAACGCGATCAGAAGTCGATGAATTTCCTCGGCGTCTTTGGCGGCTCAGTCGCCGATGAGGAAGGCGCTGTCCTATTAAGCAAGCAAAAGTCTCAGATGCGTGGAATGGGCTTCGGTGGCGGGATGGAGTTGTCCAGTCGGATGAGTGCGATGCCAATGTCGGCAGCGGCTGAAGGCCCAAGAGTCACGATCGGGCTCAGTCCTGACGTCGACTTCGACATGTTCGTCGAGCGCGAAGAACTCGGTGCTGCACAGGCCGCCGATCTAGTCGCGCCCACCGTGCGGACCAACTTCGCCGACACCGCACTTTGGGTCGGCACGCTCGACACCGACGACAAAGGCCACGCCGAAGTCTCGCTCGACATGCCCGAGAACCTGACGACCTGGAAGATCAAAGTCTGGGGGATCGGCCACGGCACGAAAGTCGGCTCGGGCGAAGCGGAAGTCATCACGCAAAAGGATCTGATCATCCGCTTGCAGGCTCCGCGGTTCTTCATCGAGAAGGACGAAGTCGTCCTGTCGGCAAACGTGCATAACTATCTCGCCAGCGAGAAACAAGCGTCCGTCGAGCTGGAGTTGCCCACCGACGAACTGCAACCGCTGACCGACAGCGTTGTGCAAGTCTCGATCCCGGCCGGCGGCGAACAGCGCGTCGATTGGCGAGTTCGCGTGCTGCGCGAAGGCACCACCACGATCCGCATGAAGGCGCTGACCGATGAGGAGTCGGATGCCGTCGAGATGCAGTTCCCGGTTCATGTGCATGGCATGTTGAAGACCGAATCGTGGGCGGGCACCGTGCGGCCGGACGCCGACAGCGCCAAAGTCACGATACGAGTTCCCGCCGAGCGCCGCGCCGAACAGTCGGTGCTTGAAGTGCGTTACTCACCGACACTGGCCGGCGCGATGGTCGATGCTCTGCCGTATCTGGCCGAGTATCCCTACGGCTGCACCGAACAGACGTTGAATCGCTTCCTGCCGAGCGTCGTGACCCAGAAGGTGCTGCTGGACATGAATCTCGACTTGGCGGCCATCCGCGACAAGCGGACAAATTTGAACGCTCAAGAGATCGGTGACGATCGCGAACGTGCGACTCAATGGAAGCGTTTCGATCGCAATCCAGTCTTCGAGCGGGAAGAGTTGGACCAAATGGTCAAGGAAGGCGTC
Organism: Planctomycetota bacterium; assembly: GCA_027622275.1. GTDB lineage: Bacteria > Planctomycetota > Planctomycetia > Pirellulales > Pirellulaceae. The sequence continues at coordinate 9,941 of JAQBZB010000164.1, read as the reverse complement.
ACCAAGCTGACCAACATGCAGCTCAGCGACGGCGGCTGGGGCTGGTTCAGCGGTTTCGGCGAGCGGAGTTATCCGCACACGACCGCCGTCGTCGTCCACGGCCTGCAGCTCGCGATACAAAACGACGTCGCCATCGTTCCCGGCGTGCTGGAAAACGGAATCGGTTGGCTCAGCCGCTATCAAGCCGATGAATTGCAGAAACTGAAAAACGGTTCGCTCGACAAGAAGCCCGAAAAACAGCCGTGGAAGCAGCACGCCGATCATCTCGACGCCTTCGTCTATATGATTTTGGTCGATGCCGGCCAAGACGATCCCGCGATGCGAGACTTCCTCTATCGCGACCGCAACGAACTGGCCGTCTACGCCAAGGCGATGTTCGGGCTGGCCCTGCACACGCTGGGCGACGACGAGAAGCTCATCATGATCGCCCGCAACATCGAGCAGTTTCTGGTGCAAGACGCCGAGAACGAAACGGCTTATTTAAAACTGCCCGGCGACAACTACTGGTGGCATTGGTATGGCAGCGAAACCGAGGCGAATGCGTACTACTTGAAGCTGCTGACGCGGATCGATCCGCGCGGCGAAGCGGCTCCGCGGCTGGTCAAGTATCTGCTGAACAACCGCAAGCACGCGACGTACTGGCAATCCACTCGCGACACGGCCGTCTGTGTCGAAGCGTTCGCGGACTACATCCGGGCCAGCGGCGAAACCGAGCCGGACATGACGGTCGAAGTCTGGGTCGACGGCGCGAAGCGGCAGGAGGTCCGCATCACGCGAGACAATTTGTTTGCATTCGACAACAAGTTCCTGCTGACCGGCGAGCAGGTCACGGACGGCGAGCACGTGGTGGAGTTGCGCCGGCGCGGCAAAGGCCCCGTTTACTTCAACGCCTATCTCACGAACTTCACGCTGGAAGACTACATCAAGCGGGCCGGACTCGAAGTCCGCGTCGACCGCAAGTTCTACAAGCTGGAGCCGCTCGACAAGCAGGCCGAAGTCGCCGGCAGCCGCGGGCAGGTGATCAAACAGCAGGTCGAGAAGTACAAACGCGTCCCGCTCGACGACCTTGCTACGCTGAAGAGCGGCGAGTTGGTGGAGATCGAATTGGAGATCGAAAGCAAGAACGACTACGAGTACGTGATCTTCGAGGACATGAAGGCCGCCGGATTCGAGCCCGTCGACGTCCGCAGCGACTACACCAACAACGGCCTCGGCGCGTACACCGAATTCCGCGACGACCGCGTCTCGTTCTTCCTCCGCCAACTCGCGCGAGGCCGCCACAGCGTCTCCTATCGCGTCCGCGCCGAAATTCCCGGCCGCTTCAGCGCCTTGCCCGCGCGAGCCTACGCGATGTACGCTCCCGAGCTGACAGGCAACTCGGACGAGATCAAGTTGCAGATCGAAGATTGATCGTCACATCTCCTGGATCGTCACCGCAACTTTAGGTAGAACCAACCGAAGTGCATTAAGGTAGTGGAGAGCGATAACGGTGTCCGACGCGCAAATGCAAAGCCTGATCGAGTATGTCCTGGAGGTCGAGTCGCGACCTCGTGATTCGAATCCTCTCGAATTGCAGTGGCTCGGCGAAGCGACTGATGTGCAGCTCGACGCGTTCTTGCGAACTCTGTTGGACGTGGAACTGACAAGCGACCACGAGCCGGCGCTGGGTGAAGTGTTTCGATACCTCGTGTACCGGCTGCGTCCTTGGGATGCGAGCCACCGGCGACGCCTGGCGGCGACAACCGTTCCTTTGATCGTCGCCTTGTATCGGAGGCTTGGAAAGGCAAACGCCGCTCGATGCTACTTGCTACAGTTGCTGGCCGCTTCGGCAATTCCCTTCGAGTTAACCGAGTTCGCCAATCTTGTCGTGGAAGATCCTCCCGGCGACGCACCGTCCGCGCTGTTGGCCTTCGGGCCGTTGTTTCAACACACGTCGTACGATTCGACAATGTTGTTTCCGAAGTTGCTCGACGCCTTGGCACATCAAGTCATTGCCGCCTCCGTCATCGATCTCGCTAACTTTTTGTTCCGTCATGGATTGATCGATCCGCACCCCGGCGTCACTCGTCAGGAGCAGTTGACGGAGTTGCTCGGTGCGGTCGTCGGGCGGTTGGCCCGAATGGAAGAAGATCCCACCGAGTTTGCCACGACTCCCGACGAGATCGCGCGGCAGATCGAGGACGCCATTGCGCTGGCGGTCGCGTTATGCGATGCGTTGGCCTTGATCGGCGATCGCGACGCGGTTGGCAAGTTGTACCAGGCTCTCGAAGTCCGTCACCGACGCCTGCACACCGAAGCTGCCGCCGCGCTGGCGCGGTTCGGCGAGGAGGCGGGCAAAGACGCGCTCGTCGCATTGGCGGCCGAGCCTGTGGCGAGGTTGCGGGTCTTGGCTTACGCCGAAGAGCTTGGCTTGACCGACAAGCTTGACGAACAGTTCACCACTCCAGCGGCTCGGGCCGAAGCCGAATTGGCTCTGTGGCTGGCCCAGCCCTCGCAGATGGGCCTGCCACCAACCTGGCTAGAGTTAGTCGATTCGCGGACCCAGCACTGGCCCGGATACGACGAGCCGATGGAAAGCTTCCTGATCCGATTCACGTATCAGCTGCCGGCGGGCGAGTTCAGCAACGTCGGTATCGCCGGCCCGCTCACGCATGCGTTTGGGGCGGACCTGTTGGATCTTCCGCCAGACGATATTTACGCCGCCTTTGCTGGCTGGCATGTCGAGCACGAGGATATCTTCGAGATGGATGCGGCCGCCTTGACCGAAGCGCAACGGCTGGAAGTCACGCGGCTCGAACGACGGCTGCGCGATTTCGATTACGACGCGGTCCAGCCGACGATTCTCGGCATGTTTCTCGGGGACAAAGTTCTCGTGGCCCGCGCGGTTCGCCAGGGACATGCGGGGATTGCTGTCGTCGATGACCAGGAGCCGATTTGGTTCCCGACTCGGAATCCCGCGCGGCCGATCGGCTCGCACGAAGCCTGCTGCATCTACAAGGGTCGGCGGCTGTTGCGGGCATTCAACTGACAACGACGCGCGTTTCGCGCATGATGCTCGTTTAACCGCCAGCCTGCGACGGTCTTCGAGCCGATCAAAATGCGTCCTCGACGGCTTCTTCGCCGTACAACGGCATGTAGCGGTAGTAGACTTCGAGGATCATCGTACAGATCGCGGTGGTATAGAGTCGCCCACCGGCTTTACCGTAGTCGTCGGTGAAGTACCAGCTTCCCTGTTCGTGTCCGCTGGGGGCTTGCCGACCCACGAGAAAGTCCCGCATGCGGATATTCCAACGCTCCCAATCGCTGCCGCCGTGGTGGTGCAACACTTGCGTGGCGTAGTAGTTGAAATACATGTTCGTGTTGGAGGGGCCCTGGTTGGCCAAGAACGCGAAGCCGCCAACGAGTCGCGAATCGTGACGCTGCCAGCCGAGATACATGCGGAGCAGGGTCGCCACCGACGTCGGTCCGGGATCTTTGCCGGGCCGCTGGTAGCCGTAAAAAACACCGCCTGAATCCTGGACGCTGTCCAAGTATTCCTTGGCGAGTTCGGTGGTGTGCGACGGCACATACAGCCCCCCCAAGCGTGCGCTTTTGAGCGCCATGACTTGCCAGCCGGTCACCGTTGTGTCACCCGGAGCACCAGGAACGTAACGCCAGCCCCCGCGAGGATGTTGCGCGCGGACGATGAAGTCGATGGCCTTCTGAGCGTACGGCTTCAATTCCTCGTCGCCGGTCATCGCATAAGCCTCGCAGAGCGCGATGGCGGCGATTCCCTGCGAGTACATCGTGCCCTCTTGCAAATCCCCGCCGTGCGGCGTTTCGATCATCCGCCCGGTCAGATAGTAAAGACCTCGTTGGACGACGTCTTTGTATTTGCCTTGTTGGTGTGTGTAGCCGGCACCAAGGAACGGGAGCAATGCCAGAGCGGTTGCGCCGGTGCTGGTGCCGACCGAGCCTGGGTTGGGACAGCGGCCGTTGCAGGGGCCTGTTTGATGGTTCAAATGCCAACTGCCATCTTGACGCTGATGCTCGGCGAGCCAGGCAAGTCCCTGTTCGACGGCATCTTCGCTGGCTGGCGTTCCGCCGCGGGCGGCGACGAGTCGCGCCCGTTGCTCGGGCGTGCGGCCTTCGAAGCCGCCGCCGATCGGTGTGTTTGTCGCTTCGAGCAATTCGCTCACGGATGTTTCGCGAAACAAATCAGTCGGGCGCGCCTCGATCACCGTGACCGTCGGCGACGGAAACGGCGAGTCGATATTTGGCGCGTCGGGCAGACGGACTTCCGTGGGAATGGCTTCGATGGCCTGTGGCTGGTCGTTCGCCGTGCTGACGTCCGGCAGAACGATCCTCGAGTCGTTCGGTTCTGGTTCGAGCGAATCGCGGATCGGTGCAATGACCAACTCGGGACCGCGGGGGCCAATTTCGTCGACGATGGCGACCAGTGCCAGAATGATTAGCACAATCGTGTGGACGACAACGCTGATAAAACCGCTGATCGCATCGTCGGCGAAGCGGCTTCGGATGCGTTGCCAGAGCGTGCGCGCGTCGGTTTCGCCGTCGGCTATCACGACCGGCTCATAGACTCGCCGCGCAATCGGTGGTGCCAACACATACTGGACCGGCGGTTCGGCAAGCTCGTGCGGTGGGGACGGGTTGTGCGGCATTGCGCGATTGTGCGTTTGGAGGAAGAAACAGTTCGGGCGGAATGCGCCCAAGAAGTATAGGTCGCGAGCTTCCCGAGGCGGCGCATAAAAAAGGGCGTGCCTGGTTCTCTCAGACACGCCGTATGTTGCCAGATTCTTGTACGATGGCCTTCCGCGGCCGTCGCCCGCCGAAACCGACGGCCTTGGAAGGCCATCGTACTTAGCGGCTTACAGCGGGAAATCTTCTTCCGCCGCTTCCTTGGCGTAAATCGGCATGTGGCGGTAGTAGACTTCCAGAATCATCGTTGCCATCGAGGTGACGTACAGTCGGCCACCGGCGTCGTTGGCGTGGCCACCGCCGGGGACTTCCCAGCTGCCGGTCATGTGGCCCGTTGTAACTTGGCCGTTCACTAACTGGTCCCGCATGACGTTGTTCCACTTCTGCCAATACTCGTCGCCGAAGTGGTGCATGATTTGCGTGGCGTAGTAGTTGAAATACATGTCATTCGGAGACGGGCCACGATTGCTGATAAACTCCGCGCCGCGTTGGAGCGCCGGCTCGTCTTTCTTCCAGCCCAGATACATTCGGCAGAGCAAACCGATGGCGGTGGTCGATGGCCCCGCGCCCGGTTCGGCATAGCCATACTTGGCTCCGCTGTCGGACTGCACGGTGTTCAGGAACTTGATCGCTCCCTGGATGGTGTTCGGCGGCACTTGCAGATACGCCATGTGGCCGCTCTTGAGCGCCATCAATTGCCAGCCGACGACCGATGTGTCACCCGGCGTTCGTGGCGAATAGCGCCAGCCTCCGCCGACGGGATCTTGAGCGTAGGAGATAAATGCGATGGAAGCTTGGGCTGGTGCCATCAGTTGCCGGTCGTGGGTCATGGCATAGGCTTCGCACAGGGCGATCGACGCCAGACCGTGCGAGTACATGCTGCCGCCACCTTGGATCAGTGATCCGTTCGGCTGTTCGGTGCGGACCAAGTACGCCAACCCGCGACCAACCGTGTTCTTGTACTCCCCTTCCATGTGAGTCTGGCCCGAGCCGAGGAAAGGCAGCAGGGCCATGGCGGTTGCTCCGGTAAAGCAGCCTTTCACGCTACCACGATGCGTACAGGTACATGGCCCAATCTCGAAGCTCCAGCTGCCATCGGGCAACTGGTGCGCGGCGAGCCACTTCAAGGCCAATGCAACTGCCTTCTCGCTCCCTTCCGACCCACCGGTTGTCCTCACGAGTTGGCCGCGGGCCTTTGCGCTGCGTCCTTCCAACGCGCTGCCGGTCATGGATCCGATCTCTTTCATCAGATCGTTGCGTGGCGCGGTCTCGGTGCTGAAGTCAACAAGATCGACTTGAATCGCGGCGGCATCGACGTCGGTCGACACTTCCACTTCGACCACTTCACTCGTTGTGTCGACGGTGCTTTGCACCACCGGTTGGGCGTCGCTGATCTCCGATACCTCCAACGGCTCCAACCGGTCGAGTACCTCGAACTCTTCGACTTCTTCGACTTCGCTGGCATTCGCGACGTTGAGAATGTTTGCCACCTTATCGACGGCCGGTGAAAACGTGATAAAGGCGAGGATCATGATGGCGATGATGTGGACGATCATGCTGATCGCCCAACTGGGTACTGCCGCGAACAACAGGAAGCGTCTGCCGGGAGCAGCATACTCCTCCTCGGCTTCCTCCTCGTCGCTGGCTTCCGCTTCGAGCGCCTCGGCGGATCCCGCGGCGAGGGCTTGTTCGTGGGCGACTTGTTCCGGATCGTCGATCGTGGATGACATTGCAACTTGCTCCGTTTTGACAGTGGCGCAGCGAACGTGCGCAGAGTCACCGTCCGCGTTCCTGTTCCTGAGAAATTCGGACGACCGTTTTCTTCAAGTCCTTAACCTACTTATTTTTCCGCCGAATGCAAGGACAAACGCGGCTCTCCGGCCTCCAAAAGGTAACTCCCTTCCCCGCAGAACGGTGGTTCCATTGCTGTAGTCATACCACGATCCAATAGTATCCGACAGTAGGTCGGACTTGTACTCCGCGTTTCCCTTTCTCACCGTTTCATCAAAGTACGACTGCAACGGACAAGTCCGCGGCTTGCAACCCATCGCTTGCTCACCGACAATAGCCTCCGCGCTGGCCAGATATTTCACACTTTCACCGGGAGCTGAATTCATGTTGAGTCGTGCCGTCACTGTTGCCTTCCTAGCCTGCATCTGTCCCGTCACCGCTCAGGCCAAAGGTCCCGCGTACACGGATCCCGACAAGACCGACGCCGACTTTGCGTTGCAAGGCGAATATGTCGGCCAGCTCACAGGCGCGGACGAAACCGTCAACTTGGGAGTTCAAGTGATCGCTCTGGGGGAAGGCAAGTTCGAGTCGGTCGCCTACGTGGGCGGGCTTCCGGGGGCTGGCTGGAATGGTGAAGAGAGGTTTCGTGCTTCGGGCCAACTGAAGGACGGTGTCGTCATCCTGCAAGGAGACGAAGGACGCGGAGAGTTGCGAGATGGTGTCATTTCCATTACAGGTGCTGACGGCGGTCCGTCTGGCGAGCTAAAGAAAACAGTACGCAAGAGCCCGACGCTGGGCCAGGCACCGCCGCAGAATGCGGTCGTGCTGTTCGATGGCTCGAGCGCGGACGCTTGGACGGACGGGAAGGTGACGGACGACGGGTTACTGATGCAAGGATGTACGAGCAAGCAGACGTTCGGCAGCCACCAACTGCACATCGAGTTCCGCCTACCGTATCAACCCGAAGACCGCGGTCAGGGGCGCGGCAACAGCGGGATCTACTTCCAAGGCCGCTACGAAGTCCAGATGCTCGATTCGTTTGGACTCGAAGGCAAGGATAACGAGTGCGGCGGGATTTACTCGGTTGCCGAGCCAAGTGTCAACATGTGCCTGCCGCCACTGGCTTGGCAAACGTACGACGCAGAGTTCGCGGCGGCGAAGTACGACGACGCGGGCAAGCTCGTGGCGAATCCGCGGATCACGGTGCGGCACAATGGCGTGGTCATCCACAACGACGTCGAGTTGCCTGGCGAACGCAATACAACCGCCGCGCCCGTCAAGGCTGGTCCAGAAACAGGTCCGGTCTACTTGCAGAATCACGGCAACCCCGTTCGTTACCGAAACATTTGGGTTGTGCCAAAAGCCTGACAAGAGATCACAGACCCAGCTCCTGCGGCCGTTGCCGGGAACGGCTTACCTGACCAGGCCGTATTCGCTACAATCAGCCGATTCCAAAGAATTAACAGTCCAAAGGCTGCTCAACTTAGGAGCCGATACGATGGCCGGTCGAAGCAAGAAGAAGGCGGATACGGTGTTTCTCGTTTGCGAAGAGACGGGCGATTACAACTACAGCTTGCGCCGTAAGCCGGGTGGTGAAAAGCTGAAACTGAAGAAGTTCTGCCCGCGATTACAACGTCATACCGTGCATGTCGAGAAGAAGAAGTAGAACTCGGTGCTATGGGCATCAGGACAAGGATCGTCATGACGAAACGCTGGCGAATTCATCCGCATGACGCCGGGCGAATCGAGTTGCTCGAACGGCAAGCCGGTATCTCGCCGATCGTCGCCCAACTGCTGCTCTGCCGAGGCATCGGCGAGACGGCAGCCGCGCGGCGGTTCCTCGATCCGAAAATGAGCGAGCTGCGCGATCCCGAGCTGCTGCCCGGGATTCCCGATGCGGCCAACCGGATCTTTGCCGCAATTCAAGCCAAGCGTCGCATCGTCATTTACGGCGATTACGATGCCGATGGCATGACGGCGACCGCGATCCTGTACCGCTGTTTGCAGCTGCTCGGTGCTGACGTCGGCTACTACGTACCGAACCGGCTCGAAGAAGGCTACGGGCTGAACGACGACGCGCTGCGGAAACTGTCGGAGCGCGGAGCATCGCTGGTGATCTCGGTCGACTGCGGCATCGCCAGCGTCGGCGAAGCCAAGACCGCTCGCGAGATCGGCCTGGAACTGATCATCACCGATCATCATCAGTTCGCCGACGAGTTGCCGGACGCCGCCGCGATTGTTCATCCCGGACTGCCCGGCTCGAATTACCCGTTCGCTGGATTGTGTGGAGCGGGCGTCGCGTTCAAGTTGGCGTGGGCGCTGTGCTGCCGGGCGAGCGAATCGAAACGTGTCAGCGAGCGGATGCGGAACTTCTTGCTCACGGCGATCGGCATTGCCGCGATCGGAACCGTGGCCGATGTCGTTCCGCTGGTCGACGAGAATCGTGTCCTTGTCCGTTTTGGACTGAACAGTTTGCAGTCGCAGCCAACGATCGGATTAAAGTCGCTGCTGCGTGTCACCAAGCTGCACGGCAAGCCCGCGTTAGCCAGCGAAGACATCGCGTTCAGTCTCGCGCCGCGATTGAATGCCGCGGGCCGGCTTGGTCAGGCTCAGCTGGGCGTCGAGTTGTTGACGACCGACTCGGTCGAGCGGGCGGATGCGCTGGCCGACTACATTCACGAGTTGAACAGCAGCCGAGACAGCCTCGAACGAAGCGTCTATCTGGCCGCCAACAAACAGATCAAAGAACAATTCGATCCGAGCGATCCGGCCTTTGTGTTGGCAGGGCGCGGTTGGCACGCGGGAGTGATCGGCATCGTGGCGAGCCGTCTGGCCGAAAAGCTCAATCGACCCGTCGTCTTGCTGTCCATTGACGAGCTGGGCGCAAAGCCCGCGACGGGATCGGCTCGTTCGGCGTCTGGCTTGAATCTTCACGAAGCATTTGCCCAATGTACCGAGCACCTTGTCTCTCACGGTGGGCACGCCGCGGCGGCTGGATTGAAAGTCGAGGAAGCAAAGATCGACAACTTCCGCAGCGCGTTTTGCGAACTGGTCGAGAGCGAAGTCTCGGTGCAAGACCGCGTTCCCGAAGTCCGCATCGATGCGGAAGCCGCATTGAGTCAGTTAACGCTTCGAACGGTACAACAGCTGGAGCAGATGGCTCCGTTTGGCCAATCAAACCCGCGCCCCGTCTTGTGCGCGACGGGCGTCGAACTGGCCGAAGCGCCACGCCACCTTGGCAGCAGCGATCGGCACCTCTCCGTCAAACTCAAACAGCACAACGTCACTTTGCGCGCGGTTGGTTTTGGCAAAGGCGAGTGGTACGAAGAACTGACGACTTTGGCCGGACCGATCGACATTGCGTACCGGCCGGTGATCAACGAGTACCGAGGTTTCCGCAACGTCGAGATGCATCTCGTCGACTGGCGGCTCAGCCAGCAACCGGCCCTGGCGGCGAGTTAAGTAGTGGTGGCTTCCAGCCGCCACGGCACCATCGAGCGCTGGCGGCTGGA
>JAQBZB010000528.1 GCA_027622275.1 Planctomycetota bacterium | reverse complement strand
GGTGGCCGTCAGTGGCACCCGCGCGCAGAAAATGTTCGCCGCCCGCCTCGGCCGCGTGCAGGTAGATGCCGTTCAAATAATAACGTGTTTCTTCTGTCGAAATTGCAAACCGCGTGCGGTCGATCAAGGTACGCAGCTCATCGGCGGGCAGCGAAAAGGCAACCGGCAGGTCGCCGCCGCTCAACACCGGAAAATCTTCGATGGGCAAGGTGCTTAAGCTGAACCGGGACCGGCCCGCCCGCAGCAGCAACTGCCCGGCCGTCGCATCGGTTTCCACTTCCACCTGGGCGCCGTCGGGGAGTTTACGAACAATATCGTAGAAGGTATGGGCCGGCGCGGTGCTGGCGCCCGGCTGGCTCACATCGGCATCGACTTTTTCGGTGATCGCCAAATCCATATCGGTGGCGGTCAGGGTCAAGGTGCCGTCGCGGGCATCAAGCAACACGTTCGCCAAAATCGGTATCGTATTGCGGCGCTCGACCACACTTTGCACATGCGCCAGCGCCTTCAACAGGGTAGATCGTTCGATCGTCAGCTTCATCGTCATTCTCAAATTCTACCGGCGGCCGGTCGCTCAACCGGCATTGACCACCCTGGGACCCGGCGTGTTCGCTGGAGGAGACGGGATTGCCTCCCGCAATAGCAGCCGCAATGGGTCGTATTTATGCGCTAGCAAGCCCACTCACCCGACGTTCTCGCGGACCGTATCCATCCGTTGCAACCGCCAGAACCGACGCGCCGCAACCAAGCAATTTCAAACGGCAGATAAGTATAGCAGAATCGCAATGATTCGACACTGAATTTACCCTAAATGAGGGACGGATGCTCCTCAAATTAGTGGTTTAATATCAAGTGTTTAGGTAAAAATCGGCGCTGCGTGGGCGACTAAATTTCGAGCATCCGCCGCAATAACTCGACATCTTCGTTAAAACTGTTGTCGGTGGCCCGCAATTCTTCCACTTTTTTCACCGCGTGCATCACCGTCGTGTGATCGCGCCCGCCAAACTTGCGGCCGATTTCAGGCAGCGAACGGGCCGTCAGTTGCTTGGACAAATACATCGCCCCCTGGCGCGGCCGGGCGACGGCGCGGGCGCGCCGCGCCGAATGCATGTCGGCCAGTCTGATGTTGAAATGTTCGGCGACCCGCTTCTGGATTTCTTCGATGGTGACTCGCCGGTCGTTCGCGCGCAGCAGGTCGCGCAAAATTTCCTGGGTCGTCTCCAAGGTGACCGGCCGGCCCACTAGCGTCGACTGGGCGACGATACGATTCAACGCCCCTTCCAGCTCGCGCACGTCCGATGTGATCTTGTGGGCGAGGAATTCCAGCACCTTGTCGGGCAGCTGCGCGCCACGCTGCTCGGCCTTGTCCTGCAGGATGCCGAGCCGTAACTCGTAATCGGTCGGATGAATGTCGGCGACCAAACCGCACCCCAGACGCGAACGCAACCGCTCCTCCATGCCGTCCAGATCCGACGGCGACTTGTCAGCGGACACAACAATCTGACGGTTTTGGTCAACCAGAGCATTGAAGGTATGGAAGAATTCTTCCTGAGTTGAATCCTTCCCGCAGATGAACTGGATGTCGTCGATCATCAAAACATCGACGGAGCGGAACGTCTCCTTGAAGTCCATGGTAGTGCGAAACCGCAGCGCGCGAATAAATTGATACATGAACTTTTCGGCCGACATGTACAATACGCGGCGTGAGGGGTCGCGCTCGGTAATGTGCCAGGCGATCGCGTGCATCAGATGGGTTTTGCCAAGCCCGACGCCGCCGAATAAGAACAGCGGGTTAAACTGGACACCATCGGATTCTGCAACACGCCGCGCCGCGGCATGGGCGAGCTCGTTGGTCCGGCCAACGATGAAATTTTTGAAGACGAACCGCTTATCGAGCAACGCCTGGACATCTTTGGAGGCGGTTGCGACGGCATCCGCGGGGTCGGCTTGCGCAAACTCGCCGGACGCTGGCGCCATTTCGCCATCGTGGCGCAGACCGATCGGCGAACGCGGTGGCCCCCCAGGGGCCTGAACGGCGGTGCGGATCGGCTCGACGATAATTTCAACCTGGGCGACGCCGGCGTTTTCTTCCCGCCAGAACTCGGTCAGCTGATTACCGTAATTCTGCTCAATCCAATCGCGCATAAATCGCGTGGGAACGGCGATGCGTAGCCGGCTGCCCAACATCTCGCCCAGCGTCAGCGGTTTCAGCCAACTGTTAAATGCAGCGTCGCCAACATCCGAACGCAGCCGCGCCCGAATGCGCGTCCATTGCTCTACCAACGTCGTGTCGGCGTGCCCCCACTGCTCTGTCATTTGACGATATTCTCCGTGGCGCAATTAAACCGCCGCCAAATTTTTAGGGAGTGTGCAACCCCAACATCACCCGCCGCTTGCTCGGCCGGCAAACCAAAACCGGACCAAGCAAAACAATGTTGCCTGCAGCACAAACGACTCTCTCCCAAAAACCCAACTTGCGAGGGACCGACAAATGGTCTGTTGCCACCTTTAAGTCGGCGAACCACCGATTTAAGACTCGGCGTGAGCCAGGACCCAATTCCCCAAATTCGATTACCCTGTTTTTACTCGTGTATATTCCGATTTTTTCAACATTTACTTACTTTGGACACAGTTTACCCTCTGGCGAGCCGGCTTATTCTATTCCGACATTCCCCAGATGGCATTCGTATCGGAGCCAATGATAGGTAAAACCCCACCACCGATGGAAGGAATTTCGCTCTGCGGCCATCCGACAGTCCCGATTTTATGATTTGGCCGTTGTTGGAAGCCCATTTGCCCGTATTTTCCGCCATTCAGACGTACCTCTCCCGTCATTTTCACCTTGCCGTCGATTCCCTCGGCCTACGCCGGAGCGGGTCTTCGCCGTAGATCATCGATCAAGCCCAAGATTTTCTGGAACAAGTCCCTCGGCACCGCCACCTCGGCCAATTGGAACGTGACGTAGCGGCCGTGGCGGACGACCTTGGCTCCGATCTTCACCAGCTTCTCCCGCAGCGTCGTGAGCGACCAGTGCTCGACCTCTTCGGGCAGGGCCAATGTCCGCATGAAGTTGGCGAGATTGTAGGCCAGGGCGTGAAGCTGGAGCCGAACCTCGTTGTCGCGGAGCTTCCGGCATGACAGCCGGGTCCACTTGATCGCGTTCTTGCCTTCCTTGATGTACTGCTCCGCCTTGCCCCGCTGATTGTAGAAAGCAACCACCCGCTCG
>JAQBZB010000527.1 GCA_027622275.1 Planctomycetota bacterium | reverse complement strand
TATCGTGCGAAGCGTGTGAATTGTCTTCGCTCCTTCGTGGCTCCATCGCATGCCGGAGCTTTTTAGCCGTTGCGTGAAGACCGTTTTGCAGGCAGCTTCGGTCACGCCACTTCCCAGCGGAATATGAACGGACTTGAAGTCACTGTAACGCATGAGCTTCGTTCGCGTCTGAAATCGGTAACGTAGGCCAAACGTGGAAGCGGTCCGTCGTAACGTTCCAACAGTTCGGTGAGCAATTCGGTGAGCATCAGATCCATGGTGGCTTGCCCCAGTTCCGGGGGATGAGCCAGGTAGACAGTGATCAATCGTTTGCCTTGACGATCGTAAACGCTCACTGTGGCGGTGGTGGCGACTTGGAAAGCACTGTGGGCATATTCTCTAAGCGTGATGCCGTCGCGCCCAACCGCGAGCACCGGTTTGCGAGAACCGCTGCTGCTGGAGGCTTGTTGGAGGGCTTCCAGCAACACATTGACCTGATGTTCCTGACGAAACTCCTCCATCGATTTACTAAGCTGTTCGATACACTGCCTCAGCCGCTTAACTCCCATGGTGACGCCGCAGTCGGTGCGAAGTAATGTGATTACGGCGGCCATCAGCGTGAGCGGGCAGATGGGTTTCTCGATGAAGAAAGTGACAGCATCAATGAGCGGCTGCCTTGCTCGAACGAGAACGGCATCGACAAGCCGCTCCGCCTCGTGAACACGAAAATCATCGGTTGCGGAATCGAGGCCCCAAGCGTTAAGATTATCCACGGCGGCGTCCTTGCCATGCGAGTTCGTTTTGATCCAAAAACATTTTCGCAAAGGACGTCGCTTTTTCAGATATCAATTTGGCTTACCGCCAAATCAGAATATTTCCTCCTCAAAATACCTCGTATTTACCGCCTCAAAGAGATTGCACCCTAAACCGAACTTTTTTGCGAGTGCGCGAAAGATTTCGGCCTAAACCTCGGGGATTTTGCGGCTTTTGGTGAGTCGCAAAATTCAGACTTCTGGCTACATCGCAGTGCTAGGCGGTGACGGGAAGGCCCAGCAGCTCAAACACCCGTCGTTGCAATGTCGTCGGCAGCGTCAGTTGCTCGAACTCCACCTCTGAGCTTGAGGACCAACGCACTCGGTTCTTGCACAACGTCGCCAGGTCCTTAAGCAAACATTGAAAACTCTGCACCGGAAAACCGTCCTCCGTTCGGCGCTCTTGTTCCTTCCGTTTGGCCGCCTCCGAACGTGGCGCCGGCGACACAATCGATTCGCGAGTCGCCTCCGCTTTCTCTCGCTGGTGGTCGTCAAACAATAGTTCCGACAACGCGCCGCGCATGTGCCATTCCACGTAGTACGCCAGCATGCACAAGAACACGTGCGCGCGAATCCGATCGTCCTTCCAGTGAAAGATCGGACGCACGCGTAAGTCGATCGTTTTTAGTGAGCGAAACGCCGATTCGACTTGTGACAAATCCTTGTACGCCAAGACCGTCCGCTCTGCCGACATAGTCTGCTGCGAAAGACTCGTACGTATCACGTACAGACCGTCCAAAGCGGCTTCCTGCGCAATCTGTTCGTCCAGTCGCTGATACGAGAACGAGTCATCCTTGATGGTTAGTTTGAAATGCTTCTTCATCTTCGTGCTCTTCAGGTCGCGACCCACGCGCAGTCCGATCTCGTCTTTGCCGCGTAGCGGTCGATTCTTGCGGGACACCGCTTTCACTACCGCATCCAACTTCTTCTCCGCCGCCGCCAGTAGTACCTCACGTTTGCGAGCCCGCTCGTCGGCCAGTAACGGGTTACGGCAGACGACCAACCGCTCCCCGGGATAGTCCACCGACGTCACTTCTGCCAAGTCGCACTGATCGAACAACGAGAGCTGAATTGCGCTCTGTTTCACCAGAGTTTTGATGCTGTCGTTCCGCAAGGCCGTGATCCAATCCAGCCCTTCCTTGCCACGCAGGTCTTCGTCGATCCGCTTGCTTGTGATCATACCGCGGTCGCCAACCAGCACGACGCGCGTGATGCCAAACCGCTTGCGAATCGTGTTGACTTGAGCCGTAAAAGTGGTCGGATCGCCGGTGTTGCCGGAGAACACTTCGATCAATACCGGACATCCGTCAGGAGCGCACAATAAACCATAAACGATCTGCGGCTTGCCCCGCTTGCCGTCGCGGCTGTAGCCCATCTTGACCAGATTGGATTGGCGTCCCGTGTAGTAACTGGAACTAACGTCGTAGAGCACAAGCGTTCCGTCTTCGAGATGCTTCTTGGCCAACTTGTTTTCGATGCGCTTTTGTCGACCGATCAGCCAATCCATCGCTTCGTAGATTTCTGGCGTCTGGATGTCGTGTAGTTGCAATTCGTCAGCCAAGCTGTGCTCGGCCGTTTCTCGCTGCAGGCTGGTGAGATTAGCCAGCTTGGAACCCGGCGCGATGAGCCGCGATACGATCATGGCTATGACCAGTTGTGCTTCGCGACATGGCTTCGAAGCGATGATTCGATCAAGTCCGATCTTCCGCAGCGTGCCAAGGACTGCCGTCACATGGCCATGCGGAAGACTGCGGACGATTTCAAACTCGTCGTTTTCCGTCGGCAGCGGTTGGCCGGCCAGCCGCTTGCGGATCACTTCGATCAAGTCGTTCGGCAAGTCCGATAGGTTTCCCACCGTCAGGTGTTTGACCTTTCCATCTTCACGGTAGGTGTGCCGCAGTAGGTGGGTCACATACGTTTTTCCCTTGTACTGCTTGCTGACGGTGGCGACATGCACGGCTCGTTTTTTATTGCTCATACGAGCAGTTTTGCCGCGCCCGCCCCATGGCGCAACCCCTCTTCTGGGGTATTTTCTGGCTACCGACGGTCGCATGAAACCAAACGGTGTGAGCTAATTTCGTCTTATGTGAAAATACGCTTTCTGGCTACAATAGGAAAGCAGAACAAGTGGGATTTCGGCGTTTCCATCGGGCTCTAAGCAAATTCTTGCATCAAACTCCGGAAAAAGTTCGGGTTAAGCAATACACTGGCACTGCAGTCGAATCAGCCCGTTGAGGCGAACTCAAGCACGGCAGGTCCTCGGCCTGAGGCCGCGTCTACGGATCACACGTTCGCTCTGCTCAATCCCATGACCGAAATCGACGCGTTCGACTCTTGGTTCGATAGTATTGGCGAACTGGTTTGATCGGCCGCGGTTAAGCGGCGATTCGGACGTGCCGCTGCGACTCTTGAGGTTTCGACACAACCAACTCCAGCGCC
>JAQBZB010000526.1 GCA_027622275.1 Planctomycetota bacterium | reverse complement strand
GCCACCACTACAAAGTGAGTGGCATTGGGCGCTAGCCGCCGGTACAAGCCCGAAGAACCGGCGGCTAGCGCCGCACCGCTCACAAGAAGTGTCGCATTCCAACTAGTCGACATAGAGGAACTCATTCGAACTCAATAACGCCTGGCACAGATTCGTCAGCACGTGCAGCGACGGATCGATGTTGTCAGGGATCGGATTTGCTTTCAGGTAAACCGTTTGTTCATCAAGGAACGCTGTCGCCGCGGCAAGTTCCTCGTCGCGAGGTGGGCGGCAAAACGCGATTCGCCACGCCGCAACAACTTGCTCGGCGGGCGGTGCCGAAGCCGACGTCGCTCGAACTCGTTCGGCAAGCTTACGGGCATGGCGGAGTACAAACTCGCTGTTCATCATCATCAACGCCTGCGTGGCCGCCGTCGAAGACGGGCGTCGCTCGCAGTTGACTTCCATGACCGGTGCATCGAAAGCGGTGAGCATCGCTACCGGCTGCGTCCGCTTGACACGGATGTAGATGCTGCGTCGAGATTCGTCGCCATCGACGATGACTTGTCCCGTGTCGTCCGCCTTGATGTTGACCGGCGCGCCGTACAACTGATCGACAAGCGTGCCGCTGGCGGCCAGCGTCCGATCGCGCAACGCCTCCGCGTCGAGCCTTTGAATCGGCATGCGCCAATACAGCCGGTTGCCGGAATCAGCCGCCAAGCCCTCTGCTGTCGCTTGCGATGACTGACGATAGACCGTCGAAGTCATGATCAGCTTGTGCAGATACTTCAAATTCCAGCCACTGGCGATAAACTCGCTGGCCAGCCAGTCCAGCAACTCAGGATGCGTCGGCCGTTCACCGAGGAGTCCGAAATCCGACGGCGTACCGACGATGCCGTGACCAAAGTGATGCATCCAAACACGATTCACCATCACGCGAGCCACCAGCGGATGTTGGCCGCTCGTCAACCACTTGGCATACGCCAGCCGCCGACCGGTCGTTGGAATCGTGGCGTCGACCGCAGCGATCTCCACACGTTCCCCCGGCGGGCTCGCAATCGTCAAGGCCGCCGGAGTCACTGCGTTCTTGGGTTCGCGATACTCGCCGCGATGGAACAGATGCGTCGCGGGAGGTTCGCCGGTGGGCTCGGCCAGCACGCGCATAAACTCTTCGACCGGTTTCTTCACTCGCACCTCGGCGATTCGCTCGTCGTACTTCTTCAGATCGTCGGCCGCGGCCTGGTTGTATTGGTACAGCGTGCCCGGCGAGATGTTGACGGCCGGATACTGTTTCAGCAACGCGTTCTGCTCGTCGCTCCGTTTATCGCCGGGCGTCTCATACGCGGCTCGCAGCTTCGGCCGCAGCGCCTCGTCGTACTTCTGCAATTCCTTGTCCAACGCCTCGGCCATGTAGGTCGCTTGTTTCTCGCCTCGCTCCGCGGCGATCTTTTGCGCCTCGGCTTCGACCTCGGCTGCCTGGGCTCGATCTTCGTCCGTGTAGAGCGTGATCAAGCGTTGCTGTGGCGTGCGCCATTGCTTCCAGCTTAGCGCGGGCTCGAACACGGCTCGCAGCTGATAATAATCCTGCTGCGGAATCGGATCGTAGCGATGATCGTGACACTGCGCACAGCCGACGCTCAACCCCAACAGCGACGTCGAAACAATTTTGATTGTGTCGGCGATTGTTTGGTTTTGCGCCGCGTCGTCGTTCGCGCCGCTTCCCGTTCCGTCCGCAGCCATTCGCAGGAAACCCGTCGCGACCAGCTTCTCGATTTGCTCGGCGGGGAGATTCGCGTGTGGCAGCGGCACCATCTCGTCGCCGGCCAGTTGCTCCTGAATGAACTGATCAAACGGCTTCCCATCGTTCAGCGACTTGATCACATAGTCGCGATACTTGTACGCCCACGGGCGATCGGCATCCGCGTTCGTATAGCCTTCCGTATCGGCGTATCCCGCCACGTCCAGCCAGTGCCTCGCCCAGCGCTCGCCGTAACCAGTCGCTTCGAGCAGCGTGTCGATCAGCTGCGAGTATGCCTCCGGCGACTCGTCGGCCAGGAACGCTTCCACTTGTTCCGGCGTCGGTGGTAATCCGGTGAGTCTGAAGCAGGCTCGTTTGAGCTGAGTCAGTTTGTCGGCTTCCGGCGAGAAAGCCAACTTGCGTTCCTTCAGCTTGGCGAGAATGAACGCATCGATGGGCGTCGCGGTTCGCTCTTCCGTCGAAAATGCGGGAACATCAGGTTGCCGAATCGGCTGGAACGACCAGAACGCACGCTCGGCGGGCGTGATCCCAATCCCCGGATCGAGTTTTTCCGGCTCCGGGCTCGCGGTCGCTGCTCCCGCCGCGATCCAGCGCCGGATCGTATCGATTTGTTCGGCGGCAAGTTTCTTTTCGCCCGGCGGCATCTCGCCGGCGACCAGACGCTGGACGAGATAACTCGCCTCTGCATCGCCCGGCACGATCGCGGCACCACTCTCGCCTCCCTTTTCGGCAAAACGACGCAGCCGCAAATCGAGTCCACCTTTCAGCTCGTCCGCCGCGCCATGACAGTCAAAACAGTGAGCCTTGAAGATCGGGCGGATATCTTGCTCGAAAGTCAGCGGCTCAGCCGCAAAGATCGACGAGTGGTTGGCGAGCAGCAGGAGAACGGCAAGAGCTGTCAAGTTGTATCGCATGGCGAGTTGAGCAATCTGGCGGGAGTCTAGGCGGGCGAAGGCGAAGCCAGCAGTGCGGCGGCCTCGCCGACGTTTTCTAGTCTAACAAGTTTCTGCTAGGTAAAGCAAAGTCAAGTTCTTCGTTCCTCACATTTTGACAGCAACTCGGGAACCGTGCTACGATCACGGATACAGGAAACGCAACCATGCCTTATCAACTTCCGCCGGATATCCAACAAAGCATTCAAGCGCAAATCGCCAGTGGCGAATTCGCATCGGAAGATGAAGTGCTTCGGGAAGCGATGGCCACATTGGAAAGTCGCCAGCGCGGCCTGCACCAACTCCGACAGATGGTAGCCGACGCAGATGGCGACATCTCGGCGGGGCGAGTTGGCTTTTTTGACGCCGAAGATACCAAGCGGGCAGTCCGTGAGCGTCTGGCACGGCAAGGCGTCGTCGACTAAAGCCGCATGCCCGACGAACTGAGTCCGCCGAAGCCGATCTTCAGGAAATCGCGTTTTAGATTGCCGTTCGCGACCAACGCCCAGTCACCAACGCCCAGTCACCAACGCCCAGTCACCAACGCCCAGTCACCAACGCCCAGT
>JAQBZB010000163.1 GCA_027622275.1 Planctomycetota bacterium | reverse complement strand
TTGGTGCCGCGGCCGATCGAAATGCGGGGGATTGGCTCGCGTGGGACCATGAGACTCAAACCTTCACCAACAGCGACTCAGCCACTTCGCTCGTACGCCGGTCCTACCGCGACGGATGGAAGGTTGAGGGCCTTGGCTGAACACGAGGCACATGCCGTGCCGTGTTAGGCGAGCGGATGTCAGTTTTTTCTATCTTTAGTCGTCGCTCCGCCTTTCGGCATCACGGGCAGCGTCAACTTGTTCAGGCCTGACGACGATTAGCAACAAAAGAGGTGCGATCGACAGCAGGCCGACGAACCAGAAGGTCAATTCGTAAGACGCTAAGGTCGCCGACTCGCCGTATTCGGGGTAAATGAACATACGTCGAACGGGACCCGCCAGCCAATTGCCCGTCACATGCGAGACGTTCGAAAGTGTCATGTAGGTCGTAAAGACAATCGCCGCCGAACTGGTCCATGAAATCCTCATCGCCAGTGATAAAAAGCCGACCGACGCCACCGCATTGAGCGTCTCGAAGGAGAGCAGATAAGTCATGGCAAACCAGCGTTCGTTCCACAACCCAGGATTGGCGGCGAAGATGAACGCAGCCAGTCCATAGCCGCCGAAGCCGACCAACAAAACCTTTCGACGTCCGAATCGGTCGCCCAAAAGTCCGCCGAGGATCGCAGCGACGATGATCGGCCCCATCGCGTACAGACCGGCGGCGGTTGAATAATCCACATCCGTCCACTTGGGAGTTAACTGTTGTATGTACAGCGTTTTGGTCACGACTTCGTTGATACCCACTCCAATCAACTTAATGAGCGTAAACACGATGTAGATGATCGTCGTTGTCAGAGAAAACCCCCGCGCAAATGCTTCGAACACTTCGGCGGGATTTCGCACATTGGCGGCCGCCACTTTCGCCTCGCTACCTTTGCTCCAGGGAAAGCGTTTCTCACCGTCGCGCTCTAGGATCAACATCGGGATCAACATGATCGTGAGCAGGATCGTGATTTGCACGACGACGCAAGCTTCGAGCCCACCATGGTTCAAGACGATCGACAATCCCCAGGCACCGATGCCTTTGCCGACCAATTTCGATCCCCACATCAGGCCGTTCATTTGCCCTTGTTCATGGGGCGGCAGTATGTCAACCGCCAGGGCATCCGTGCAAACATCCTGAAGCGACGCAAAGCAGTTGTGTAAAAAATACATGAACAACAGCAGCTGCATCTTCTCGGACAGATCGCCAAGACCCCAGAATCCGAGCAACGTCAGGGCCATCAACAGTTCCGAGCCGATGATCCAGGGCCGACGCCGACCCATGCTGCGGATCGTGAACGTGTCCATGATCGGTGCCCAGATGAGCTTGAAGGACCAGGGCACAAGAATGATCGCCGTCAACTGGCCAATCTCGTCGTCGCCAACGTTATATTTGTACGCCAGGTAAGCCGGCAACGTGATCAGCATGAACCCCCAAGGCACACCCTGAGCAACGTACAGAGCGCACAACGTCAAGGTTCGCTGCAACCGATTGTCGGCGAGCGCCATGAAACCATCCTTTGACTCAAACTTGTTAAACTAAATCGAAACGCTGTTTCCAGGGGTGCCTGAACTTACCGTGTCCAGTTGCGGAATCCAAGTCACACAGGAGTAATCGATGTCTGGCATGATCGTGGCCCCACAACCGCTGGCCGTTGAAGAAGGTGCGAAGGTGTTGATGCGTGGCGGTAACGCAATCGATGCCGCCGTCACCGCGGCCTTTGTGCAGTTTGTGATCGACCCACACACTTGCAGCGGGGGCGGGTATATGGTGTCGAATGTGCATCTCGCGGATGGCTCAGCCGCTGACGACAAACCCTTTCTGTTAGATGGACCAGCCGTGGCGGGTTCGAGAGTGAAACCCGACATGTGGCAAGACATCGTCATTCGTCCCAATCCGGACGGCTGGGGATATTTTCTCAAAGGGAATGTTAACGATCTCGGTTATCAGTCGATTTGCACACCCGGCGCGATCAAGGGGCTAAGTGCATTGCTCGAACGCGGCGGCACGATCTCCTGGAAAGACGCTTTGCAGCCGGCGATCAGAATCGCGGAGGAAGGATTCATTGTCAGTTCAGAATTAGCGGCACGCTGGAAAGAGCCCGCTCCCCATCCCGAGGCATCGTCCGCACTCGACGCCATCCAGAGCAACGCCGAAGCTCGTCGCATCTATCTCAAATCCAATGGATCTCTGTACGAAGCCGGCGATCGCTTGCGCAATCCCGATTACGCCAAAACACTCACCCGGCTGGCGGCAGCCGGTGCGGAGGATTTTTATCAAGGTGAGTTGGCCGAACGGATGTCGCGCGACTTGGCGGCGAACGATGCGTTTGTGACGGCCGAAGATTTTGCGGCCTATAGTCTGCGCGAGCCACAACCGGCACGGGGGAATTACCGTGGCCACGTTGTCGCGAGTAGTCAACCGCCACACGGCGGCCCCACGTTGATCGCGATCTTGAACATTCTTGAACACTTCGACTTGTCCTCGTTCAATCACAATTCACCCGCATACATTTATCTCGTCTCGATGGCGATGAAGGCGGCGTTTGCCGATCGCAACCGATTGCTGGCCGACCCACAATTTGCGGAAGTGCCGCTTGAAGAAATGATCTCAGCCGATCGCGCCATGTATTGGAAAGAAAAGATTGACGCGGATGAGCCCATTGTTGTCGCGCGAGGAGAAACTGGCCCGCCCGACACGACACATGTCTCCGTGGTCGACGGACAAGGCAACTGCGTCTCACTCACGCATTCGCGAGGATCACTCTCAGGCGGTGTGATCTCGCCGGGACTGGGTTTCTTTTACAACAACTCGATGATCAACTTTCATCCGTATCCCGGACATCCGAATTCGATCGCACCGTGTAAAGGCCGTACGACGGGCATGACGCCGACGATTGTCTACCTGCGCGACAAGCCACGATTGGTGCTCGGCGCGCCGGGTGCGACGCGGATCATCACGGCGGTGCTGCAAGTGATTCTGAATGTCATCGACTTTGACATGTCAATCAGCGATGCAGTGCTCGCACCGCGATTCGATTGTCAAGGCGAGCGGATTCATTGCCAGGCGAGGATCCCCGAATTGGTCTGCGAACAAGTGCGCAAGCGACACCCAATCGAACGCATGCCACAGAGCCACGGCGGACTTGCCTTGGTTCACGCCGTCCACATCGATCCTGACACGGAGCAGCGTAGCGGTGCCGCTGATGCGGGTGCCGGCGGAATGGCTCTCGAAGTTTGACAAACTGCCATAATTCGGCACTCGACCTTACGACAGAACTCGCATCTCCACATGGATCCATGCAGTGACCGACTTCTCCCATCCGACACAGGCCGCTAGTGACTGGCTGGCCGACTTCACGTCCTTACTCCAGCGCCAGGACATTGACGCTGCCGTCGCGCTGTTCGACGCCGACAGCTACTGGCGCGACCTGGTCGCCTTCACCTGGAACATCTGCACACAGGAAGGGCCGGAGGCTGTCCGCCAGATGCTGCAGGCGAGGCTGGCCGACGTGCAGCCCGCGAACTTCCAGGTGGAAGGCCAAGCCAAGGAGGTCGGCGGCGTGATCGAAGCTCGGTTCACCTTCGAGACCGGCGTTGCGCGTGGCCGTGGCCACCTGCGGCTGAAACGCGGCAAGGCCTGGACGCTGCTGACCACCATGACCGAACTCAAGGGCTTCGAGGAGCCCAAGGGTGAACACCGGATCAAGGGTGCCGAACACGGCGTGCAACCGGGCCGCAAGACCTGGCTGGAAAACCGCGAAGAAGAGGCGCGCACGCTGGGTTATACCCAGCAGCCCTACGTGCTGGTCGTCGGCGGCGGGCAGGGCGGCATCGCGCTGGGCGCGAGGCTGCGCAGGCTCGGCGTGCCCACGATCATCGTCGAGAAGAACGCGCGCCCAGGCGACAGTTGGCGCAAGCGATACAAGAGCCTGTGCCTCCACGACCCGGTGTGGTACGACCACCTGCCCTATCTGCCCTTTCCCGACCATTGGCCGGTGTTCACCCCCAAGGACAAGCTCGGCGACTGGCTGGAGATGTACGCGAAAGTGATGGAGCTGAACTACTGGGGCTCCACCATCGCGAAGAAGGCGAGCTACAACGATGCCCGGCAGGAATGGGAAGTGGTGGTCGATCGCGACGGCCAGGAGGTCACGCTGCGCCCGCGGGAGCTGGTGTTCGCGCTGGGCGTCTCGGGCTACCCGGTCGTGCCGAAGATCGAGGGTGCCGAAACTTTCCACGGCGAACAGCACCACAGCAGCCAACACCCCGGTCCCGAGGCCTTCGAGGGCAAGAAGTGCGTGGTGCTGGGCTCCAACAACTCGGCGCATGACATCTGCGCCGCGCTGTGGGAGCAGGGGGCGGAAGTCACGATGATCCAGCGAAGTTCCACCCACGTCGTGCGGTCGGAGTCGCTGATGGCGCTGGCGCTCGGTGAGTTGTATTCGGAGCAGGCGGTGCGGAACGGCGTGACCACGGACATGGCCGACCTGACCTTCGCCTCCATCGTCTACAAGATCATGGCACCGCTGCATGTACCGGTTTACGAGGAGATGAAGAAGCGCGACGCCGACTTATACGCGCGGCTGGAGAAGGCCGGCTTCTTGCTCGACTTTGGCAGCGATGGCTCGGGATTGTTCATGAAGTACCTACGCCGCGGTTCCGGCTACTACATCGACGTGGGTGCGTCCGAGCTGGTTGCCAACGGCAGCATCAAGTTGCGGAGCGGCGTGACGATCGAGCGCATCAACCCGCAGTCCGTCACCCTGTCCGACGGTAGCGAATTGCCAGCCGACCTGATCGTCTACGCCACCGGCTATGGTTCGATGAACCAGTGGCTGGCCGAGCTGATCTCACCCGCGGTTGCCGACCAAGTGGGCAAGGTCTGGGGACTGGGCTCGGACACGCCCAAGGACCCAGGCCCGTGGGAGGGTGAGTTGCGCAACATGTGGAAGCCGACGCAGGTGCCGCACCTGTGGTTTCACGGCGGCAACCTGCACCAGAGCCGGCACTATTCGCAATTCCTGTCGCTGCAACTCAAGGCCCGCTACGAGGGTCTTGCAACGCCGGTGTACGCACTTGCGCCGGTGCATCACGCGCGCTGACTCACCTAGATTTCTCCCCACCACCGGTCGATGTGAGTGGCAGCAGCAGCGGTCTGTTTGACTTGCAATCTTCGCCGCGCTACTTTGTTGAGCAAGCTGGCAACGGCGGTTCTGCGAATGTCGGAACTAGTGCTAATGCCGCAGAAGAAACTCGTTCGAGTTGAGCAAGGCATGTTGCAGGTCGTGAAATGCGGCCAGGCGGTCGTTCGCGTTGGTCACGTAATCGGCCACGAGTTGGCGCTCGTCGGAGGTCGGGCGGCGGCTGAGGGTCGACAGGTACATCGCATCGAGAACCTCTGCATCGCTCAGATCCGACGCGACCCAGCGGCTGACGCGGCTTTTGTTTGAGGCGATGTCGCCAAGAATCTTGGGGTTGTTCAGCAAGTGCAAAACCTGGTTCAGCGAAGGTTCATCTTCCCGCGCGCATTCGCAGATCACATCCCGAACCGGCTTGGAAAACGCTTGGAGAAACGGATGTTCCACGGTGCCTTCGGCCAGTTCGATGGCCCGCGTCCCCGTCGGAAATCCCTCGAACAAGGCCGGTACGCCGGTGGCCGCCGAGATGGCATCGAGTACCTGTTCGGCGGAGAGCATTTCCACGGCCGCGTGCGTGAAGTAGCCATCGGCGTTGGCGGCTTTGGGCGACTGGTGGGCCGGCGGAGTCGAACTTAACTGATAGGTGTTCGAGTTCATGATCGCGCGAACGATCGGCTTGACGCGGTAACCTTGCGCCACGAACTCGCCGGCCAACGCGTCGAGCAACTCGCGGTTGGAAGGCGGATTCGTATCGCGAAAGTCGTCGACCGGATCGACGATCCCTCGCTTGAACAGATGAAACCAGATGCGATTGACAGATGCCTTGGCAAAATATGGATTATCCTCCCGGATCAGCCAGTCGGCGATCACGTGACGGCGGTCGTCTTCCGGGCCGAGTTCGCCAGCGGGTTCGCCGAATGCGGCCGGGGCAACGTCGACATTACGCGTGGGGTGACGCATCTCGCCCCGGCGATCCAAGTAGACGATCTCGTCGTCCAACCCGAATTGTTGTCCTTTGAACTTGACCCGCGCGAAATACGCCGCCAGCCCGTAGTAATCATCCTGTGTAATCGCTTCGAAGGGGTGATTGTGGCACTTGGCGCATTGGATGCGCACGCCGAGGAATAACTGGGCCATTGCTTCGGCGGCGTCCTCCGGAGTTCGGGCGATGCGGTGAAAATTTGCGGCCGGCCGGTGCAGCGTGTTCCCCAGCCCGGTCAGCGCTTCACGGGCAAACTGGTTGAACGGCCGGTCGTCACGAAACAAGTTGACCAGGTAACGGTGAAAGCTGTGAACCCCGCGGCGACTGATCGTCACATCGCTGCCCCGCATCACGTCGGCCCACTTCAACGCCCAGAACCAGGCGAACTCTTCGCGTTCGAGTAGATCGTCGATCAGCTTCGCCCGCTTGTCCGGGTCCGAGGAATCGAGAAACCGCTGTGCCTCGTCGGCCGAGGGCAGCGTCCCAATCGCGTCGAGATAGGCGCGACGGAGGAACACCGGGTCGGTCGTCCGCTCGGCTGGCAGAAGTTGCAGGTCCTTTTGTTTTGCGAAGATGTGCTCGTCGACAAAAGTCACTTCGGGCGGCGAGGAGTAAACGAAATCGGGATCGCGATCCACGTACGTCAGTTCGGAACCACGGATTTGATCGAGATAGCGTACCAGGATCGTTGTGGCCGATGTCGTTTGAAACTCGACGAAACCGTCCGGCGTAACAGTGGCCGCGGCTGGATCGCTCGATGTAAAAACCGCCAGGTGCGTGACGTCGCGAACCGTGCCGTCGCTAAAGTGGGCGCGGGCGACGAGTTGTTGCCGCGGGTGCGAGGATGCCAAACGACGACGCGCGGGCAAAACCTCCAGCTGATCGAGCTTCCGCGTAGCGTCACCGGATCGGCAACCTTGCGCGATCCACGTTCGCAGCACCTGGTACGTGGGGTCAGTGGTTCGGAAACGAAGGCCGCCTTTGTGGCCGATACGCGCCAGGCCCTTGTTCAGCACCAAGCTGTCGTCGGGCGCGAGCGGATTGGTGCGACGCCCAATCGCATCGCGCGTGAGCGACGCGTAATCGACCGCAGGATCAAAACCGCGGAGGCTCAGCCGAAACCCGTCCTTGCCTTTTGGAGAACCGTGGCAGGCACCGGAGTTGCAGCCGGCGCGGCTGAGCGACGCGATGACCTCGGTCCCGAAGTCGATCGGGTCCGGCTCGGCGATCCCGTCGACTCGGACCTCGGTCTGCGATTCCAGGCCGGCGTAACGGACAACGATTTGAGCCTTGCCATAACCATTGGGAACCACGACGCCGGTCGGCGTGACAAGGGCTACCGACGGGACGAGACTTTCGAACGTCGCCTGTCGAGTGAGATCCGCTTCCTCGCGCGAGTCGGCTGCGGAGAATCTTCCTGTTACCAGCAACTGCTGGCGCGATCGGCTGCTGCCCAGCGTGAAATTCGCGGGCGACACTTGCAGGCCGCTCACCGACGGTTCCGCCGCACGCAACTCCGCGACGCCGATGCACGCGAATATCGCGATCAGCAGGAAAACCGCCGACGGGATCATGTACGATGGCCTTCCAAGGCCGTCGATGCGGTGCTTTCGACGGCCTTGGAAGGCCATCGTACGAGTGCTGGCGATCATGGCTTCTTCTCCACAAGTGGCTTCTTAATCGTGATCGAAAGGTTTGGCCCGTTCACCTCTTCCTCGTACTTACCGACAAATCCCCGCGTCGTCATCCGCAGTTGATAACTGCCCGGAGCAGTCTCCGCAGCCGCCTTGACTTCGATGTCCACGTGCGATTGGCCCGCGGGAATCTCGATCTTCTCGGGAAACTGAAAACCGCTTAACGGCGTCGGCGTCAATGTCACAACTCCATCGAATGCCGGAGTGCGATTTGCCAGAAGTCGACAAATGGCCGTCCCACCCGGCTCGATCTCCGCAGAGGCTGGCTCCGGCGCGGGTGAGAATGCGGGCTTCAAGTCCAACTCGAACGTTCGGTTGAGTGTAACGCGGCGCGCATCGTCGTTGGCCGTGGCACTCACATCGACGCGGAATTTTCCGTATTGGGTCAGAATGCGATTGAAGACCAGCCCCGAGACATTGAGTTCGTCCGGCGTGGCGGTCGGAAAACGCAAGAACACGTTGCTGCGTTCCTCGGCCTCGGGACCGATCTGGCCGCCTCGGGCCGTGAAGGAGATCGACGAGGCGAAGCCGGCAGCGCGAGTCGTCACGATCGGGAATTCGCCCTCGACATACTTGGTGATCAACAACGTCGCTTCCGGTAATTGCAAATCGAACGGAGCGGGCGGTGTGATCAGTAGGGCCAGCCGGTTGGTCAACGACGGCGGCGGACGCAGTTGGTCCTCGCGCAGTGCCGATTCCCGGAGATCTTTGTCTTTGATGCGCTGGTCGATCAGCGGAAGTGTCGTGGCCCGTGCAGCGGCAGTGGCGGTCATCTCGCTGTTTGGATCAACCGATTGCCAGCGCCCCACGATTTGCAAAGTCGCCAGGCCTTCAGGGGCCGAGCTGTCAGCTTTCAGACGGCAGACGATTTCCGAGACGTCCGCGGGGATTGTCGTCGGCTCCAGCACGACGCCCGCCGGAGCGCCGAGCAACTCCAGTTCAACCGGGCCGGTGAATCGCGTGCGCGTAACTTTGAGTGCGACCGGCTGATAGTTTTCCCGCGGCAGAGCGACCCCCGCAACCTCCGCTCTTAGCTGAAGCGTCGGTTCGTTGCCGGTCACTTCCACCCGATAGGCAAAGGCCGGACCACCGTCGCCCGCAAGATCGCGAATGCACAAGTCATGCGGCCCGTCGTGTTGCGAGGAAAAATCGAACCCGGCATCGACCGTCCAGGACTCCTTGCCGTCGCTGATCGTAACGTCGTCAACGCGACGAACTTCGTTGCCATCCGGGTTAAACAGGACCATTTCGAGATCCGCGGGCGAACCGAGCGCGCGGGCTTCGCTATGAACCGTGATCGCTTGCCCTTTCTTCAATTCAAACCTGAACCAGTCGTGATCTCCGACGGTGTCCAAGACACCATGCAAGGTTGCGGGCACGGTCGTCACCGTCGCCACGTCGCGAACGTCGTTCGGTTCCGACTCGACGTGATCCTCTCGCTGGTCCACGTGTAGCGGAAGCCAGGTCGCCAAGCCTTGGGGCGTGAGACGCACTTCGTGATAGAACCAGCCGGCCGGAGTCGTCGCGGGCAGCGCTACCTCGACAACTGCCCCAGGGATTTGCGGAAGCGTTACGAGCGAAACTTTGCCGGGAGTCACGCTGGACGGTACCGCGACGCGGGCCACAGGAAAATCGCCCATTCGCAACACGTAGTGCCAAGTGGGGTCACCCGCGTAGCGGGCGTCGTGCACATCGACGTAATAAACTCCGCCGTCCGTGAACGAATGTTGAAAGCGGCAGTCGAAGAACAAACCAACGTCGTTGTCCCGTTCGGCCAGGATACGGCCTTGAGCATCGCGAATCGTGACGAGCGGGTCGTAGTCCTTGCCGAGCCGGTTTCCCACGACCTCGAACGTGATCCGCTGGCCGGACGTTACCTCGATCTCGTAGCGGTCGACCGTTGCCGCGCGGCAGGTGCTGTGGATCGCTGCCGGCAGCGCGACTTTCATGAGCGATGATTCGGTTCGCACCTGGACCGGCAACTCGTCGATCAGAAAGAGATGCACATTGCTGAGGCCGCTGCGCGTGGCGAGACGCAAGCCGTAGAGCCCCAGCGGGGCGTCGGCCGGTACATCGACGTCGAACGAAGCATGTTGCGAATCGTTCGTTCCATGTGGTCTGGCTTTCAACTGCACACCAGGCGTCGAACTCCAGAGGTCCAAAGCCCCGTCCAATTCCCGCCCGAACAATTCGATGCGGTTGCTGCGCCCGCGGCAGAGCACCGGCGGCGAAATATGTTCGACAAACGGACCGGCGACATGCACGGCCGTCTCGGCCGAGACGTCAGATGGAAACAACAGTGCAACGACGGCAAGCTGAATCACCCAAGCGGTCGTAAGTCGTTTCTCCCTCAAGATGTTGCTCCAAGGCAGTAAAAGTCGGCCGTCACGCGCTCGTGTCCGGTTTTCCCGGCGAGCCGGGCGGCGGTGCCCAACGGCTGATCACCGAAGGACGGAAACGGCGAATTCTGGCCAATTTGACCAAGATCAACCACGGTTGATATGTTAGTCTATTGGGCCGTCCGATACGCGATCAGATTGTTGGTTTCTTGCCGAAAGTCCTCGGACCGCCGGCGGTAAGGTGAATTATGCAGAACTTCCTTGGCAGCTCGTTGATGCAACCTTCGTTGGGAATCACGCGCCGTGAGATGATCCGCATCGGCGGTCTTTCGATGGCAGGCGTGGGTTTGTCAGACCTGGTCGTCCGGGCGGCAACCGACGCGGAGCGGGCAAAACACGGCCCTGGTTTCGGGCGGGCCAAGAATTGCATCATCCTGTATCTGTCAGGCGGTAATCCGCAGCACGACATGTTCGATCCGAAACCGGACACGCCGGCGGAGATCCGAGGCGAATTCAACACGATTGAAACCACGGTGCCGGGGATCCGTTTCGGCGAGCACTGCCAACTCTCCGCGAAGCACATGCACCAGATGGCGCTGGTGCGCTCGATGCACCACGAACACAACGATCATGGTCGCGGTTCATACTGGATGTTCACTGGCGAGAAGTACCTTGGTTCCGTGCCGGACGTGAACTCGATGTCGCGTCAGGACATGCCGCACATGGGTTCGTGCATTGCCCGCATCGCCCCGGGCGACGGTCCCATGTTTCCATTCGTCTTGGTGCCGCATCGCATGGACGTCGCGGGCGGCCGACGGGCCGGCCAATTCGCCGGGATACTTGGCGGCAAGTACGACCCGATGCTGACCGGCGGCAACCCGAACGACGACGACTTCAAGCTCAAGCATCTGCCGCTGGCGCCCAGCATCGCGCCGGACGTGATTCGCCGCCGACTGCGGCTAATTGAACAGTTGAACCAACAGACCGGCTCACTGCAAGAGAATGCACTGGCCCAGTCACTCCACGAAAACCAGACCAAGGCATTGGACGTGATTGGCTCGGAGGCCGTGCGCCAAGCGGTGGACCTGGCCGGCGTCGACAAAGCCACGCGAGCACGTTACGGACGCAATTTGTTTGGCCAATCGGTGCTCTTGGGAAAGCGACTCCTGGACGCGGGCACTCGCTTGGTGCAATGCAATTGGGAGCGCGTCCAAGGCCGCAACGGATTCGCCTGGGATACGCATTGGAATAATTTCAAAGCATTGAAAGAGGATCTCATCCCGCCGTTCGATCTGGCGTATCACGCGTTGATGACCGACCTCGAACAAACGGGCCAGCTGGACGAGACGTTGGTGATCGTGGCGGCCGAGTTCGGACGCTCGCCCAAGGTGACTTTGAAGAACGGTGGCCGCGAGCACTGGCCGGACGTTTACACGATCTGCCTGGCGGGGGCCGGGATCGAAGGCGGACAGGTGTACGGTGCCTCCGACAAACTGGGAGCCTACCCCGCCGAATCACCGGTCGAACCCGCGAATTTCGTCGCGACGATCTATCATCTTCTGGGCATCGATCCGGCCACCGAATTGCACGACCAGCAAAACCGCCCCTTCACGCTGGCCAAGGCCAAACCGATCCCGCTGCAGTTCGGCTAACGAGATGTTGTGCGGCGCGCAACCCTACAAGTTTCTTTAATCGGCTGGACGTTAGCCGCTCGAAATACCTGGGCAATATCTCGATCGTGCCGACTACGGCTCGACAAGTTCCGCAAACGGTAGGTTTTGCCTTCGGGCCATGCGTTTCCAGCAGCCGCCATTGCTGAAGGCAGTCCAACCGGTTTTCAGTCATCCTCAAAGACCCGCACCTGGATCCGCCAGGAGCCGCTATCCTGATCCGCCGACAACGTCAATCGCGACGGCCACGCGCAGATGTGTTGCTCGCTTGTGTTAAACGGCGTCGGGCAATCCGGGTGCTGCTCGCCCCACAGAACCCAACCCTTCCAGGGCTCGAGTGCCTGGGGAATCTCGCGCTGCTGCGCCCCAGCCATACCGTTGGCAACCAAGATGCAGAGCATCACACGGCAACCTGTGCGTGAGGTGTTCATGGCACATCGAGACCCTTTAAGTTGGAGCGACGCCGTGAGCGGATGCGATGATTCGTGGAAGACTTAAGGCTTGCGTGCGAGAGCATAGCCAAGAACCAACTCAAGGGTAGTTGAAAAACCGGAGCCTTGTCGGGTGCGGCGACGAGAGTTCCAAGTATTTGAGGTGCGTGCAACCCGTCTTCATCTTGCCAATGTGAGAATCCGGATCGGTCTCGCTGACCCAATCTTCGTTGCTGACGTTTTTGTTCTTGCGACCCTTATCGAAACGGCGTAGCTCCTCGTCTGGGAAATCGCAGTCGTCGGGATGGCTGTTTCCCGTTTCTTCTTCGTCGAGCTTGCGAAGGTACTCACGCCAATCGTCCCCGCTGTCGCGTCTGACGATCGACTTCATCGAGGCGTTGGCTTCCAAGTCCGTGGCGTCCACGCCCACCGTCTTTCCCTACCGCGGCCAACCGCTCGTAAAAAGCGTTCCTCGGTCCCTTGCCGAGCTTATCAGCCGCCACCCAGATGCAATCCTGCCGCTCGCTAGCCCAAGTTCCCCAGGAATGGACCAAAATGGATTGTTGAGAAATATGTTTGGCGTTGAATTTGACGTAAGTTGTTTCTCGTCGGTGGCGAGTGGGTTGGTTCTTGGCAACGACAAGTTTAGACGCGTTGTAGTGACGACCTTTGATCTGGCCCTGAGCGATTCTGTCGATAGCATTTAGGGCATGTATCTTCGACAGTGTTTCCGCAACAAGGACGGCAAGCGGCATGCGTACTGGGCACTCGTCGAATCCTATCGCACCGATGCTGGGCCGCGGCAGCGCGTTGTCGCGTGGCTGGGGAAACTTGACGAAGCGGGACGACTGGGAGTCGAGCAGGCGGCGCGTGACGCGGGCTCGCCACACTCGAAAGCATCCACAACGGCGTGCGGCGAACAGCAATTGTCATTGTTTGAACAGCAGGGCGAGAAGGAGTCGGTCCAGCCACAGTGGGTCGAAGTCGACGCGTCGGGCGTTCGCGTGGAGAACTGCCGCCAGTTCGGTGGCCCCTGGTTGGCTCTTGAAGTGATCCGCAAACTACAGTTGGATGAGTTCCTCCAGCGTGTCATACCGTCCGGGCGAGTTGTTCGATCTGGAGTACGACCTGCTGATGTATGACATCACGAGTACGTACTTCGAAGGTCAGGCGAACTTCGAGATGGCTCAGCGTGGTTACTCACGCGATCAACGTGGCGACTGCAAGCAGGTCTGCATTGGGTTGGTTGTCTCGCGTTGCGGCATGCCGCTGGGCTATGAAGTGTTCTCTGGCGGGCACCGACCGAAGGTTGGTCCGGCGGATGTGACGACGGTGGAGCAGATCGTCACCACCATGGAAACACGCTATGGGAAGAGCAATCGCATTTGGGTCATGGATCGCGGCATGGTCAGCGATGACAACATCGATTTCCTTCGGAAAGAAGGTCGCCGCTACATCGTGGGCGCCGTTACATCGAAAATCCAGTGAAATCGATGCTGAAAGAGTTCGAAGCGGAACTGCTCAAGGACGATTGGAATTCGATTCGCAATGGGCTCGAAGTGAAACTGTGTTCTCGACCACGCGATGATGATGGGGCGGACTCGGGCAAAGACGCTGGCGGCAAAGACGCTGTGGAAGAAGACAAAGAGACGTTCATCTTATGCCGCCGTCCGGGTACCCTCTGGGTGCGGTCGCGCAAAGAAGAAGCCATCGTCGGGCGCTTCGAGCAGAAGATCGAAGCGCGACTGGTATCCATGACAGCTCGCTGCGAGAAACAGAATCGCGATCCGATGAAAGTGGAGCACGAGATCGGTCGCCTGTTGGGCCAGAACACGCGGGCGGCCAAGTTGTGGAAGGCGTACATCCAACTGACGGAGGCAGAAGCCGCGCCCGCGGATTCAGAAGAGCGACGTCAAGATCCGCCCGATCTGGCATCAGAAGGAGGATCGCGTGTTGGCTCACATCTTCGTCTGTTTTCTGGCTTAGGCCTCGTCCGCAAATAACTTACCGAATTAGCGGTACGGCGCAAGCCGTCCGGTGCGGCAAACCGGAGGGCTTGCGCCCTGCCGCTACACTCGCAATTCGGTAACTTATTTTGGGACGACTCCTTACTCTGCCGCGACGTTCACGTGAAAGCCGTCGAGAACCACGACCTCGCGGCTTCCTTCGTAGCCGCCGAGGTTCTTCGCAGGATCATCCAGGATCGTTCCCAAGACCAGTACTTGTCGGCCCTCCGCAAAGTATTCCGACGGGTCCGTCATGCTGACCACGGAGATTTGCTGGTTTCCGGACTCGACGGTTGTTTCAAAAAAGTTGCCAATGGGTTCAACGGATTTAACCACGCCGTGTAAGCAGATACCGTTGGTCTTTCGGGTTTCGTACCCTGCCGCGATCCACCCGTTGGCGACACCGCCAATCACGGCCAGCTTGTCCGCTTGCCTACCAACCTCTTGCAGCAGCGTTGCCGTTTCCGCAATCTGCATCGCGACCCGCTCGTCGGCTCGGTCAGCGAACGTCAATGCCTCGCCGAGCTTTGAGAACGCGGAGTAGAACTCGCGTTTTAAAGCCCCACTCGGTGAACTGGCTTCGTCGGTGTCCCAAGCCAGATTGCCGCTCAAAGCAGATTGAAAGCTCTTGATGACATCATCGGCACTGACCTGTGGGGCATTTCGGATGTTGCCCGGCGCAAGGCTAGAGACCTCAGGCTCGGGAGGATCGATCGTTCGAGGAGGAACGTCGTCGTTGGAAAGTTCCTTCGGTGACACCGGTGCGTCGATCAAAGGCAGTCCTCCCAGCTCGAGCCCGGGGACTTCCAGCGAACCGCCGAAGAGATCCGCGCCAGCTGCCGCCGCATCATCCACACTCATCTGCTCATCGGCGGCTGGTTCGTCGAGCGAAGCGGCTGCGTCATTCGCGACCTGCTGCTTCTTTCGATTATCTGCTTTCTTCTTGTTGGGACTCGCGGCGTTTCCGCCACTGGCACCTGCCCCGTCGAACTTGCTGGTATCGCCAAAGTTGAAGCCCGAGCCTGGCACGTCGGAATCTTGGAAGGCCGGTTCCGAGTTGGATTCCGCGTTGGCCGTGCCGCCGCGGAACTTCGCGGGCACGATGGCCGGAACGTGTCGCGCCACGATCGGACCCGCGCCAAAGTCCCGCTTCAGATCGCCCGGCAGATACCACAAGATCAGTTGAGCGATCGGAAACGCCATCAAACCACCGATGACGATCGACAAGACCGACTTGATCGGATTTCCCTTGGGCTTGGTTGAACGACTGATCGAGCGGATCGCGGCTGTCGGCTTGCCGCTCGTCGTGGCGGTGCCGCGCGCGATGTCGAACGGAGCTGCTGGACCAGCGTCGTCCATGGGAGCCAGCGCGACTTCGTCGCCATCATGGTCGTCAACATTGAACGCTGCCCACGGCGAATCTTCTTCGTCTGCCCCGGCAGTCGCCGGTGTTTCGCCGAAATCCGAGACGACAATCAAACTCGGAGGGAGTTGAGCGAGTGCTTCGGCGAGCGGATACTCGTCCTGGCATAAGGGGCACCGTACCGTGGCTTCGGGACTGGCGTTCTCCGGGACAGAAACCTGCTCGCAACAGCGTGGACAGTTGGCAATCGTCATGTAAGTCTCCGCAGTAATAGAGCCACGTACCAAAGTTCCCCTAGTGTAGCAACCGCATCCCGGCGATGGCTAGTCTCTGCCGAACATCGGCTTCCAAACATAAGGAGTGGCTGAAGCCCGTGCAGCAAGGCTACAATGCTTCTAACGCCCGAGAGCAAACGCACGCCTGACGCTGCCAGAGAAAGTGATTTGATGTTCCGAGTGATCTCCAATGTCTTGCCGGCCACTTTTCTGACTGCTTTCGTGATTTCACCGTCGCCGACAGTATCAGCCGCCGAGCAGCCTCATGTCGTGTTGGTCATTACCGACGACCGGGGCTACAGCGATCCTAGTTGCCACGGCAACCCCGGTTTGAAGACTCCGAACATCGATCAGCCATTTCGTGAACACCCGCTAGACGCGTAGGAGACTGGAAATGTTCGGACGTCAGAGTGGCTTGTTCATGGTCGCTGCGTATGCGATCGTGTTACTCGTTCTCGGAGCCTCGGCACGACTGGCATTCGTCTATTACAATCAGAGCAGTTCCTCGCCAATTGTGGCAGCGCCCGAACCGCCCGACAGACGCGTGCCGCTGAGAGGAACTCCTGGCACTGCCGCGATCCATTACGACTACGCGGCCGTCGCCGCGGCCAACGAGCGACTGGCGACGCTGCAATCAAATCTCGAGCGAACGACGACCCAGCTCCAAGCGAAGAGCAAGTTGCTGAACCAACGCAATGCCGAATGCCGTGCGCTGGAGGAGAAGCTTGATGAATCCGTCGCCTTTGCCATGGAACTGCTGGTCCAGGAACCGAGCGCCGATCGTGAAGTGCAGACGCGTGACGTGAAAGCGAAACTGGAGGGCGATCTTACCTCGCTCCGGAAGCAACTGCGCGAATCCCAGGTTCTTAGTGACGAACATACCGAGCGTCTTGACGCAGTACGACTGGATTTGATGCAGGCCGATCGCGAAATCGCGAGTCTGCGGGAACGTGCCGAGCGAGAGATCGCGGCGTTGATCGGCGAGCGGCTCGCGATCGAAGTCGCGGCGGGTGAAGTGCTGGTTCAACTAGGCGAAGGGGCCGTGCCGCCGCTGACAGCTCTGCTTCGACACCCGCAAGCCGAAGTCAGGCTTTGGTCGGCGACGGTACTTGGCAAGCTGGGGCTCAACGCGACCACTGCGATCGAGCCGTTAAACAACTTGACGAACGACCCGGACACACGAGTCGCCGCCGCCGCCCGCCGCGCTCTTACGCTGATCGAACCCTGAGTCGCGGCCAACGCGTGTCGAACCGTCTAGATCTCGCCGACGCTCGTCCACTTGCGTCATGGGCCTAAGAAAATAGAATATGTCACCTGCAAGCACCCGTAGCTCAATTGGATAGAGCACCGGTCTACGAAACCGGAGGTTACTGGTTCGAGCCCAGTCGGGTGTACTATTAAACCGTTACCAACGCATGACTTACAGTCATGGATTTGTGAACGGTTTTGAACGGTTCGCTGAACTGTTTCGTGCTAACGAACAAGACAGCTGGTTGATCCCGCGCCGGCTGTCAGGGGCTCTCGTTGGCTAGCTCCGGGCAACTTCGTTGTAGGCAGCACCCTTTGCCCGTTCTGCCGCTCAAATTGGCACCGTCGTGCTGGCGTCGATCGGCGGAGCACGATGCTCGGAACGGGGACCGCGCCGGCGCTACGCCGCGCCGAGTCTCGCCGAGTAGGGCTGCTCTATACTTTCAGCAGAGAACGCATAGAACATCTAGCACGCATAGCATTAAGAACACGTTGGCCACGAGCGAGCAGTTGTGGTGACAATCCAATCGCGTCGGTATCGAGCGCCTATCAATGGATCGAACCGACCCACGCAGCCGGGGCGTTGAACAAGCTGAGAGCATCGCCGGTATCCGCCAGCAACCATGTCAATACATGGGAGGCTGACGGACGGTCTAACAAAGATGCTCGTTCAAATTCTCGTACCGAAGTCGCGACGACGCACTGCTTCGGGTGTTGCTGTATTCAGCAGCTAGGGACGCAGCGAAGGGGAAACCAAGCTAACTGCGTAAACAAAACGAGCAAGGCGGGCGGATACCTAACGCTTTATACTGCAAAGGCAACGCTTTTCACTCACCCCTAACGCGGTTCAGTCATTGCACACTGGACGGTGCTAGGGGTCGGTACGTTGCCTTCGCATTACCCGCGAAATGCCGGGAACATAAGAAACGGCTTTAACAGTTGCCGAGCAATCGGCAGCGCGCGCAAACTTGAGAGATTGAATGACAACACTTGATGAATACAGACGGACATTGACACAGCGCACCTCCATAACGTGCCGCTAGTTGTCGATCAAGCAAGAGGCTTCTGAATCAGTTTCCGAAGTCGCTTCAGAGTACAGCCCGTTCATAACGGCATACACACGCATCTTGTTTCCGTACTCTTTGACAGTCTCTACCATGAGCATGAAGCCGTTTACAAATTCCTGTTTTTCGGAAAGACTCAGATTCAGAACACGGTCATCTTCAAACAGAGCTGCCGGATCTTTGAATTGCTCGTTGAGTCCCTTAACAAACGCAAACATCCGAGTAGCCATCGTCGACAAGTCGTCCAACGGTCTTTCGCAGTCGGCGGCAACAATCGGCTCGCCCGGCTCACTAGGCTTCAACATCCAGGCAGGCGTGCCGCAAAGATCTAGACGGCCTGCTCCGTCGTCAGCTTGCGGCGATTCCTCTTTTGCCTCCGTCCGTCAGACGATTCGAGATACTCGTCATCGTCAGCAGTGGGCAAATTGCCCACACCGCCTTCGTCGTCCTAGTGGTCAATTTGACCACCATCGATCTCATCGTGCTTGATGAGATTGCCGGCTTAATCGACTCTTCCGATCGTTGGAATGTGGCACAGTACCGCAAAACCGGTATAAGCCACACAATCAACACCAGTCGGATAGCCAGTCAGGCCCCCAAAACCGCGCTGAATGCCAGTGGCATCACAGAATGCAAAGGAGAGCTGTTAGAACAGCGCAAACCATTACAAAACAACTGGATAGACGCCAAAAAGACCGGTCGATCTGAATTTGGCTATGGGAGTAAAAATGAGGGTTGTCGGGTTGTACTGGCATTCGGGACGTTCAAACCGGCAAAACACGATCGCGCGCGCACGCGCGCACACGCGCACACACGCTTGGTGAAAGTTCGACTGGCATTGCTGACTACTGGGCTTTTGAACGCATCCAGCCGCGAGAGATTTCCGAAATACGGCTCCCATCTTTCGAAACTACGCTGAGCAGCCTGCAACATTCGCTGCGAGCCCTCGTTCACTTTATGCTGGTGTTCATTTAGGGTCCACGTTCCGAAATCGTCGTAAGTCCTTATTCCGAACGTCGCTGGATGCTCGACAGAATGTGTTCTTTTAGACCCTGCCCTACTTAAACACATTTCGACTCGCCGATAGAATGACTCATGTTCCGAACAGAAGTACCGGGTTTTCCGAACGAGAGAGCAAACATGATCGCTATCTACATCCGAGTTTCGACGATTGGGCAAAACGTGGCTGGTCAGAAACGGGAAATCAATCGCTGGTTAAATGGCAACGGCATCGCAGACGATCAAGTCCGTTGGTACGTGGACAAGTCGACCGGGAACAACCTCGACAGGCCGGCATTCGAGCAGCTCCAGGCCGCTGTCTTCGCGGGCGACATTAAGACCGTCGTCGTGTGGAAGCTTGACCGGCTCTCTCGCAGCCTGAGAGACGGGATCAATGTTCTCGCGGACTGGTGCGACAAAGGGCTCAGAGTCGTCTCTGTGACGCAGCAGATCGACTTCAACGGCGCGGTCGGCAAGATGCTCGCAGCCGTCCTGTTAGGTGTTGCTGAGATGGAGACAGAGATGCGTCGGGAACGGCAAGCGGTCGGCATCGCTGTTGCGAAAGAGAACGGCATCTACAAAGGACGCATGCCTGGAGCAACGAAGAAAGGCGTCAATCCAGAACGAGCTGGGAAGCTGCGTCAGAAGGGGCTGACGTACGGTGAGATTAGCCAAGCGATGGGGGTTAGCCAAAGCAGTGTCAGACGGTATCTTGGCGCGATCTGACGCGACCAGCCGGTTTGACTGCGGGGAAAACCGAATTCACTGCCGCCGATAGCCTGCCGCGCACAACACCAAGTTTTTTCCCAAGTAGGTCGGCATTGTTCGGAAAAATTCTACCAAAGTTTTGTGGCAGCCAATCTGGTGTCGGGTCGGCAACCCCGCAGAGTAGCCTGTACATCTTTCGCGTGTCAAATAGCTGCGGGGTAGTGTCCTAAAGGCGTAGTGCGCGACTGAATGTTTATTGGGTATCAATAATCTGAAGGCTTTGTATATTATCGATTCTGTGAGTTCGCCTACCTAAATGCAGTGTCCCTTGGAACTTCACAGCCTTGCCGCTCGCGTGCGCTCGGATCGCAATCTGATAATCGTCGGCATTCAAGTCCGATCGTGCCTTGACCATTTCCTCCTCGTATACCACCAAAAAACGAGTATCACCTTGCACTTGTCCATCAGCCCCAGGGTCGCCATTTAGGGTGTCTACGTAGCCAACAAACAGCGACGGGGTTGTGGGTTCATGCGTCGGCCTGAGCTTCTTAAAAATTTCTTCAATAATTGGAAAATAGTCGTATTGAAACGTCACCCGTGACGGAATCCGAGATACGGCGGTAGCTTGCGGAAGAGTGCTTGCCCAAGTGACAGAAATCGTGAGTTGCGACTTTTCTTCCGATGGTTGCATCCGCAAAATCGCGTCACAAAGATTGGCACTGACAATCGGAGCGTCTGGATTATCATCGTAGATCGAACTGCACTTTAGGCAAGAATCTCATCGACTTTAGAACTGATATTTCAAGAAACCGTGGCTCTCGACAAT
>JAQBZB010000525.1 GCA_027622275.1 Planctomycetota bacterium | reverse complement strand
CGTGGTCGGACGCGGGTGGTCTGTTCCGACCACGGAGTGTTCGGCGACTGACACTAACTGAACTCTCATCAGGAGACGAACTCATGAAGCGAATCGCTCTTTCAATCGCCCTACTTTTCGTCGTGCAGCAGAGCGTTGCCGATGAACCCAAGCAACTCCCCGACGTGGCGTACGGCAGTCATCCGCGACAGGTTCTGGATTTTTATCAGGCGAAGTCCGACAAGCCAACGCCGGTCGTGTTCTACATCCACGGCGGCGGCTGGCGAGGCGGCGACAAGAAAACCAACCCGCAAGCGTTTCTCGACAAGGGCATCTCGGTTGTCGCTATCAATTACCGCTACGTCCAGAACGGCGTCGAAGACAAAGTTGAGCCGCCGGTGAAAGCGCCGCTGGGAGACGCCGCCCGCGCCCTGCAGTTCGTGCGTTCCAAGGCGGCCGAATGGAATCTCGACAAGACACGCATCGGTGCCACGGGAGGCTCGGCCGGCGCTTGCTCGTCACTCTGGCTCGCCTTTCACGACGACCTGGCCGACCCGCCGAGCGACGATCCCGTCGCGCGCGAGTCGACCCGTCTGTACTGTGCCGCCGTCAATGGTGCGCAGGTGTCGCTCGATCCGAAGGAATTGCGCGAGTGGATGCCGAATTACGGCTACGGTGCCCACGCCTTCGGTCTGCCGAGCTTTCAGAGTCTGATCGACAATCGTGAAGATGTCCTGAAATGGATCAAGGAGTATTCGCCGATCGAGCATGTCTCCAAAGACGATCCGCCGATCGCGATGTTCTACGGCGGTGAGGTTCCGGTCGTCGGCGCTTCGCCAAAAGATCCGACGCACTCCGGCATCATGGGCGTGAAGCTTGAAGAGCGGCTCAAAGCCGTGGACGTCGACGTGGTGCTTGTCCATCCGGAGCGGACTCATCCAATGTACAAGAACTCCACGGAGTATCTGATCGACCGCTTGCTCAAATGAATCGAGGCCGGGCAAGTCATTCGATCGTTGTTTTGGCGATCGCAATGCGTACGCCTGACCGCGTGATGACGCTCGCTTGCGCGTTTTGAAGTTGTGCGATTTAGGCCCGAAGGGTCGGAATAACCTTTGCCGGTGGTGTAAACCACCGGTTGCCAAGTGTGAGGAGAACGCAGGCCTGAAGGGCCGACACAGACACATTGTGTCGGCCCGCTGGGCCTTCCGTCTTTTGTTTACTTGGTTCCGGTGGCTCACACCACCGGCAGAGGTTGTATCGTGCCTCCGGCACTCAAGAGTGCGCAACTTCAAAACTTGTGGGTCGTGCTTGTAGCCGCCAGAACGTAGCGCAGTCCAATCAATCAATGACAGGTTCAACGAAGCGAGGCGTTTGGTGAGCGGCAACAAGTGGTGGATCATTGTGCTGTTGATGGGCTACGCGGCGCTCGGGCATTTCAACCGCGTCGGCATCTCGGTCGCCGGCGACGAAATGTTCATCCCGAAGCTAGGCATCCCTGAAACTCGGATGGGCTGGGTCTACACAGCCTTTCTGATCGTCTACACGATCGGCATGTTGCCGGGCGGCTGGCTGATCGACCGCATCGGATCGGCGCGGGCGCTGACGTTGTTTGGGTTGACGATGGGGACGTTCGTTGTCTTGACCGGCGTCTTGGGTTGGGTCACCAGCACGCCGGAGAGTTTGTGGATCGGCTTGCTGGTGATTCGCGGCCTGGCCGGAGCCTGCAATGCGCCGCTGCATCCGGCTGCCGCACATGTCGTGTCCGATGTGATGCCCATTGACCGTCGGGCGAGCGCGAACGGAATGATCACCGCCGGAGCGTTGATCGGTATCGCTTGCTGTTATCCGGTTTTCGGCTGGCTGATGGACTGGCTGACTTGGCAGTGGACGTTTGTTGTAGGTGGCTCGATGCTGATTGCTTTCGGTGTGCTGTGGTGGCTGCTCGCATTGCCGGCGCTGCCGCATCCGCGACCGGCGACGTCCGCCGCCGAGCCGGCGTCCTTGCTCAACGAGACGAAGTCAGCGAGATCGTGGTCGCTGCTGAGGCAGGGCAATCTGTGGCTGCTCACGCTGAGTTACGCGGCCTACGGCTATTTTCAGTACCTGTTCTTTTATTGGATGGGTTACTACTTCAAAGAAGTGTTGGATGTACCGGACGTCCAGGCACGCTGGGCGCAGTTCTGGATCATGTTGGCGATGGGAGCCGGCATGGCGATCGGCGGTCGGAGCACCGACATTGTGTGCGAAATG
The DNA here is from genome assembly GCA_027622275.1 of Planctomycetota bacterium. Taxonomy (GTDB): domain Bacteria; phylum Planctomycetota; class Planctomycetia; order Pirellulales; family Pirellulaceae. The sequence goes on along the minus strand of JAQBZB010000525.1, from coordinate 1,063 downwards.
CTGGGCACCATGCGCGGCCGCCGCGCCGTTGTGCTGCTCGGCATGGGACTGGCGGCAGTTTTCGGAGTGATCGCCGTGAACGTCACCGGCCTGGTGAACGTGGCGCTGTGCCTTGCCATGTCGATGGCGGCAGCCGGGATGGTGGAAGGAGTCTTCTGGACGACGGCGACGGACATTGGCGGCAAGTCGCGCGGACTCTCCGCCGCGTTCATGAACACCGGCGGCAATTTCGGCGGATTGATCTCTCCCGTACTGACCCCCATCATGGCCCGACAGATAGGCTGGTCCGGGTCCATCGTCGTGGCCTGCGTCATCAGCGGCGTCGGTGGCCTCGTCTGGTTCCTGATCAAGCTTGATGCGTCGAAGCCGCAACCGATGTAGCTTAACTCTCCGAGTCGAGTACAATCCTGCTCGACTCGGAGAGTCAAGCTACCAAGGAGATTCCATCCATGCTGACACCGGTGCAGAAACTCAGTTATGTCATTGTGCTGTGCGACGACATCGATCGGATGAAGAGATTCTATCGCGATCTGTTTTCATTCCCTGTCGACTCGGAAACGGACGAGAGTCTGGCTCTGCGTGTTGGTTCCGTGCTGCTGGGACTTCGTCAGCGCACCCGGAACTACGACGGGCGCGGCGGCGGACCAGCATCGCCCGGGGTCCAGCTTGCGTTCCTGGTCTCGCCCAACGAGGTCGATGAGTGTTACGAAGTGCTGCTCGCAAAGTGCGTACAAATCCTCGATCCGCCAGCCGACCAACCGAGAGGTCACCGGACCGTTTACTTTGCCGATCCCGAAGGAAACATCCTTGAGGTATACGCTGAGATCTGATCGTGAATGCCATTCACGTTCTGAGTGCCGTGAGTCTCATTGACGCGCTGCATCACGTGGAACGGTTCAGACTAGGTTCCCAAGCTGTACGAATACCTCTCGGTCGAAATCAAAGAGACGGCGCTATCGGAGGCGATCACTGCGATTCAAGGCCGAGTCGAAACACCTTTTCTGTTCGATCACAACGCCATGGCTCGCGAACAGATCGATGTGACTGCGGTGAACGTCTCGTT